>NZ_MPZQ01000049.1:0-839 GCF_002020045.1 Thioclava sp. F28-4 | reverse complement strand
CCTTAGGGTCAGGATGCATTGATTTCTGTTGCGTCGCGTGATTCACGGCTCCGAAAACGGAGCGGTGACGTGAGCGATCTTTTCTGGCTGACCGACGAGCAGATGGCCAAGCTTTCCCCTTTCTTCCCGAAGTCGCACGGCAAGCCGCGGGTCGATGACAGACGGGTGCTGAGCGGGATTATCTTCGTCAATCGCAATGGCTTGCGTTGGCGTGATGCTCCTGCCGCCTATGGCCCGCACAAAACGCTCTACAGCCGGTGGAAGCGTTGGAGCGAGAAAGGCATCTTCGCCCAGATGATGGCCGGCCTAGCTGCCGAACACGGAGAGAAAAAGACCGTGATGATCGACGCGACCTACCTGAAGGCACACCGCACCGCGACCAGCCTGGCCGCGAAAAAGGGGGGCGCGGTCGCCTGATCGGGCGAACCAAGGGCGGCATGAATACCAAACTGCATGCCATCTGCGACAGCCAAGGGCGACCGCTCAGCCTGTTCGTCACCGCTGGGCAGGTCAGCGACTACATCGGTGCGCGGGCGCTACTGAGCAGCCTACCCAAGGTCGACTGGTTGCTCGGGGACCGCGGCTATGACGCCGACTGGTTCCGAGACGCGTTGCAGGACAAAGGGATACGCGCCTGCATCCCGGGCCGAAAGCAACGCAAGACGCCCATCAAATATGACAAACGCCGCTACAAGCGCCGTAACCGGATCGAGATAATGTTCGGTAGGCTCAAAGACTGGAGGCGTGTGGCGACCCGCTATGACCGATCTCCGAAGGTCTTCCTCTCCGCCATCGCCCTAGCGGCTCTCGTCATCTACTGGTTATGAATCCTGACCCTA
>NZ_MPZQ01000048.1:0-985 GCF_002020045.1 Thioclava sp. F28-4 | reverse complement strand
CGGCCCGACTTGTCCAAGACGGGGATGTGCGGCGCGATCTTGCGCTCGACCAGCCAACCCAGCATCGGCCCGGTGCCATAGGCGGTATCCGCGATCAGGCGTTCGGGATGCAAATCGAACTTGGCCTTCACCCGGTCCAGCATGGTGCGTGTCGAGCCGACCTCCGCCTGCCGGATCGACCGCGTCGCCTCGACATCCACAATGACGCCGTGATCCGTGTCGATCAGGTAGTTGTCTGAATAGCTAAAGAATGCCGGACCCTTGCGCGCTGCCGTCCACTGGCTGGCCGGGTCGGAATGCGAGGTGAACTTGGGCTGGACCTCGCTGGCGGCACCGAAGGCGGCCTCGTCCAGCGTCTCAAGATACTCGCGAACGGCGCGGGGCGCATCCGTCGGATCGATTTGCGAGGCGTCCCACTCTTCCTTCGCCGTCGAGTTCTGCTTGTTCGCATCCGCCTCGATCAGGCTGGCATCGACCGCCATGCGCTGCCCGCTCACCAGGCCTTCCTCGATGCAGCGTGCGACCGTCATCTCGAACAGGTGGCGTAGCAGCTCGCTGTCACGAAACCGGCCATGGCGGTTCTTCGAAAAGGTGGAGTGATCCGGCACCCGGTCAGCAAGGTCGAGCCGGCAGAACCAGCGATACGCCAAGTTCAGATGCACCTCTTCGCAGAGGCGCCGCTCGGACCGGATGCCGGAGCAATAGCCGACCAGGAGCATGCGGATCAGCAGTTCGGGGTCGACAGACGGACGGCCCGTGTGGCTGTAGAAATCCGCAAGATGAGCACGGATGCCGCTCAGATCGACGAACCGGTCGATGGATCGAAGTAGGTGATCTTGCGGAACATGATCCTCCAGCGAAAACTCGTAGAACAGCGCTGGCTGAGCTTCCTGCTTCGGTCCCATCATCGCCAATCCTCCCACCTGATGTCGGAATTGAATCAGCGCCACGCCCAGCAATCAAGCGCGAGTTTTTCAACGGAATA
>NZ_MPZQ01000047.1:0-1069 GCF_002020045.1 Thioclava sp. F28-4 | reverse complement strand
GTCAATTCGGACGGCACCTTCTACTATCCCTATGTCGGCAACGTGCGCGCCGCGGGCCGCACGCCGGAGCAGGTGCGCGCCGATCTCTCGCGCCAGCTGAAGGAATTCATTCCCTCGCCGCAGGTGTCGGTGCGCGTCGTGGGCTACAACTCGCAGACCGTCTCCGTCACCGGCGAGGTGGGTAAGCCTGCCCGGATCCCGCTGACCTCCAAGTCGCTTACGCTGCTTGATGCGATCAACGAGGCGGGCGGCCTGAATGAGACGGCCGATGCGCGCCAAGTGCTCGTTCGCCGCGGCGGGCGGAGCTACGCGGTCGATCTGCAAGCCTTCCTCAACCAGGGCATCGCCTCGAACAACCCCGTGCTGCGCAATGGCGATGTCGTCTCGGTGCAGCGCGCGACGAAGCTCGAAGCCTATCTCCTGGGGCAGTTGGTGAAACCCGGCCCGATCGACCTGACCAAGGATGATGTGAGCCTCACCGAAGCCGTCACCTCCGTCGGTGGCCTGAACACCAATCAGGCCGATGCGCGCGGGGTTTTCGTGTTCCGCGACAGCCCGAGCGGGGTGATCGTGTTCCAGCTCGATACGTCGAGCGCGGCGGCCTACGTGGTCGGCACGAAATTCTTCCTGCATCCGCAGGACGTCGTCTATGTCACGACCGCACCAGTCGCGAAATGGAACCGCGTGGTCTCCAACATCCTTCCGACGCTGAGCACGGCGCGCGCGGCCTCCGCGCTCGCGAACTGATCCATGGCGAAAGTCGGATCCATCCTCGTCGTCTGCGTCGGCAATATCTGCCGCTCCCCGGTGGGCGAACGGCTTCTGGCCGCGGCCCTGCCGGACTGCAAGGTCAGCTCGGCGGGCATCGGCGCGGTTGTTGGCGCGAGCGCGGACAGGACCATGAGCGAAGTTGCGGCGGAACACGGGCTGAGCCTCGACGGTCACGTTGCGCGCCAGTTCACCGCCGAGATCGGTGCCGAGCACGAGTTGATCCTCGTGATGGAGGCGGGCCACAAGCGCGAGATCTCGCGCCGGGCGCCGCAACTGGGCGGGCGGGTGATGCTGTTCG
>NZ_MPZQ01000046.1:0-1371 GCF_002020045.1 Thioclava sp. F28-4 | reverse complement strand
CGGCCGTTGATGGGGAAGACGGCCCCGCTCCTGAGAAGGGACCGTATACTGGTCCTACTTTGCAGAAGGAGCATTCCCATGAACCCAGCTACCGTGGGCCTTGATCTGGCCAAGAACGTGTTTCACGTCCATGTCGCCGACGCGTCCGGCAGAACGCTCGACAGCAAGCGACTTACGCGTCATGAGCTTATGCCTTACTTCGAGTCGTTGCCCTCTTGCCTGATCGGTATTGAGGCGTGTGCGACAGCCCACAACTGGGCCCGCCAGTTGCAGGGGCTCGGCCATGACGTGCGCCTCATTCCTCCAGGTTACGTCAAGCCCTTCGTGCGCCGGGGGGCGAAGAATGACGCCACTGATGCGGCTGCCATTTGTGAAGCGGTTACCCGTCCCAACATGCGCTTTGTCCCGATCAAATCGCGCGAAGATCAGGCATTTCTGATGCTGCACAGAGCCCGAGGGCTTTTGGTCCGACAGAGGACGATGGCAGCTTGTGCTTTCCGGGCGCATTTGGCTGAGTATGGAGTTATCGTCCCACAGGGGAGGCACCGGGTCGATGCCCTCGTCGCAAAGCTGGACGAGCTACGAGAGGATCTACCGGAGGATGCGTGCTTCGCTTTGGATGCTCTCGTCGGGCAACTGCATGCGCTGAATCGGCAGATCGATAGGATCGACATCCGGTTGGCGGAGATCCACAAAACCAATTCTATCTGTCGTTTGCTTGCGACCATACCGGGGATCGGGCCGATTACCGCGACGGCCTTTGCAGCGACCATCCCGGACCCGTCGGCGTTTCGATCAGGGCGGGAGTTTGCTGCCTGGCTTGGACTGACGCCGCGACAAAACTCATCGGGGGGCAAACACAGGCTCGGTGGAATCACCAAACAAGGTGACCGGTATCTTCGCCATCTGTTGGTCCTGGGAGCGCGCACTGTGGTCCGGTATCCAAAGGCCCGCTCCCGCGTAGATGGTCCGTGGATCGAGGCTTTGCTCGAACGGCGCCGACCCATGGTTGTTGCTGTCGCGGTCGCAAACAAGCTGGCGCGGACGATATGGGCGATGCTCTCTACCGGAGAAGTGTTCCGGAGCGCTCAGCCGTGAAGGATCAACAAACTAACGAACAATGAGATGGCACAAGTGCAATAACAGCGTGATGGCAAATCGGCAGAGCTGAGGATCGAGAAAGCCCGAAGAGTTTTAAGCGCGCCAAAACGCGTCCCGTTGATGAGGCCTCGATCCGCGGACACCATCAGGGCCAGCAGTCATGTATAAGGCTGCGCGAACAGGCCGAATACATGAACGCACCGGCCGATGAAGATCACGTTCAAAACACTTGCGCCCGCGGGGCCGTCTATACATGAAACTCTCCACGAA
>NZ_MPZQ01000045.1:0-1509 GCF_002020045.1 Thioclava sp. F28-4 | reverse complement strand
TGTGCGTCGTCAGATAATTTGGGACATTTGAGCGGTTTTCCGTTTGGAGGCTCTGGCTCATCCTTGATTGAGTTTATGCGGTTTCAGTTTCGTGGCGCAAGCGCCGGGTGAGCATGGTTTTTCGTTTGATCTCCTCTCGCTGTTTCAGGATCTGCTCTGCGCGCCCGTAATAGACGTCAGCGGGCGTCAGGTTCCCAAGGCTCTCATGGTAGCGTTGGTTGTTGTAGTATTCGACGAAGGCCCCGATCTGGCGCTCGAGATCACCGGGCAGAAAGTAATGCTCCAGCAGGACACGGTTCTTCATGGTCTGGTGCCACCGTTCGATCTTGCCTTGGGTCTGTGGGTGGTAGGGTGCGCCGCGGATATGATCCATGCCCTTTTCGTCGAGGTAATCCGCCAAGTCCCCCGCGATGTAAGAGGCACCGTTGTCGCTGAGAAGTCTTGGCTTGGCGACCACGGTTGCGCAGTCACATCCCGAGGCCTCCAGCGCAAGGTCGAGCGTGTCGGTCACGTCTTCGGCTTTCATCGTGGTGCAGAGCTTCCAGGCGATGATGTGACGGCTGTAATCGTCCAGGATGGTGCTGAGATAGAACCAGCCCCAGCCCAAAACCTTCAGATAGGTAAAGTCAGTTTGCCACAGCTCGTTGGGGCGCGTGGTTTTATCCCGGAACTCATTGGCCGCCTTCATCACGATATGCGCCGGTGCCGTCACCAGATCTTCCGCCTTCAGGATGCGGTAAACTGACGATTCCGAGACAAAATACTGCTTCTCATCGGTGTACTTCACCGCCAGCTCAAGGGGCGTCAGATCCTCATGTTCGAGTGCAAACTCGATAATGTCCGCCCGGGTCTCATCCGGGAGGCGGTTCCACACAGACCCCGGATGGGACGGCGTGTCCTCAAGCGCGTCAAGCCCACCCTCGGACCAGCGGTCATACCAGCGGTAATAGGTCGTGCGTGGAATGCCGAGCATGGCCAGCGTCTGACGGGCGGGCAGATGCGAGGCTTCGACGGTGCGGATGATCTCCAGCTTTTCCGATGCAGGATACCTCATGCCTCGTACTCCCCATCCCCGATCATGCTTTTTTTGAGCAGACGGTTTTCCAGAGTCAGATCAGCAACGGCTTCCTTGAGCGCGGCCGATTCCGAGCGCAGCTCCTTGACCTCAGGCGATGTCGCCTGGCGGGCAGTATCCCCGGCCAGGCGTTGCTTGCCCGCTTCGAGGAATTCCTTCGACCAAGTGTAATACAGGCTCTCGCTGATGCCTTCCCGGCGACACAGCGCGGCGATACTCTCCTCGCCGCGCATACCCGCCAGCACGATCCTGATCTTCTCTTCAGCAGAATAATGCTTGCGCGTCTTGCGCTTGATCCCTTTGACCAGCTTGTCGGCCGCGTCCTTCGATGTTCCGGATTTCTTGTTCATCTTCGCCTCTTGATAGCTGCGATGAACCAGAAATCCTCCGTTACGAAAACCTCAAATCTGTCCCATAGGCGCTGACGTCAGACA
>NZ_MPZQ01000044.1:0-1626 GCF_002020045.1 Thioclava sp. F28-4 | reverse complement strand
CTGATGCAAGTTTTCCGCACGGCTCGTTTTTCGCGGCCTTCGACCATTCCTTCGCGCGCATCGCGGCCTGGTGAGCCCTTGCTGGGCAGAGCATGACGACTGAGCCCGGGGCGGCTGCCCGATCAGGCCGGAATGGCCTGCATCAGGCGCCGGAGGCCAATCAGCGCGATCACTCGCTTGATATTATAGGCCAAAACATTGAGCGCCATTTCGGTGCTGACATTCTTCAGCCTCCGCGTCAGGAAATGGGTGTGCCCCATCCAAGCCTTGATCGTGCCGAACGGGTGTTCGACCGTGCAGCGGCGCAGGGTCATCGGGTCCGCGTCCCCGCTCAGCCTTTCGCGCATCGCATCGACCAGATGCTCATGCTCCCATCGCGTGATCCGGCGTTCCTTACCACTGGTGCAGCGGTGCCGGACCGGACAATGCTGACAGGCATTGGTCCAGTAGCGACCGACCTGCAGCCCGTCTTCCTCGCGCGTGTAGCGGTAGGTCAACTCTTCACCCGCGGGGCAGGTATAGACATCGCGTGCCGGGTCATAGGCAAAATCGGCCTTCACATACATACCTTTGGCCCGGTTGCCCGAGGTTTCCGGGCGCGACACGGTCGTGGTGATCCCCGCTTGATGGCAAGCCAGGATTTGAGCCCCACTGAAATATCCCTTGTCGGCGACGGCGTGCAGGTCGTCGCGCCGCAGGGCTTCCTTGGCGGCGGTCGCCATTGGGCTGAGCTGGTCTCGATCGAAACCTTGATTGGTAACGTCGTGCACCACGACCAGATGCGTCTCGGTATCGACCGCTGTCTGCACATTGTAGCCGACCATGCCGCTGTGCCGGGCGCTGGTCGACATGGCGCGGGCATCGGGATCGGTCAGCGATATCTGCCCGTCGGGCGCATCGGCCAAAGCCTTCTCCATTGACTTCAGCCGCGCGATCTCCTGCCGGATGCGGCCATAGCGACGGGCGAGATGGGCAACCTTTTCGGCCCGGGCCTTACCCTCCTCCTGACGGTCTATGCGCACCATCTCATCGATGTAGCGCTCAACATCGCGCTCGAGATGTGCCAGACGGCTGGCGATCTTGTTCTTCGTGAAGTTGTGGTCGCGGTTATTCACTGCCTTGAACTTGGCTCGCCGTCGATGGCAACGCAATCCCCCTTCAGCACGCCAATCCGGCGGCATAGTTCCACAAACTGTGCGCAGGTCCTGCGGATGGCCGGGCCATTGTCCCGCCGGAAGTCGGAGATGGTCTTGTGGTCGGGCACCAGGCGACCGGTTAGCCACATCAGCTCGACATTGCGACCGGCTTCGCGTTCCAGGCGGCGGCTGGACGGGATCCGGTTCAGGTAGCCATAGATGAAGAGCTTCAGGAGGACGGATGGATGGTAGCCCGGGCGACCGGTTCGAGCAGGCACACAGCGTCCGAACCCGAGCGCGAGAAGATCGAGCTCATCGACGAAGAGGTCGACGACACGGACCAGATGATCCTCCCCAATCCAATCTTCGAGACGCTCGGGGAAAAGCGTGGCTTGCTCCCGGTCGATGCCATCAATGAAACCCGCCATCCGTGCCTCCCGCTGCCTTGCGGAAATATACCATGGACTTCAGTTTCCACACAGCCTCGGCC
>NZ_MPZQ01000043.1:0-1652 GCF_002020045.1 Thioclava sp. F28-4 | reverse complement strand
AGCCGCACGGGGGCCATGAGATCGAGAAACATTTTCTTGCGGACCTGATGCTCTGCGCCGTCGAGACTTTGCACGCTGCCCTTGCCCTGGAGAAGCGGCACTACGGTCGGTGGCATCGCTCCGCGGCGTGTCATGCGGCCCGCCCGATAGAAGCCGCGAACCGCATCCAATCCGCGAAGAAACGTGACCGGGCGTAGCATCAAGCGGGTTCGGATCGCATCGCTTCCAAGCTCGTCGCATCTGCGCGAAATGAATGGATAGCCCTCGCTGAGAAAGGCGCGGGTGCTGTCGATCTCCGGAAGGTGGGGAATGGTTTGGGAATGATGCATCTGCCTTCCCTCGCTGTGGTTGAATTTGTCACGGACGCACCAAACTGGGCTGTAGCAGTGCTGCGCAACGCAGGGCAGGGCGGTTTGGGTCGTCTGTCGCGCGGTGTCGTTTTCATCGCTCACACTCAGTCCGTGTCTATAAATCACTGCTGCGGTGGTGACGGCGTGCGAGTGTCGCGATCTGCTGGAACTCTTGGGCGATGCTTAATGGGAGCGCATCGACCGCGTCAGGCACGGCACCGGGATCTTCCTGCCCGTCGCGCATCACTTCACGCTCGTTGATCCAGGAAAGAAGGGTTTCGCGTGCTTCTGGGGGCATCTCCGCCACCATTCGCGCCAAAAGGCGCCGCTGCGCAATCAGCCGGGCCTCCAAAGTGATCAATGTGTCTTCGAGATAAGTGTTGGGCATGTCATCGCTCTCTGCGCAGGAGCCGGCGGCTCGATACCGGAGCCTCGCTGGTGAGGTCAGTAATTCGCGGGCGGGTCGCTCGCCGGGAAGCTCTCGTCCATTTGCTCATCCACCTGATCCCATTGCCGCGGCGGATTGCGCATCTGTGAAGGGCCTGCTGGTCGAACTTCCGAAGAAGACGTGTGGCGCCGCTGGTTGATGAGATACCCCAAGGCGCCAAGGGCTGAGGCGGCAAAAAGCAGTCTGGTCAACATGATGGGCCTCCTTTGGTCAAAGTGAGCCCTCGCGTGAGACCCGTGCGGTGCTGCACGCGAGGGTCGTCATGCATATCGAAGAAACAACACGCGCCACGCATTGTTCCATCTTGAGGAGCATCGTAATCGCACCGAGTTCGGCCTGTGCAGGAACAAGCGAGACATTCACCCGTTGAACTCTTCCACAGCCATGGAGGTAATCATGACTGAGAATGGCGATGAAAAAGATGTCCGCGTGGTGCGCTCGGATCTTGCCGAGCCAAGCCGACCGGAAGGCTATCACGGTGTCGAGCAACCGATCATGCCCGAACCGCCAGAACAACCCGATCGCGTGATGCGCGATGAGGAGCTTTCGCCTGCTGTAAAGGGCGCGCTCGAAAGCGATGGGCGGATCGACATGAGCCACGTTCTGATCGTCGTGGACGAAGGGGTCGTGACTCTCAAGGGCACGATCGGGTTGGAGTTTCAGCGGACACTCGCAGACGCGCTCGCGCAGGAAGTGCGTGGTGTTCTCCTTGTCCAAAATCAGATCGAAGTCATTCCGGCTTGAAGCTGACCGAGTCTGACTTCCGAAATTCCGCGGGAGAAATCCGCGCGGGCCGCCGCAAATGTCTGACGGGCCCGCGCGTTTGATTAGATCATCGGCATCCCGCCGGTGAC
>NZ_MPZQ01000042.1:0-2303 GCF_002020045.1 Thioclava sp. F28-4 | reverse complement strand
TGTCAACGCCGTGTTAATTTTCCCCAAAAGTGCCGAAGTAAAATTCCCCACTACGGCGGTTGCGGCGATCAGCCGGTTTCAGTGATCGGCGCCTCCATTCTGGTTTTTCGGTGGCCGTCCGCGGCGCTTGGGCGGTGGCGGCGGAGCGATGGGGGCGTTCGCCCTGACATGCTCGGGGATGAGGTCGGCATGGGCGCGTAGCCGGTAGCTGGCCCCTTCGATCTGGATGACGACAGCATGGTGCAAGAGGCGATCCAGCAGGGCTGTCGCGACGACCGGATCGCCGAACACCTCGCCCCATTCGGCGAAGCCGCGGTTCGAGGTCAGGATCATGGCGCCTTTCTCGTAGCGGGCGTTGACGAGCTGGAAGAACAGGTTGGCGCCGCCGGTCGTGATCGGCAGATAGCCGATCTCGTCGACGATGAGCAGCGCGGCCCGGGCATAGAACCGGATCTTTTCGGGCAGTCGTCCCTCGCGTTCGGCCTGGTTCAGCGCGGTGATCAGTTCCGCGAGTGTGGCGCGGTAGACGCTTCGCCCGGCCTTGACCGCCGCGACGCCGAGCGCAGTTGCGAGATGGCTCTTGCCGGTGCCCGGCGGCCCGAGGAAGTGAACGACCTCGGCGCGCCGGATGAAGTCGAGCTGGACCAAGGCCGCGATCCGATCTCGGTCGAGCGAGGGCTGGAAGCGGAAGTCGAAGCCTTCGAGCGTTTTGACCGGCAGCAGCTTGGCCGTGCGCAGGGCGACGTCGATCCGGCGCGTCTCGCGGGTCGCATATTCCTCGCTGAGCAGCCCGTCGATCGCCTCGATCGCGGTGATCTCGCCCGTCTCGAGCTGCCGTATGGTGTGATCAAGCGCCTCCAGCGCACGCGGCATCTTCAAGCCGACAAGGGCGCCGCGGATACGGTCCAAAAGATCGGTCATGATGGCGCCCCCGTAGCGGCCAGGCGTCGGCCAACCGCATCATAGAAGTCGAGCGGCCGCCGTAGCCCTTGCGATGACGGCGGCGGGGCCGGTTTCTTCGGCGGTGTCTTGCGATGGGTGGGGTCGACCCGGCGGCAGGCCTTGCCTTCCAGAACCGGATGGCAGGCGATCAGGTGCCCGTCTTCGAAGATCCGAAGCTCCTCGGCGTGATGCTGGACCTCGAGTGTCCGGCGACGGGTCGTGTCGGGCACGGAATAGAAATTGCCACCGACCGAGATCATCCCCTCCTTGCTCACGCGCCGTTCTACGGTGAGGACGGCGCTGTAGGGGATCACCGGGAGCGGCTTCAGACTGGGCTGTTCTTCGGTGAAGGCCGCGTCCACCACCCGTCGGGTCGTGGCATGAACCCGGGGATTGGCGATCTCGGTTCGCCAGGCCTCGAACTGGGTGTTGAGATCGTCGATGTTGCGGAATGTGCGGGCCAGGAAGAAGTCTTGCCGGATGTAGCGGAAGGGCCGCTCTACCTTGCCCTTGGTCTTTGCTCGATACGGCTGGCAGGCCCGTGGCACCGCTCCGTAGTGGTTCAGTAACGCAACCAATGCGGCATTGTAGGTGACCACTCCGGCCTCGTCTTCGCCAATCACCGCCGTCTTCATCCGGTCATAGAGGATCTCCTCTGGCACGCCGCCGAGAGCAGCGAAGGCCGCGATGTGGCAGCGCAGCACCGATTGCAGGTTCTGACTGGCAACGAACCTGCCCCAAAGCCAGCGACTATGGCCGAGCACCAGCGAGAACAGCCAGACCTTGCGAACCACGCCCGGCTTGTCGGTGAACTCCACCGTGAACTCCGCGAAGTCGACCTGGGCCTGCTTGCCGGGTGGGGTTTCGAACCGCCGCTCGAACGGGGCGTGCCGCGCCGGGCGCACCTCGCGCAGGAAGTCCGTCACCGCGGTGTAAGCGCCTTCATAACCCAGCTCCCGGATCTCGCGTAAAAGCCGCGCGCCGCTGAGATCGGGAAAGGCCCGAACGCGTTCCTGCAGGTAGCACTCATAGGGCTCGATCACCCGTGCCCGTGGTTGGCGCGGCCCGTAGACCGGAGCTTCCAGCCCCAGCTCGAGATACTTCCGCACCGTCTTCCGGTCGCAGCCAACCTTCCGCGCGATCGCGGTGATGCTGAGACCCTGGTTCTTCAAATTCTGGATCAAGACGATCTCCCTCAGTCCTATCACCTGCCTGCCCCTGTCGCTCTCCGTTCGGAGCATCAGGCCTGTGTCCCGCGACAGTGCCAATTCCGAATAGATGAAGTTCGGAATTGGCACTGACGCTCACGTCTGGGGAAAATTCAAACGGCGGTTTCGGGGAGATTACGTCCGGCGGTTACA
>NZ_MPZQ01000041.1:0-2323 GCF_002020045.1 Thioclava sp. F28-4 | reverse complement strand
CCTTATAGGAAAGGCAGTCGCACATCACGAAAGCTTCCAATTTCTGCAATCGCGAACGGGTGTTTTTCCACAGAATCCGCGGGGAGCAGCCATTCGCTGCATTGTTCACGAATGTCTGCTTCGCACCTCCGGCATAATGGATCACCTTAGGTGAGGATGAGGTCACAGAGCATCCTTTCTGCGGGCAGCGTCAATCCGGCGTGCACATCTTGATGGATCGTGAAGGCCGGTTCTTCGACAACGTCTTCATCGAGCATCTTTGGCGAATCCTGAGATACGATTACAGCTACCTACACGCTTGGGAGATCGGATCGGAGACGTAAGCGACCAACGGGAATGGATGGCCTTCTACAAATACCAGGGTCCTCGCGCAGCCCCGGCGGCAAGCCACAGACGCTAGTCTATTGGCAAAGAAATGATCTCAACCAACACGATCATTAGATGCAACGCATCTCGCAATTTACGCCAGATCCTGTCCAAGAGTAAGCGCTCTATTGAGGTTGTCTGCCGACGGACGCAGGAAATAAGACAGGTGTATAGCGACGTGTTTCAGGTGATCGCACAAGTATCAGCCAGGTGGTGCCATCGAAGTTGTTGCTTTCCACCTCGACCAACTTGCAACGATTTGCCGATGGCAATGTGCGTGCTGCGTTCCGCGCGAGCTTGCCGCGCAAGTAGCCTGAACAGACAACTCGCAAAACCATACCTAAACCCCGCCCGCCAATTCGGCGTGGCGGGATGTTTGATACTTTTTCACTGAAGAGCGGCTGCTGCCTCGTGACGGTGATACCAGACGGCCGCCGCTGTGCGGTTACTCACGCCGAGCTTGTTGATGATCCGATGGATATGGATTTTCGCGGTGTGCTCGGAGACCTGAAGGCGATCCGCGATGATCTTGTTTTGCTGACCGGATGCCAAGAGTTGCAAGACCTCCCGTTCGCGCCGCGTCAGAGTTTCGATCAGGCCCGGCGCAGCCACCAGATCAAAGCCCGGCTCGGCAAGCTTTTTCGAGATCGTTTTCGAGACCGTCAATCCGGTCTCAAGAAGCGCTGGCGGGACAAACTGCCCCCCCGACAGAATGAGGCGCAATGTCAGCATCCAAGTCGTGATATTGATGCTCATCGGAAGGAAACTCACCTGCTCGAGCAAGGCGCCCGATCGAAGGAAATCCATTGCCTCCATTTCGGGCGTGTCCTCGCTGTAGGCAATCGCGACACGCATGCGCGAAAGGGCTTCTCCGCGCGCCGCGATGAACGCTCTTAGTCCCGCGGCGTTGCCTTCATCCACGATCAAAGCGCAAACCCTTTCGCCATTCGCAAGGCGGCCATTCTCATCAATGCGTTGAGAGATTTCCTCCAGATAGTCTACGCGGTCCACCGAGACCTCCGGCACTTCGCTCTCTATCGTCCGGATGATCGCATCGCCGAAAATCTCTCGCTGCCCTACTAAACATATGCGCGCATCACTCTTGCGCCGTGGCGCAGCTCGAGACACCCCGCTAAAATCCGCCCTATTGTGCGTATCCATATCCCCTCCAATTTTTTGCCTCCCCAGGCCTTAATGAAACAGGATAACACAGGCGCGTGAACGGGGTATCTGCCCGAGTGATATATAATCGAAAGGCCCTAACGACCGGTGCATGCCGATGCGAAACTCGGTTTCGTGGAAAGCTTCAACGACCGTAAACGGCTGCTGCCTCCCTCCCCCGGGTAAAGCGTGGCGGTATGAAGTTGCAGGACCGGAGATCGTCGATGCGGCCTTTCAGATGGCGGCGGCAATGGCCTCCCGGGGTGGCCTTGAGATCGGCGGCAGGTCAGCGTCCGGTTCTCGCAAAATGGCTGCGAAACGACGATCGAGAGGGACACTAACCGTCTGTAGGTCACGGAAATCGGCCGCCGAAATTTGACGCGACATCATACCTCCAGGCGAATGACTGTCGCCTGAAGCAAAGACGTCACCTTATGCCTACGCGCGACAGGGCCTTTTGCGAGGCTGTGGGAGTGCGCCTCCAACGCGAACATGGACCGCGCGGAAATGCGATGTCGAATACGAAAGATAGTAGCAACATGCATTGGAGTGTAAGCGGCGGCTGCATCCCACCTCAGGTTCAGCTTGACGGCTTGAAGTTCCACGGGAGAAGTTCGTCGATGCGGCCTTGCGGATGGCCGGCGGCTATGGCCTCGAGGGTGGCCTTGAGATAAGCGAAGGGCTCGACGCCGTTGATCTTTGCGGTCTCGATGAGCGATGCGATGCGTCCCCAAGCGCGCCCGCCTTCGTCATGTCCGGCGAACAATGCGTTCTTCCTGTTCAGAGCGATGGGCCG
>NZ_MPZQ01000040.1:0-2365 GCF_002020045.1 Thioclava sp. F28-4 | reverse complement strand
ACCGATCTCCGAAGGTCTTCCTCTCCGCCATCGCCCTAGCGGCTCTCGTCATCTACTGGTTATGAATCCTGACCCTAAGCGTTTGAGAGACGCTTCATTGGCTTTGGCAATGTAGGCTGGGGTATTATCAATGCGGCGGTCCGCAAGCGGACCATCGCGCACAATGCCGAATTTGGTTGCGAGTGTGATTTGGTCTCGGTGGCGAGCGAGAAAGCTGTTGAGCAGTTCCTCGTTGTGGCCAAGACCATAAGTATCAGCAGTGTCGAAAAATGTTATACCTTTTTCGAGCGCATGCTCCAACGTCGCGAGCGATTGAGCTTTGTCGGAGGGCCCATAGAACTCGGACATTCCCATGCAGCCCAATCCAATAGCAGAAACGGCGCCCAGCCTGGCACCAAGATTGCGGAATTTCATAGCGGTGACCTTTCTTTATACTTTCAAGCTAATGCGCCAGCCCAACCACTGGTCGGATTGGCGCATTGTTCCCTAGAACGGGGCGTCGATATCAACCACTGAGATCAGCTTGTGGTTGACGAACTCCTTGATGCCGAGCCCGACCAGTTCGCGGCCGTAGCCCGAACGCCCGATGCCACCGAAAGGAAGGTCCGCCTTCGCCATGGTCGGGTGATTGACAAAGACCATGCCCGTAGAAATCTGTTTCGCAATCTCCGTGCCATGCTTCGGATCGGCCGTGAACACCGACCCGCCCAACCCGAATGGTGAATCGTTGGCAATGCGTACGGCGTCCGCCTCGTCCTTCGCGCGAAAAAGCATCGAAACCGGACCGAAAAACTCCCAATACCGAGCGGGGTTGTCTTCTGAAATATCGGTTAGGATGGTCGGCTGAACGAAAGCACCCGAATTGGGAACGCGCGGCCCGACTTCGGTTGCTGTGGCTCCGCAGGATACCGCCTGACGTATTTTGTCTTTGATCTCTTCTGCGGCGGCCTCGGAAGACAGGGGGGCCAAGGTTGTGGTTGGGTCCAGCGGATCACCAGCATTCAGCTTGGCGACACCCGCAGTGTAGCCTTCAAGAAACTGATCATAGACATCATCGACAATGATCATGCGCTTTGAAGACACACAGACCTGACCACCATTCCAGTGTCGGCCAAAGACTGCCCATTTTATGGTTTTCTCCATTTCCGCATCGGCCAACACCACAAAAGCATCCGCACCGCCAAGCTCAAGCGTCGATTTTTTCAAAGCCTTGCCAGCCTGCGAGGCGATGACCGAGCCAGCCCCTTCCGATCCGGTCAGCGCAACGCCATGAACGCGGGGATCGCCAATGATGGTTTCGATCTGAGACCGTGTTGCATAGAGGTTCTTGAACGCACCCTGAGGCAAACCAGCATCCAGCATCAGCTTTTCGAATGCGGCGGCGGCCTGCGGAACATTGGAGGCGTGTTTGAGCAACATGGTATTGCCTGCGGACAGCTGTGGTGCAGCGATACGGACCACCTGATAGAATGGGAAGTTCCAGGGCTCGATCGCGAGCAAGACCCCAAGCGGCTCCGCAGAAAGGACGGCGTCACCTTCATTGGGGTCGGCCACTGGCAGCTTTTCGGGAGCCAATAGCGCCTCGGCATTGTTTGCGTAATAGTCAAAGATGTCCGCTGACAGAGCAACTTCTGCTTTGGCTTCGGGCACAAGTTTGCCCATCTCAACAGTCAACAGATTGGCGAAAATATCGACATCACGCCGCAATATTTCAGCGGCATTGCGCATCACACGCGCGCGTTCTTCAAAGCTGGTTTCCTTCCACGATAGAAATGCAGCATGAGCAGTTTCAATCGCTTGATGAACTTCCGCGTCGGTTGCATCTGGAAAGGTTTCCAGAAGAGTACCAGTGTATGGATTTCGTGTTTCATAGGCCATGGTAGAACCCTTTTTGTTAGATCTGCTCACGGGAGGCAGAGGTTTCAGGACCGGCCATTGTCCAGTCCTGGATTGGTAAGTGTACGTTCCTGCGATCACTCATGTGGGAGAACAGGGTAATCGATGTATCCCTCGGCCCCGCCGCCATATGCGGTCGCGCCGTCAAGTGCGTTGAGGGGTGCGTTCTGCTGTAGCCGGGCCACCAGGTCCGGGTTGGCAATATAGGGACGACCAAAGGCGACTAGATCGGCGGCGTCACTGCGGCGCGCCGCAATTGCAAGGTCTCTGTCATAGCCATTGTTGGCGATGTAGATCCCGTTGAAACGCTGCTGATCCGCACCCCAGAGCTCTACCGCCCTTAGGCAGAGTTTCCCGGCTTTGCTCAGGGTGACGGGCTGGTGACGCCCCCTGATTTCGTCAGCGTGATCGGAGCCTTGTTCCCGATCGCGCCGTGTGGCCGTTCCTCATTGTAGTATCTACGCCAAGC
>NZ_MPZQ01000004.1:0-354167 GCF_002020045.1 Thioclava sp. F28-4 | reverse complement strand
ACCGATCTCCGAAGGTCTTCCTCTCCGCCATCGCCCTAGCGGCTCTCGTCATCTACTGGTTATGAATCCTGACCCTAGCTTTTCCTGTTTTGATGGAAAGAAAAACCAGCCCATATTCTTAGCAAATTTTTGAAACTGGGAAACTCGGCGGCTCCGATTCCGAGATCATTTTTCGTGCCAATTCCGAGAACGCCTGAAATCAAGATCGCTTGGTCACCATTGCCGCGGAGGCACAGCTCACTGGAGATGCTGTCGGCCTCAAACCGGCCATTTCGCCCTGTCGCAGCTACCTACTGCTTGGGCTACGTTTCTGAAGGAGGCTCCTGCTGCCTTCCCTCCGAAGCATTGTATGTGCCCTCACTTGTGTTCTCAGTCGTGAAACGCTGGCTCACGGGGCGTTGGTTGGTGAAAGAGGCCAAATCCGGTACGCGAATTTGCCATTACCGAAAAGGAGCAGATTTGCCTGTAACTCTGTCGGGCACACTTCTGGCTCATCGTCGTCAAGGTCTGCCGTCGGAGGATTCCCCACGGGGTGGGTGCGGGCGTAGGTAGCAGCGCCCTCGAATGCTTCTCTTGGAATCGAGGGTTGCTCTTCACAGAGATCATCCAAGGTATCGCCGTCGCTAAGCCTGCCAAGCACAGATCGGCAAGTGATCCGCGTGCCTTTGATCAACGGCTCTCCACCCAGTATCTCATCGCGAGACTCTCGGTGAGCGCTAAGCAAAGTTAGGTCGCCTGTTGGACGGCTCGGCTGGGTCATTTCAAACCTGTTCCGTTACAGATCTCTTAACTCTTCGGCGAGATTGCGTGAAAAGCCATGATTGCTGTCTGCTTACTTGAGAGTTGGTAAGTCTACTGTGCAGCGGACGACGGTGAACATCCGGCGATAGGCTTTACCAAATTCGTCACATACGGCCCTAAGCAGACATTCGTTCAATAAACAGCGAACGTCTGCTTTCCGTCATGGAAACTGGTGTCGCGTGTCAGCCTTTTCGAACATCCTCGAGACTTTCGAAACGCGCGCCCGCTACACCAAGGCGACCCCTGCGAAATATTCATGCAGATGCAGCAGCGCCAAGTAGGCCACGAGGCCAAGCGCAGCTCTGCCGAGATCGGCCAGCGTGAGGCCCGCGAAGGGAGGCGCCGGTTTCGTCCGGCGCAGCGTCTGGGTCCAGACCTCCGGCCCCATCTCCCGGCGGCGCTTGCGGTCGATCAGTCGCATCCCGAGCAGGGCGAAGCCGCCAAGTGCGCCGAACAGCAGCACATGCGCCAGATCGCCGTTCGGCAGAAGGTGCAACCCCGCCCAGCTCGCGAGGCCAAGCAGCATCGGGTGGCGCGTGAGGCGCACGAGGCCGGGGCGGTCGGGGTCGAACTCCTTGCGACGACTGCCGCCGAAGGAGAACGGGTTCGGGTGGCCGAGCGCGACGGCAAACCAGATGCAAACCAGCGCCATCCCGGCCCGCGTCGCCTCCATCGCCCAAAGGGTGGTGGGCCACAGGTAGATCGGGTCCGGCCATGCGGCGGCGCGGATCAGGATCAGCAGCATCGCCGTGGATAGCAGCGAATAGCCAAGCCCGAAGCCTGCCGATCCGAACGCCGCCACCAGTCGCGCCTTCACCGTCGGGCGCGTCGGGATCGAATGGGTCGCAAGGAAGGCCGCGAACACTCCGCCATAAGCCAGCCACATCATTGCGCCCTCCGTCTGGGTTGCCACAGCACCGGAGCATAGAGGATCGCGAAGCCGAGGAAAGCCGCGCACCAAGCCACGCCGGAGACCGAATAAAGCGCGCTCACGCCGAGCCATCCCGCGAGGAGCCGCGCGATCATCGCGACGAAGAGGGCGGCATAGACCGCGACGGTTCCGGCGTTGGCCTCCAGCGGGCGACCGGTATGGCCGAGCGAGGCACGGCTCATCACTGCGAGCGTCATCCCACCAAGCGCGCCTGCCGTCCACAGATGCAGGGCGGTGGCCGGAGTGAGAGCGGCGGGGAACAGGATCGCGAACCCAAGCACCAGCGCCCCGAGCGGCAGGCAGACATAGGCGAGATGCAGCACGAAAAGGATCGGCGCGCGCAGCGTCAGCCCGCCTTTCCAGCGCCAGAGCCGCGCGAGATGGAGCGCGCCGTTCGCCAGCAGAAGCGCCGCAGTCAGTTGCGCCTCGGGCAGCGCAACCCAAGCCAGCAGCGCCGCGCCCGCAGCGACCATCGCGATTTTGTCGAAGCGTTGCATCGGCGGGGCGGGGCGCGCCGGATGGTTCTCCTTGACCAGCCAGTTGCGCGTGAAGGAGGGGATGATCCGCCCGCCGATCAGCGCGACCATCATCAGCACGGCGGCAAGGCCGAGCCGCATCCCGATACCCGCTGCCGCATAGCCGCCGCGTGCCGCCTCGATCAGGAACAGAAGGTCGGCGAGGGTGAAGATGCTCAGCAATCCCAGAACCGGCAGGTTGCGCCAGTTCTTCCCTGCCACGATCTCACGCAGCACGACGCCGCCAAGCGCGAGTGGGAAGGCGAGATCGACGCTCGCGACCAGTGCGAAAGGCAGATGCGCCGAGACCAGCAACCCCAGCCGCCCGAGCGCCCAGAGCGTGAAGAGGCCAAGGAGCGGCCAACCCACGACCGGCAGTCGTCCGGTCCAGTTCGGCACCGCCGTCAGCAGAAAGCCCGCGATCGCCGCGCCGAGATAGCCAAAGAGGAACGCATGCGCGTGCCAGCTGACCGGGTCGAGCCGCGTCGGTAACTCGATCAGCCCAGTCAGTGCCGGCACCCAGAGCGCCATCGCCAGCGCGGCCCAGACAGCGCCGAAGAAGAAGAACGGACGAAAGCCGCCCGACAGCAGCGCCGGGCCCTGCCAGCGGCGCATCTGTTCTGCGGAAGACATGGCCATGATCGGCTCCTTTTAGCTCTCGGCGGCGTCCATCAGCCGCCGGATGTGACATGCGAAGGCGTAGGTCGCAGGCACGGCGACCACCGCGCCCAGACCCAGCGAGACGACCGGAGTCGCGACCGGCAGCCCGACCCACGATCCGATGAGCGAGGCGAAGAACACGTTGACCGCGAAGGCGCCCCAGCCGAACGGGTAGAGCAGCAGCGCGATCCGGGCGGGGGACCAGCGCGCGCTCATCGCCGGGCGACCACCCGCGCCACCACCGCCAGTGCCGCGACGAGCGCGAGCGCCGCCAGCGCGAACCAGAACTCGGCGGTGGCCGATTGCGCCTGCGGGATCGGGCGATCGAAGCTTGCCGCCTGTGCGATGAGCGGGGCGAGGGCGAGAAGAAGGGTCAGTTTGCGCATGTCAGGTCTCCTGTGTGAGCGAGCGGTAGATGTCGGGCAGGGCGCGCAGCAGCCGTTCGGGCCGGGGCAACAGTGTGAAGCCGCCGCGCCCGAATATCCGTGCGAACCAGTCCTGCCCGTCCTCGTCGATGATGACGCCGTGCAGGCTCTGGCCCGCGCGGCGGGCTTCGCGCACGGCCATGTGGCTGTCCTCGATGCCGTGCTGGCCTTCGTAGTGGTCCAGATCGTTGGGCTTGCCGTCGGTCAGCACGATCAGCAGCTTGCGGCTGGCGCTCTCCTGCGCGAGCTGCGCCGAGACGTGGCGGATCGCGGCGCCGAGCCGCGTGTAATGGCCCGGGCGCAGCGCCGCGATATTGGCGTGGATCGGCGGCGCCATCTGGGCTTCGAAGCCTTTCACCCGCGTCAGGAACACCCGGTCGCGCTTCAGTGACGAGAAGCCCCAGATCGCGAACCGGTCGCCCGCCGCATCCAGCCCCTCGGCCAGCGCGGACATCGCCTCGCGCGCGATATCGATCACGCAGCTTTCGCCGATCGCGGCCTCGGTGGAGCGCGAGGTGTCGATCAGAAACGCCACGGCGAGGTCGCGTTCGACCTTGCGCAGGCTTTGCCACATCCGGTCGCTGCCCCGCCCGGTCGCGGCGAGATCGGCGCGGCTGGCGATGACGGCGTCGAGATCCAGCTCGGTCCCGTCGATCTGGCGCGGGCGCAGGATGCGGCGCGGTTGCAGCGCCTCGAACTGGCGGCGCACGGCGCGGATATAGCGCGGATCGGCGCGGAAGCTCTGCTTGGCCTCGGGCCGGGCGGGCGCGTCGAGCACCCGGCAGTGGCCCTCCATATAGGCGCGGCTGCGGTGGTTCCATTCGGGATAGACATGCTCGCCCGCCAACGCCTCGTGCTCCGCCTCGGCGGGCGAGAGGTCGAGATGCAGCCGCAGCCGCGTCGCAGCCTTGCGGTCGTGGCGGGTCAGCGTGATCTGGTCCTGATCCTCGGCGGCCTTCGCGGCGTTGTCCTCGTCATCGTCGTCGACCGAGCGATTGACGTTGAGTGCCTCGACCCAGGACAGGATCGACTCGAAACGGTGGATGATGAAGCTGTCGCGGCGGCGCGCCTGATCGAGCTCGCGGCGCTCGCTATGCTTGCGCTGCGTGCTGGCCAGCGCGGTCGGGGCAGTGGCGGGGGCATCGGCCTCTTCCGAGGCGGCGCTGCGGCCTGCGGTGTTCGGAGCAAAGCGCAGCCAGATCGGCACCGGGGCGAGCGGCATGTAACCACGTGCGCCCTCCGCAGTCTCGGGCAGCGAGGCAGAGGTGCCATCGGCGGAAAGCTGGTCGCAGAGCGCCGCTTCCAGCGCGGCCTCGGCCGCCGGGCGCGACAATCTGCGGCGACCTGCGAGGGTGAGCGCCGCCATCTCGCGGTAGGGCGCGCGCAGCCCTATGCAGCGGCGATAGGCCAGATCGCAGGCCTGCGCATTGGCACGGATCTGCGCGCAATCCATCGCCGGACCGTCGGTCTCGTCGGGCAGTTCGGGCATCGCGTCGCGGCTGAGCGCCGCCAGCGCGGTCAGCCAGAAATAGGCGGCACGGTTGAGATCAGACCGGGGAAAAACGTCCATCACCGGCGGCAGGCGCAGCCGCGCGCCGTCGAAGCGGGCGACCCGCTCGGTCTCGCGCCCGGCGCCAAGGCGGCGCCGGACGGGTTGGCGGTGACGGACCGGCGTGACCGGGGCCTCGACGATCTCGACATCCGCACCGCCGCCAAGCGCGCGCAGCAACAGCGCGAGCGAGGGGCGCAATGCGGCCAGCGCGACCGCGGCGTCGGGATGGCGATCGTCCTGACCGATATCCTTGGCCAGATCGTGCCAGATCTCGCCTACGGTTTCCTCGGGCTCCATCAGGTCCATCAGTCTCATGGTGTGCTCCTCAGCCGTAGATCGTGGCGATCAGGTCGCGCAGCGCCTGCTGCACGTCCGGCTCGTCGCTGAGCGCCTGGACCACGGCGGTCTCCAGCGCCTCTTCGATCGCGATGCCCGCGCCGATCAGCCGCGCGGCATAGACCAGAAGCCGGGTCGAGACGCCTTCCTCGAGATCCATGCCAGAGAGCTTGCGGATATGCCCGGCGAGGCGCACCAGCGGCACCACCTGCGCGACCGGCAGGCCGGTCTCGGCGGTGATCACGCGCGTCTCCGCCTCGGGTTCGGGGAAGTCGAAGGCGATCGACAGGAACCGCTGCCGGGTCGAGGGTTTGAGCCGCTTGAGCACGCTCTGATAGCCCGGGTTGTAGGAGGCCACGAGCATGAAGCCTTCGGGGGCCACCAGCTCTTCGCCGGTGCGGTCGATGATAAGGCGGCGGCGCGAGTCGGTGAGCGGGTGCAGCACCACGGTCACGTCCTTGCGCGCCTCCACCACCTCGTCGAGATAGCAGATCGCCCCTTCGCGCACGGCGCGGGTGAGCGGCCCGTCGACCCATTCGGTCTCGCCGCCCTTCAGCAGGTAGCGCCCGATCAGGTCCGCCGCCGACAGGTCGTCATGGCAGGCGACGGTGTAGACCGGCTTGTTCAGCCGCGCCGCCATATGCTCCACGAAGCGGGTTTTGCCGCAACCGGTCGGCCCCTTCAGAAGAAGGGGCAAACCGTTGTCATGGGCGCGCTCGAACAGGGCGCATTCGCGACCGGTGGGGTGGTAGTAGGGGATGCGGTCGTTGGTCATGTCGAGGGACATCGTCATTCTCCTGCCACGGGGGTTGCGGGACCGGGTGCGATGACTTCACGCCGACGCACCACGACGAGCGAGTAGATGAAGAGAAGCGCCCCGAGCACGACCGCCAGCCCCGCGCCGAAGCGCATCAGGTAGAAGATCGACAGGCTGTCCTGCACATCCATGTAGTAGTCGCCCACGACCCGTTGCATGTGGGTCTGGATCGTGCCTGCGAAGGTCAGCACGAAGGTCATGAAGGCCATGCCGCCGGTCATCAGCCAGAATGCGCCCATGTTGAGCACCTGGTTGTAGGGATCGCGCCCGCGCAGCATCGGCATCGCATAGGTGAAGACCGCGAGGTTGAGCGCCACATAGGCCCCGTAGAAGGCGAGGTGCCCGTGCGCGGCGGTGATCTGCGTGCCGTGGCTGTAGAAGTTCACCCCGTGAAGCGTGTGCAGGAAGCCCCAGACGCCCGCGCCGAAGAAGGCCACGGTCGACGAGCCCAGCGACCACAGGAGTGCTGCCTTGTTGGGGTGGTTCTTGCGGCCCTTCCAGACCATCACGAAGGCGAAGGACATCATCAGGAAGAACGGGATCACCTCGAAGGTCGAGAAGATCGAGCCCACCCATTGCCAGTAGCCCGGCGTGCCGATCCAGTAGAAGTGGTGCCCGGTCCCGAGGATGCCGGAGAACAGCGCGGTGGCGACGATGACATAGAGCCATTTCTCGACCACCTCGCGGTCGACGCCCGTGAGCTTGAGCATCAGGAAACCGAGAATCGCGGCCATTACCAGCTCCCAGGTCGCCTCGACCCAGAGGTGGACGACCATCCACCAATACATCTTGTCGAGCGACAGGTTGTCGGGGTTGATGAAGGCGAAGATCCACAGCAGGCACAGCAGCCACAGACCCATCAGCAGCACGTTGGTGATCGCGGTCTTGCGCCCCGCGAGTACCGTCAGCGAGATGTTGATCAGGAAGATCACGGCGGCGACGAGAATGCCGAACTTTACCCAGAGGGGCTGTTCGAGGAACTCGCGCCCGCCATGGATTCCGACAAGATAGGAGCCGACCGCGCCCAGCGTCCCGATCATCAGGATCGCGAGTTGCAGATAGGCGAGCTTGACCGAGAAGATCTCGCGCTCGCTTTCCTCGGGCACGAGGAAATAGGCCGCGCCGAAGAAGCCCAGCAGCAGCCAGACGATCAGCGCATTGGTGTGGATCATCCGGATCACGTTGAAGGGCAGGACCTCGGAGAGCGTGTTGGGCGAGACATAGATCCAGCCGGCCAGAAGCCCGCCCAGAACCTGCACGCCGAACAGCAGCATCGCGCAGTAGAAATAGGCTTTCGCCACGGATTGGGATTGGTATTTCATCGGTCTCTCTCCTCAGCCCGCATCATTGGGCGGCCAGCCCTGCGTGTCGGTGTGATCGGCCCAGCGGAGGAATTCCGCGAGCGCGCGCATGTCCTCTTCGCTGATCTCGAAATGCGGCATCTGGCGGCGGCCTTCGATGCCGGAGGGCTGCGCCGCGATCCAGGCGTCGAGCGTCTCGTAGGCGCCCTGCGGGTCGTCGACGACGCCCCAGCGGGTCATCACGTTGCCGACCTCGGGCGCGAAATAGGCGCCCTCGCCATGCAGGGTGTGGCAGTTGATGCAGGAATTGCGTTCCCACACGCCTTTGCCGCGCGCGACCTGTTCGGTCAGCGGCGCGGAGGCGGTCGAGTGGTTCACGATATAGAAGTGGCTCTGCGCGGTCAGTGCGATGAACACCAGCACGAAGAAAATGGATCCTCCGTAAAAGATGTTTCGTGCCCGCGACTTGGTCAGGATTTCAGCCATTTGGGCCTCCCTTGGGGTCAGTCGATGGCCCGAGGGATAGCGGCGTTCGCAGTTGGGAAGTTTGCGCCAGCACAACGTTTGACTGGATTGCCGGGATTAGCGTGGTCGGCAGAGAGGTCCCGCCATGTCAAAAGCCAGCTGGAAAAACCCCGATGCCACGCTCGACGCGCTGATGCGCGATTGGCCTGCTACGATCGAGGTATTCATGCGTCACAAGATGCTCTGTGTGGGCTGCCTCGTGAACCCGTTCCACACGATCGACGATGCCTGCACCGAGTATCGGCTCGATCTCGACGACTTCATCGCCGAGCTGGACGCGGCTATCGCGGCGTCTATCGAGACGGCGGGGCCTCGCCCCGGCAAATCAGCACCAGCCGGTGCGGATCGGTGACAGTGATCCGCTTGCGACGGCTCGCGACCACTCCCTGCTTTTCCCACGCGCTCAACAAGCGCGAGACCGTGTGCAGCGTCGTCGCGGTCATTTCCGAGAGATCCTGCCGGGTGATCGGGAAGTCGATCTCGATCCCGGTCTCCACTTTGCGCCCGGTCTGATTGATCAGGCGCAAGAGCGCATTCGCCACCCGCTGCTCGACCTGCTGGGTCGCCATTTCGACGATGCGGTTGTTCATCTCGCCGATGCGCTGGCCGACGGTCTTGTAGGTCTCGGAAGCGAAGCCGTCATATTGCGCCACGAACTGATCCCAGAGCCGCATCGGCCAGCCGAGCACGATCGCCTCCGAGGCGGTGACGGAGGTCGC
Organism: Thioclava sp. F28-4; assembly: GCF_002020045.1. Taxonomy (NCBI): domain Bacteria; kingdom Pseudomonadati; phylum Pseudomonadota; class Alphaproteobacteria; order Rhodobacterales; family Paracoccaceae; genus Thioclava; species Thioclava sp. F28-4. The sequence continues at coordinate 345,585 of NZ_MPZQ01000004.1, read as the reverse complement.
GGGATAGGTCGTGCGCCCAAGCGCCTGCGCGATCCCGAAGAGCTGCCCCGAAGGGATATGCAGCGCGATCACCTGCTCGCCGGTGGGCGTGATCCGCATCACCCGGATATAGCCGTCGAGCAGCATGTAGAACCGCTCCGCCGGAGCGCCTTCCTCGAAGACCGCCACGCCCTCGTCGAAGCGGCGCACGCTGGCGAGATCGAGAATCTCGCGGATCTGCCGTTTCTCCAGCCGGGAGAAAGGCGGCATCGGCGTCAGCAGACTCTCGTCGAGCCTGGGCATCGTCTTGCGGGGGGTAGGCGCGCTCATGTCCTCTCTAAACACAGGCCTCCCTACGCGTTCAATATCAAACGTCACGCGGTCGCGAGCGCGCCGTCAAAAATTCTCGCGACGTTGTGAGAAAGCGCCGAGAAGTTTGCGCCAGAACAAAAAGCCGCGCGCCGAACCTCGTTAGACAGGGGGCAATCCAAGGATCCACGAAAGGACGAAAAGATGATCCGCACCCTGATTTCCGGCCTCGCGATGACCGCCCTTCTGAGCGGCGCAGCGAGCGCCGAGACCCACGAAGTCCACATGCTCAACAAGGGCGAGAAGGGCGTGATGGTCTTTGAGCCCGCCCTCGTGAAAGCCGCTCCCGGCGACACGATCCGCTTCATCCCGACCGACAAGGGGCACAACGCCGAAAGCATCGACGGGATGATCCCGGACGGGGCCGAGGGCTTCGCCGGCAAGGTCAACAAAGAGGTCGAAGTGACGCTCGACACCGAGGGGCTCTACGCCGTGCGCTGCAAGCCGCATTACGCGATGGGCATGGTGATGGTGATCGCGGTGGGCGACGCAACCACCCCCGACAATTTCTTCGAGGGCCGTGTGCCGAAGAAAGCCAAGGAACGCTTTGAAGAGGAATTGGGCGCGCTGTGAGCGCCCACGGCAGGAAACGCGCGACATCTTCCTGCTACGTTTAACCAGTGGAGGCTAAAATGCCGAAATATGTCAATCCAGCTCTCGTGAAAACCAACCGCCGCAACGTGCTGCGCGGCTCTCTTCTGGCAGGCGCCGCGGCGATGACCGCGGGCGCCGGGATGGCCGGAACCGCGTCGAAGCGTATGGCACCCCATGTCGCGCCGCGCCCGGCCGCGCCGAAATTCATCCTTGCCGAGGCCGAGGCTCAGGTGGCCGCGCCCAAAGCGGACCTTTCGGGCTATACCCGCGTCCAGCAAGAGCTTGTCGCACCGCCCTTCGCGCCCAAACATGAGCAGGTCGCGACCGGCGGCCCGAAAATCGTCGAGATCCGGATGGAGACCCGCGAGGTCCTGCTGACGGTGGACGAGGATACCGGCGCCAGCATCTGGGCGCTGACATATAACGGCTCGGTTCCCGGCCCGCTGATCATCGTGCATCAGGACGACTATGTCGAACTGACCCTGAGCAACCCCGCCGCGTCGCAGATGGAGCACAATATCGACTTCCACGCCTCCTCGGGCGCTCTGGGAGGCGGTGGCCTGACCCATGTCTATCCCGGCGAGGAAACGGTGCTGCGCTTCAAGGCGACGCGGCCGGGCGTGTTCACCTATCACTGCGCGCCGGGCGGAGCGATGATCCCCTATCACGTCACCCACGGCATGAACGGCACGCTGATGGTGCTGCCGCGCGACGGGCTCAAGGATGCCGAGGGCAACCCGCTGCGCTACGACACCATCGCCTATATCGGCGAGCAGGACTTCTACCTGCCGATGGACGAGAACGGCGATTACAAGACTTACGAGGTCGCCGGCGAGGACTTCGCCGACAGCGTCGAGGCGATGCGGACGCTCACGCCTACGCACTCGGTCTTCAACGGTTCGGTCGGCGCGCTGACGGGTGAGAACGCCTTCAAGGCCAAGGTCGGCGACACGGTTCTGATGGTCCACAATCAGGCCAACCGCGACAGCCGTCCGCACCTGATCGGCGGTCATGGCGACCATGTCTGGGAGAACGGCAAATTCGCCAATCCCCCGCAGAAGGATCAGGAGACCTGGTTCATCCGCGGCGGCAGCGCCGGGGCCGCGATGTATACCTTCCTGCAGCCGGGCGTCTACGCCTACGTCAACCACAACCTGATCGAGGCGGCCTTGCTGGGTGCCACGGCCCACTTCGTGGTGGACGGCGCATGGGACAACGCCCTGATGGAGCAGGTGACGCCGCCCCATGTGGTGGAAACCTGAGCCAGGGAGACCGGAGATGATCGCCAAGCTCGCTTTCCTCGCGCCCCGTCGTTCCCTTCGGAAGGTGCTTGCGGCGGGCGCGGCGATCATCGCCCTCGGGGCCGCGTGGGGTTTCCTGCGCGGCCCCGATCTCGATTACGTGCCGCAGATGGCCGAGCGGGTGGTGACGCTGCCCGACGGCCATGCGATTTACGTTCAGAAATACGAAGTGACGGTCGCGGAGTGGAATCGTTGCCACGCGGACGGCGCCTGCGAGCTTGCCTTGCGCGCCCCGCGCGGGAGCGCGCCCGCGGCGACCCCAGCCACCGGGCTTAGCCATGTCGATGTCGAGCAGTATCTCGGCTGGATCAATCGCAAGGCACGCCACGACTTCCGGCTGCCGACGATTGCCGAATGGCAGTTCATGGCTAAGGACGTGCTGCCCGAGAAGGAAGATCCGATCTTCACCGATCCCGATCTGACATGGGCGTCGACCTACCTGACCACCGGCCTCGCGCCGCGAAAGCTCTCGCCGCGTGGCAGTTTCTCCACCAGTGCCGAGGGGATCGTGGATCTCGACGGCTCGGTCTGGGAATGGACGCAGGATTGTTATGGCGGGGAGGGCGGCGGCCCCGTCGATCCGAAGAAATGCGCGGCCTTCTTCGCAGGCGGCGAGCATGTCGCAGCGATCCCGTTTCTCGTCCGCGATCCGGCGCGCGGCGGCTGCGCTGTCGGAAGCCCGCCCGCGCATCTCGGCCTGCGTTTGGTGAGTGAAACCCGGATATGATGAGAACCGGCGACAGTTCTGCGGAGCCAGGCCGAATGGCTGTTCCCAGTTGGCCAAAGTCGACACACTCTCTCCAGTCAACCTCGCATGCTTGGACCTTGGGCTCTCGCGCAGCGAACGACCGCTTCCCGCCCTTTGTCGAGCCGAGATCAATAACTGCCGATCGAATCTCTTACAGAGTAAGCGCCAAACAGAGTGTCCTCTCAGGGTGAAGCCAACCTGTTGCTCAGGAACCGAGACTGGGCCTGAAACCCTTCAAAAGAGATTGATCAGAAGCCGAGAATCTCTCGTGCCCGCCTTGTAGGCCGAAACGCCAGAAACGAAGCCTAATGGGCGTTTCGCGAAAACTTATGGGCAGCGCGAAGCATTATGCGCTGCCCTACACCCGATCAGAAGTCTAGGTTCTCCACCGTCAGGGCGTTTTGCTGGATGAACTCGCGGCGCGGTTCGACGACGTCGCCCATCAGCTTCGAGAAGATGTCCTCGGCCTCGGCCACGTCTTCGATGCGGACCTGCAGGAGCGTGCGTGCGGACGGATCCAGCGTGGTTTCCCAAAGCTGCTCGGGGTTCATCTCGCCCAGACCCTTGTAGCGCTGCAGGCTCAGGCCCTTTTCGCCTTCCTTGAGGATCGCGTCGAGCAGTTCCAGCGGACCGTGAATGAGGATTTCACGCTCTTTGCGCACCAGTTTCGCCGGGCGGTCATAGACCTCCTTGAGCTGGTCCGTCTGGCTGCCCAGGCGCCGCGCTTCGCCGGACCGCAGCACCGCGCCGTCGAGCGTGCGGACCTCTTCCACGCCGCGCAGAACGCGGGCGAGGCGGATGCCGTGATCCTGCGTCGGACGGCCCTGCCAGCCGCGCTCATATTCCAGCGCGACGAGGTCGAGACGCTCGGCGACCGAGTTCGCGACGCCCTGCGCATCGCCGTCGATCTTGCCCGGCACCATTGCGCCCGCGATCGCCGCCTGCTCGAGGATGTGATGCGGGTAATGGGTCGGGAAAGTCGCGAGGATGCGCTTGATCAGGCGGGCCTCTTCGACGACGCGCTTGAGATCCTGACCGCTTATCTCTTCACCGGTGTTGAGCCGCAGAATGGCGCCCTCGACGCCCATGTCGATCAGGTAATCCTCCAGCGCGGTCTGGTCTTTCAGATAGACCTCGGACTTGCCGCGCGCGACTTTGTAGAGCGGCGGCTGCGCGATGTAGAGATAGCCGTGCTCGATGATCTCGGGCATCTGGCGGAAGAAGAAGGTCAGCAGCAGCGTCCGGATGTGCGCACCGTCGACGTCCGCATCGGTCATGATGACGATCTTGTGGTAGCGCAGCTTGTCGATGTTGAACTCGTCGCGCCCGATGCCGGTGCCGAGCGCGGTAATCAGCGTGCCGATCTGATCCGAGCCGAGCATCCGGTCGAAGCGCGCACGCTCGACGTTGAGGATCTTACCGCGCAGCGGCAGCACCGCCTGGTTCTTACGCTCGCGGCCCTGCTTGGCCGAGCCGCCTGCGGAGTCACCCTCGACGAGGAAGACTTCCGACAGCGACGGGTCTTTCTCCTGACAGTCGGCGAGCTTGCCGGGCAGGGAGGCCACATCCATCACCGTCTTGCGGCGCGTCAGTTCGCGCGCCTTGCGGGCAGCCTCACGCGCCAGTGCGGCTTCGATGATCTTGCCGACGATCTGCTTGGCCTCGTTCGGGTTTTCCTCGAACCATTCGGCGAGCTTCTCGTTCACGAGGTTCTCGACCGCCGGGCGCACCTCGGAAGAGACCAGCTTATCCTTCGTCTGGCTGGAGAATTTCGGATCTGGCACTTTCACCGAGAGCACACAGGTCAGACCTTCGCGCGCGTCGTCGCCGGTGAAATCGACCTTCTCGCGCTTGGCGATCCCGCTCTCCTGCGCGTATTTGGTGATGGTGCGAGTGAGCGCGCCGCGCAGGCCCGCCATATGGGTGCCGCCGTCGCGCTGCGGGATGTTGTTGGTGAAGGGCAGCACGGTCTCATGGTAGCTGTCGTTCCACCACATCGCGCATTCGACGCCGATGCCGCGGACCTCGCCGACCATGTAGATCGGGTCCTCCATCACAGCGTTTTTCGAGCGATCCAGATATTTCACAAATTCCCGAACGCCGCCTTCGTAGTGCAGCTCGGTTTTGAGCGGCTCGGCGGGGCGTTCGTCTTCGATGATGATGCGGACGCCGGAGTTCAGGAAGGCCAGTTCGCGCAGACGCTTTTCCAGCGTCGCGAAGACGAAATCACGGTTCGAGAACGTGCCCTCGGGATCGTCTTCCTTGCACGATGCGAGGAAACGCACCTCGGTGCCGCTCTCGTTCGGGGCCTCGCCCACGACATGCACATGCTCGACGCATTCGCCATGCTCGAAGCGCGCCTTGTGGATCTTGCCGTCACGCCAGACCGTCAGTTCCAACCAATCCGAGAGCGCGTTCACCACCGAGACGCCCACGCCGTGCAGACCGCCCGACACCTTGTAGGCGTTGCCGTCATCGTCGGTGTTGTTGAACTTCCCGCCGGCGTGCAGCTGGGTCATGATGACCTCGGCCGCGGAGACGCCTTCCTCGGCGTGGATATCGACCGGAATCCCGCGCCCGTTATCGCGCACGGAGACCGAAGAATCCGCGTGAATTTTCACGGCGACGTAGTCGGCGTGACCCGCGAGAGCCTCGTCGATCCCGTTATCGACGACCTCATAGACCATGTGGTGCAGGCCCGAGCCGTCATCGGTGTCGCCGATATACATGCCGGGCCGTTTTCTCACGGCTTCCAAGCCTTTGAGAACCTTGATGGAATCGGCGCCGTATGCGTTCTTCTTCGGGGTGTCGTCGGTCATGCCTGCCCGTCCTTTATCTGTTGCCGGTTTTATATCGGCTGGGCAGAGGAATGTCACGTGTCAGACACAAGATTTAGGGGGTCACGTCACGGCGATAAGAAGGCCTACAAGGATCATCAGCCCGCCCGCGATCCGGTTCAGCTTTGCGAGCTTGCCGCGGCTTTGCACGAAGTTGCGGATGCGGTCGACGAAGGCGGCGAGGATCAGGTTGCCGGTCAGCGGCACGATGGCAGAAATCAGGCTGACCGTGGCGATGTCGACCCATGTCATCGTGGCGATCGGGAAGAAGCCCGGCAGGATGCCCATGTAGAACAGGATCGCCTTGGGATTGCCGATGATCACGATGAGCCCGGCGACGAAACCTGCCCACATGCCGGGGCGCGTCAGGCGGCTGTCGGAGCTGATCTGATGGTCGGCATGGCGGATCAGGAGTGCGCCCATCCCGACGAACATCGCCACCGCCACCCAGCGCAGCGCATCCAGAAACCAACTGAATTCGCCCACCAACCAAGATACCCCGAGGATGGCGAGCGCGGGCCAGATCATGTCGCCCACGGTGACCCCGAAGGCGAGCGGCCAGGCGGCGGCAAACCCGCCCGACATGGCGCGGGCGAGAAGGGCGAGCCAGACCGGCCCGGGGGTGAGGAAGAGAACCAGAAGCGCGCCGGAATAGAGTGCGATCTGCGAGAGCGTGAGGGTCATGGCAGGGTGAGGCTTCCGTCGTCGGCCAGCGGCCAGAAAGGATTATGGGCGAGTTCCCAGACATGGTGGTCTGGATCGGCGTAATAGCCCGCATAGCCGCCCCAGAAGGTCTTTTCCGGGGCTTTCAATTCGGTGGCGCCCGCTTTGAGCGCGGCAGCGAAGGCGGCATCCACCGCCTCGGGGCTGTCGAAATTCTGCGCCAACGTCATCGCTCCGGTCCCCAGCCTTGCGCGGGGGCGGCCCTGATCGGCGGCGAGCGCAGGCAGCGAGAACAGACCCAGAGCCATCCCGTGCAACTGGTAGAAGGCGACGTCGTCCTGCTCGGCTTGGGGCTCCCAGCCGAGGGCTGCGTAGAAGGCCTTGGACTGATCGAGATCGGCCACGCCCAGTGTGATCAGCGTCACGCGTTGCTGCGGATAGCTCATGGCGTCACCTCCCTCACTTCAGAGCCCTGCGGCCCCTCGATCACTTCAAGATATTGACCGCGGTCCCCGAGCGCGTCGAAGAGCTCCGCGCCGGTCCCGGTCATCATCACCTGTGCGCCCATTGCGCAGATTTCGTCATAAAGCGCCGCGCGCCGGCCGGAGTCCAGATGGGCCGCGACCTCGTCGAGCAAAAGCACCACATCCTCGCCCGCAAGCGCCCGAGCATTGGCTAGGATCAGCGAGATCAGCAGCGCCTTCTGCTCCCCGGTGGAGCATTGCGCGGCGGGGGCGTCCTTCTCGACGTAAGTGGCCAGCAGATCGGCCCGGTGCGGCCCCTCCAGCGTGCGGCCCGCAGACATGTCGCGGGGACGATTGGCGTCGAGCGCTGCGGCCAGATCCTCGGGGCCCTCGTTCTCGAGCACCAGATGCGCCGCGGGAAATGCCGTCGCCGCATCGGCCTGCGCCTGCATGATCCGCGTCAGGGCCTCGGCCCGGTTCGCCCGGATCGCAGCGCCAGCTTCGGCCATCTGCGCCTCCAGCGCGTGATACCAGTTCGGATCGCGGACCATGTCCTTGAGCAAGCGGTTCCGCTCGCGCATCGCTTTTTCGTAGGCGAGCGTCACCTCGGCATGGGCGGGGGTGAAGCTCATCACCATCCGGTCGAGAAACCGCCTGCGCCCTTCCGCGCCTTCGATCCAGAGCCGGTCCATCGAGGGCACCAGCCACAGCACCCGCAGGATCTGCGCCAGTGCCACCTGCGGCGCCGCCTTACCGTCGATCTCGACGCGGCGGGATTCACCGGGCAGGGCGGAGGTCTCGATTTCATGGGTGTCGGTGACGGCGCGCAGCTTCCAGCCCACGGCCTCGGCGCGGCGCATCAACTCGTCGGCCTGCGCGCGGCGCAGCCCCCGCCCGGGCGAGAGCAGAGACACCGCCTCGAGGATATTCGTTTTGCCCGCGCCGTTCGGCCCGTAGATCGCCACGGGCCGCTCGTCGAAGGCGATCTCGGCACGGCGATGCGAGCGGAACTGCAATATCTTCAGCTCACGCAGCATCGCGCCTCTTCGTGTTGGTAAAAATATCCCCGCCGGAGGCTCCCGGCGGATGTCACACGCGCATCGGCATGACCACGTAGACCGCCGAGGTGTCGCCACCTTCGCGCATCAGGGTCGGGTCGCCGGAGGAGTTGAACAGGAAGACGGCATTCTCGCGATCGACCTGGCTCGCGATTTCGAGCAGGTATTTCGCGTTGAAACCGATCTCCAGCGGTTCGTCGGCATAGGCCACGACCAGCTCTTCTTCCGCCGCACCGGCGTCGGGCGCGTTGACCGACAGCACCAGCTTGTCGGCTTCCAGCGCCAGTTTCACCGCGCGCGAGCGCTCCGACGAGACGGTCGCCACACGGTCCACCGCTTTCGCGAATTCGGACGCGTCGACTTCCAGCTGTCGGGTGTTCCCGGTCGGGATGACGCGGGTGTAATCGGGGAAGGTGCCGTCGATGACCTTCGAGGTCAGCGTGATCACCGGGGTCGCGAAACGGACCTTGGTCTCGGACACGGAGACCGCGATTTCCTGATCGTCATCTTCCAGAAGCTTGCGCAGCTCGTTCACCGTCTTGCGCGGCACGATCACGCCTGGCATGCCCGAGGCGCCTTCCGGCAGGCCGGAATCGATGCGCGCCAGACGGTGACCGTCTGTCGCGACGCAGCGCAGCACCTGACCGTCTTCGCCGGTCGCGATATGCATATAGACGCCGTTGAGGTAATAGCGGGTCTCTTCGGTCGAGATCGCGAATTTCGACTTGTCGAACAGGCGCTTGAGCACCCCGGCCTTGGCCGTGAAATTTGCGGTGTATTCCGAGGAGGCCATCACCGGGAAGTCTTCCTTCGGCAGCGTGGCGAGGTTGAAGCTCGACCGGCCGGCCTGCACGTTCAGACGCCCGGCGGCCGGATCATCCGAGATCGAGACCAGCGCGCCATCGGGCAATTTGCGCACGATTTCATGCAGCATGACCGCCGAGACGGTCGTGGCCCCGGCCTGTTCGACCTGTGCGGGCGCCTTGTCGACCACCTCGATATCAAGGTCGGTCGCGCGGAACTGGACGGTGTCGCCTTCGGCTTCGATCAGGACGTTTGCAAGGATCGGGATCGTGTTGCGGCGTTCCACAACGGATTGCGCTTGCGAGACGGCCTTGAGCAGAGCGGCGCGTTCGATGCTGAATTTCATGTCGATCCCTCACGACTTTCCGGGGCTGGCAAGGTAGCACCTCGCGCCGCCGGCACAACGGTTTTCGCAGACCTTCGGCCGCTTTGCCCGGAGCGTCAAGCCCGGCGGGCCAGATCAGCTTTCAAGGAGGCGGCGGAGCAACTCGATATCTTCGGCGAGCTGCGAATCCGTGCCGCGCAGCTCTTCGATCTTGCGGATGCCGTGCATGATCGTGGTGTGATCGCGCCCACCGAAGCGGCGCCCGATATCGGGAAGCGAGCGGGTGGTCAGCGATTTCGCGAGGAACATCGCCACCTGACGCGGCCGTGCGATGGCACGCAGGCGTTTGGGGCCCACGAGATCCGAAAGGCGGACGTTGTAATGCTCCGCCACCTTGCGCTGGATTTCCTCGACGGTGACCTTGCGCTCGGATTGGCGCAGCTGGTCCTTGAGGCATTCCTGCGCCAGATCCATCGTGATCTCGCGCCCGATCAGCGAGCCATAGGCAAACAGACGGGTCAGCGCACCTTCGAGGATTCGCACGTTCGACGTGATCCGGTGCGCCACGAATTCCAGAACGCCGGGGGCGATCTTCAGATCGGGATACTCGCTCTTATAGGCTTCGGTCTTGGTCTGCAGAATGCCAAGGCGCAGTTCGTAATCGGTCGGGTGCAGGTCGACGACGAGGCCGCAGGACAGACGCGACTTGATACGCTCTTCGAGATCCTTGATCTCGCCCGGCGCACGATCCGCCGAGATGACGATCTGTTTGCCCTGATCGACCAGCGCGTTGAACGTGTGGAAGAACTCTTCCTGCGTGGAATCCTTGCCCGCGATGAACTGCACGTCATCGACCATCAGAACGTCGATCGAGCGGAACATCTCTTTGAAGTCCATGATCTGCTTTTCGCGCAGCGCCTGCACGAAGCGATACATGAATTGCTCGGCCGAGAGGTAGAGCACGCGCAGATCGGGGCGCTGATGCTGCAGGTCATGCGCGATTGCGTGCATGAGGTGCGTCTTACCAAGGCCGACGCCACCATAGAGGAACAGCGGGTTGAAGGTGACGGGGCCGCCTTCGGCAACGCGCTTGGCGGCGGCATGGGCCAGCTCGTTCGGCTTGCCGACGACGAAGCTGTCGAAGGTGAAGCGCGAATCCAGTGGCGCGCCGGGAAGCGGTTCGTCGGGGCGCGGGGTCTTGCGCGGCTTGGCGACAGGAGCGGCCGGGGCAGGGGCCGGAACCGTCGGACGCGTGGCGCCATTCGCAGAGCCGTTCATGGGGCGGCGCGACGGGACCGAGATGTTGACGCGCTCGGCGGAGACACCCGCCCGGCGCAATTCGCTCAGGATCGGTTCCGCGAAGTTGCGCGAGACCCAGTCGCACATAAATTTCGTCGGTGCTTGGAAAGAGGCGATACCGTCCTCGAGGTCGATCAGCTCGAGCGGAGCGATCCAGGTCGTGTAGTTGTTCTGCCCAACCGCTTTTTGAAGCTCATTGCAAACCTGCCCCCAAGTGTCGTCCGTCATTTTTCCGCCCATCGCCAAACACAAATCAGGTGCGTCTTCGTCCCTTGGCATTGCGGCAAGCCCGGCTGGCAGGCCGGCCTCGATTACAAACAGACACGACCTACCTGCCGGGGCTGAAACCCGGTGTCAGGCAGAGTTGCCGAAAGTGAGGGGTTATATCCCCTCGAGAATCGGAATCGCATTTCGCTGGTCGCCGCCAGGCTTTTTCATTTGTCGTGGCAGACTTATTTGCCCTCGACGGCCAGATAAATGCGTCATGTCCCCCAAGGCGACGTGAATCGCAGGTAGAAGCTAGCAAGCTGGTGAGCCCGCAGGCAACCGACCTTTGCGCTTGACGTGAGATTCCCCGAAACGAATCTGAGGGGGCTGCGCAAAACTGCAACAGTTTTGTGTCAAGGCGTTGATTGTCCAAGAAAAAAACGCGCCTGCCAGATAGGCAGACGCGTTTTTCTTAAGGAATCCAGCGTATTCCCGAGCCAGTTCGCTCCGGGACGCAGATCAGGCTTTGAGGGCCTTCACGCGCGAAGCGAGGCGCGAGACTTTGCGCGATGCGGTGTTCTTGTGCAGAACGCCTTTGGTGACGCCGCGAGCCAGTTCGGGCTGAGCCGCGCGCAGAGCGTTGGTTGCCGCTTCGTAGTCGCCCGAAGTGATGGCTTCTTCGACTTTGCGGATGAAGGTACGGATGCGCGAACGACGTGCTTTGTTGACGTCTTGGCGGCGCTCGTTCTGACGGGCGCGTTTCTTGGACTGGGGCGTGTTAGCCATGTGTATCTTCCCACTTTCCGGGTCTGTTCAAATCTTTCAATCGCACGACAGACCCCGGGCTCCAGCGAACCTAGATGATTCTAGCCTAAGCGGGCTCCACGCGCATGTGAGGCGGCCTCATAAGCCAAAATGCGTGAAAGGGAAAGGGAATAATGAAAAGCGGGGCCGAAGCCCCGCCATCTGCTGTCGCGTTGATAGCCCTAAGGGCTCACTTGTCGCGGAATTGCGGCTCGCGCTTTTCGAGGAAGGCGGCCATGCCCTCTTTCTGGTCGTCCGTCGCAAACAGCCCGTGGAACAGACGACGCTCGAACAGGATGCCCTCGTTCATCGTCGTCTCGTAGGAGCGGTTCACCGCTTCTTTCGCGGCGCGGGTCGCGAGCATCGACTTCTCGGCGATCTTCTGCGCCGCGGCCATCGTCTCGGGGATCAGCTTGGCGTTCGGGACGACCCGGCTGACGAGCCCCGACCGTTCGGCCTCGCCCGCATCCATGAAGCGGCCCGTGAGATGCATGTCCATCGCCTTGGACTTGCCCACGAAGCGCGTCAGGCGCTGGGTGCCGCCGATTCCGGCAATCACGCCGAGATTGATCTCGGGCTGGCCGAACTTGGCATTCTCCGCGCAGATGATGAAATCGCACATCATCGCCAGTTCACAGCCGCCGCCGAGCGCGTAGCCCGCCACTGCAGCGATGATCGGTTTGCGGATGCGGTTGATGGCATCCGCTTCCTTGCCGAAGAAGTCGCTCGTGAACATGTCCACGAAGCTCTTTTCCGACATTTCCTTGATGTCTGCGCCAGCCGCGAAGGCCTTTTCCGAACCGGTGATGACGATGCAACGCACCTTGTCATTCTCTTCCGCCGATTTCAGCGCCTCGGCCAGTTCCCCCAGCAATTGGGAGTTCAGGGCGTTCAGTGCGTCGGGGCGGTTGAGCCGGATCAGGGCAACGTAATCCTCGATCTCGACGATCAGGGTCTGGTAGGCCATTCGGTCTTGCCTTTCCTTGTCTCTGAACGGGACTCCTAGCAGAGCATCAAATCAGATCAAGCGTCTTATGATGCGAGGGCGCTGCGTCATTTCTGGCAAGACGGGCAGAAAAAGGTCGAACGTCCCGACTGAACGATGCGCCGGATCGGGGTGGCGCAGGTGGTGCAGGGCGTGTCCTCGCGGTCGTAGACATGGAAGCTGTGCTGGAAATATCCCAGCTCCCCATCCGCCTGACGATGGTCACGCAGGGACGAGCCGCCGGCCGAGATCGCCTCGGTCAGCACCTCGCGGATAATCGGCACTAGCGATGCGAGCCGCAGGTTCGAAATCCGCTTCGCCTGACGGCGCGGATCGATACCTGCCCGGTGCAGCACTTCACAGACATAGATGTTGCCCAGACCCGCCACGACATGCTGATCGAGCAGCGCGGATTTGATCGGGGTCGCGCGGCGTTTGAGCGCCTCGACCAGATAGTCTTCGTGGAAATCGTTGCCGAAGGGTTCGGGGCCCAGCCCCGCCAGCAGCCAATGGGCCTGCTCGCGCTCGGTCAGCACCAGATCCATGGCCCCGAAACGGCGCGCATCGTTGAAGGTCACGCGCCCGCCGCCGGACATGTGCAAAACAACGTGATCGTGCTTGGCGGGCGCCGGATGATCGAGGTGAAATTCGCCGAGCGTCACGCCCGACACCAGCATCCGCCCGGACATGCCCAGATGGATCAGCAGGCTCTCCCCGTTGTCGAGATCGGCGAGGATGTATTTCGACCGTCGCCGCAGTCGGTCCACGCGGGCACCTTGCAACCGCTCGGCCATCCGCTCGGGCAGAGGCCAGCGCAGGTCGGGCCGATTGACTTCGGCGCGCTCGATCCGATGGCCTTCCATGGCCGGGACCAACCCGCGACGAACCGTCTCGACCTCGGGCAATTCGGGCATCGTTCCTCCTCATCGCATTGTCTTGGGGCAAAGGGCCCCTATAAGAAGGGGGTGAAATGAGGAACGGCAAGGGCCCATGAGCGCAGAGCAATCAAAGACCACGCATTTCGGTTTTCAGACCGTGGACGAAGATGCCAAGGCAGGCATGGTTCACGGCGTGTTTTCGCGAGTGGCATCGAAATACGACATCATGAACGACCTGATGAGCATGGGCATCCACCGTGTCTGGAAGGACGCGATGATGGATTGGCTCGCGCCGCGGCCGGGCCAGAAGCTGCTCGATGTGGCCGGCGGCACGGGTGACGTGTCCTTCCGCTTCCTCAAGCGCGCAGGCTCGGGCCACGCGACGGTCTGCGACATGACCGAATCGATGCTGGTCGAAGGCCGCAAGCGCGCCGAGGCCGAAAGCATGGCCGACAGTCTCGACTGGGTCGTGGGCGATGCGATGGCGCTGCCCTTCGCGGATAACTCCTTCGACGTCTACACGATCTCTTTCGGCATCCGGAACGTGACGCGCATTCCTGATGCGCTTTCGGAGGCCTACCGGGTGCTCAAGCCCGGCGGGCGGATCATGGTGCTCGAATTCAGCCAGATCCCGAACGAGATGATGCAGAAGGCCTATGATCTCTATTCCTTCAACGTGATTCCGAAGATGGGCGAGATCGTCGCGAATGACCGCGACAGCTATCAGTATCTGGTGGAATCGATCCGCAAATTCCCGACGCAGGAGACATTCGCGCAGATGATCCGCGAGGCCGGGTTCGAGAATGTCTCCTACCGGAACCTCTCGATGGGGATCGCGGCGCTGCATTCGGGCTGGAAACTTTAACCGATGCGCGGACCCCATAATATCTGGCGCCTGATCCGGACGGGCGCGACCTTCATCCGCACGGGTGCGATGCATCAGGCGCTCGAAGCGATGGACGCGCCGCCGCGGTTGCGCGCCGTGGCCTATGCGATCAGCGCGCCGTTTGCGTGGCTCGGCTACAAGGGCGATCCGGAACTGCCGCCGGTGACGCGTGCGATCACTGCGCTGGGCCCGGCCTATATCAAATTCGGTCAGGTCCTCTCGACACGGCCCGACGTGGTCGGCTCGGAGCTCGCCGATCAGCTGCGCGTGCTGCAGGACAAACTGCCGCCCTTCGAGACTTCCGTGGCCAAACGCATGGTCGAGGAAGAACTGGGCGCGCCTGCCGATCAGCTGTTCATGGAGTTTTCCGAGCCCGTCGCCGCCGCCTCGATCGCTCAGGTCCATTCCGCACGCCGCGCCGATACGGGCGAGCGCGTCGCGGTGAAAGTGCTGCGTCCGGGGATCGAGCGCGCCTTCCGCCGCGATCTCGACGCCTTCCATTTCGCCGCCGCGATGATCGAGCGGATTTCTCCCGCCTCGCGCCGCTTGCGCCCGAGCGAGGTGATCAAGCATTTCGAATCCGTTGTGATGGGCGAGCTGGACTTGCGTCTGGAAGCGGCCTCGGCCTCGCAATTCGGCGCGAATACTGAAGGCGATGCAGGTTTCGTGGTGCCGCAGCCGGTCTGGAACCTCTCGGCCAAGCGGGTGATGGTGCTCGACTGGGCCGAGGGGCTGCCGATGGGCGACCCGGACGGTCTGCGCGGGGCGGGCCATGATGTTTCGGGCATTGGCGAGCGCGTCTTGCAGCTCTTTCTCAGCCATGCGCTGCGCGACGGTTTTTTCCATGCCGACATGCATCACGGCAATCTCAAGGTGGCCGGGAACGGCGATATCCTCGCGTATGATTTCGGGATCATGGGGCAGATCGACGAATATACCCGCCGGGTCTATGCCGAGATTCTCATGGGCTTCATCCAGCGCGACTATAAACGCGTGGCCGAGGTGCATTTCGAGGCCGGTTACGTCCCCGCCGATCGCGATGTCGACGAGTTCGCTCTGGCGCTGCGCGCTGTCGGCGAGCCGATCTTCGGGATGGACGCGACGCATATCTCGATGGCGCGGTTGCTGGCCTATCTCTTCGAGGTAACCGAGCGGTTCGGGATGCAGACCCAGACGCAGCTGATCTTGCTGCAGCGCACGATGGTGGTTGTCGAGGGGGTCGCCCGCTCGCTGAACCCGTCGATCAATATGTGGGAAGTCGCCAAGCCGGTCGTGGAGAAATACATCCGCGAGAGCCTTGGCCCGCGCGCCATCGCGAATGACCTGCGCAAGACCGTGCAGGTGCTGGGCCGCTTCGGGCCGGAACTCCCCGACCTCGTGAAAGCGGCGATCCGCAAACAGACCGAGCCGACGCCGCCCCCCTTGACGGTAACCCGCTGGCGCTACGCGGCGCTGATCTCTGCGGGGACGGCCCTGCTTTTGCTCGGCGTCGTGCTGGGTGAGTTGCTTTAATTCTCTCGCAACGCACTGACCGTGCCCGCGGCGATCGTGGCCCCGCCTTGAAGCGTCAGCAGCGCGCCGTCCGCGCCTGATTGCACCTCGGTCACGCGCGTGTAGGCCGCAACCGGGTCGGTGCCGATCAAGCTTCCCGAGGCGTAGCTTTGCAGCGCGAAACTGTATTGACCCGCGCCCAGTAGCTGACCTGCGTCGTTTGTGCCGTCCCAGGCATAGCTGTCGAGTGCGGGCGAGATCGGTTTCTGCGCGACCTGACGCCCGGTGGAATCCGTGACCACGAGAACCGCGGCATCGGCCCCCGATCGCGCGGCTGGCGCGAGATCCACGGGCGTCGCGCCGTCGAAGTAGCTCGGCGCCTCGGCACGCGCCTGCATCCCGACCCAGCCCGCCAGTTCGCTCAACCCGCCGAGCCCGGTCTGGCCAGACAGAGCGGTCAGAAGGTCGTTGGTCTTCACCTGCTGTTCGACGCCCGAAAAGGTCGCGAGCTGCACCGCGAAATCCGCGCTTTCGATCGGGTTGAGCGGGTCCTGGTTCTTCATCTGAACGGTCAGCATCGTCAGAAAGGTTTCGAAATCCGAACTCAGCGCCGAGGGCGCTTTGGTGCCGGTGCCGTTCTGCGCGGCGGTAACGGCCGACGTCGGGGAGGACGGCGAGGTGATGGGGGAAGTGGTGGTCATGGTCGTCTCCTACATCCGCAGATCGAGCCCGCTTTGCGGGGGGGCGAGGCGCACGGTCGCGCGTGGGGCCGGGGCAATCGGCGTTTCAATTGGGTCTAGGTCCGGGCCAGCGCCCAAGCCGTCGAGCATGTCGGGCCGTTGCTGCGGACGCTCGTCGCGCTGGCTGAACTGAAAATCGAGCGCGCCATAGCCCATGTCGTGCATCTCGCGCGCGAGTGTGTCGATATGGCGGCGCATGAGATCGAGCGTCTCGGCACGGTCAGCCTGTATCGCCACCGTCATGCCATTCTGGCTCGCATGGAGGGTCATGCGCACATGGCCCAGTTCCTCCGGTGAAAGCGCAATCTCCACCGGTCGATCGGGCATCCGTGGCAGTGAGATACCGATCTGATGGGCAATCGACTGCGCGATAGAAGCGGGCGCGGGGGGCACCGCCGCGCTTGTATGCCCCGACCCACCCGACGCGGTGATCAGAGGGGCGGAGCCCGCGGCCCATGTCTCTGCGGTCTCACCGACATGGGCCCGCGTGGCGGTCAGCTCGGGGGCGTCCATATTGCTCTTGGTCGCGCCCAACTCTGCCGTCGTGAGATAGGTTGCCCGTGCGTGATCCATGCGTTTGAGGGCGGGCGCGGGTGGGGCATAGGGTATGGCACCCGAAGGGAGCGGTGCGGCCTCCAGCCGGGTCGACCTCTCGGGCGCCTCGGCCTTTTCATGCTGCGGCGCATCGCTTTGCGCGACGCTCAGTATCGGTGACATGTTCTGCTGCGGCGGAGGGCGCGCAACCGCTCCAGAGGCGCCGACATTTGACGGGGGGGCGGAGGCCTCGGTCGCAAACTCGTGCTGTGGGGCATTTGGGTTCGCGACCTGCTGTAGTCTCGAAGAGACAACGCTTGCCTCGACGGGCTGCGGTGCTTCCTTAGCGCCCAATTTGACGTCTGCGACCGTTGATGCTCGCGTTTTCGCACTGGGCGGCTCGGCGAGCGTGGAGTGCAGTGGAGAGAAGGCCGGCGCTGCCTGGTCTCCTGCGCGTTTCTTCACCCCGGTCAGCGTCGGATCAGTTTCTGGAGCATCGGTGCGCGCAGCCCCAGCTGACGCTTCGGTCGGTTGGGTTTGGGCGCTATTTTGGCCAAAGACGGGCGAGCTTTCAGGTTGTTTGCCTGCCAGAGGGGTACGTGTTGCAGCAGGTGAATGGAAAGAAGGCGCGGCATTCGGGCCCCGTAGAAGCGCCATTTCTGAACGACCGTCGGGACGAAGAGGGCCCGAGCTAGTTGCGTTCTTCTGCGGTGTGCTTTTGGTTTCAACGTTTCCTGCCTTTGTCCCCACTGCATCGGATGCTGTGAGCGTCGGAACTTTCAATGCGGGCTCTGCACTTTGAGCGCTATCAATCCCGGGGACAAACACCACGGGTTTTGACGACACAACTACCGCCGAATTTCCGCCAGTTTCAGCAGACCTTTGCACCCAACCGCTCGCATCGTGAGGCGCAACGGTCGCCGCATCATTTTTAACGAGTATTGAGAGCGTTCCATCTTTCACGAAGCCAGCGTTTTGCGTGTCGATCTGTGGCTGAACGGTCATCACGTTCGAGAGTTGCACAGAACGCATTGAGCTTTCCGAAGCCGTGTCAGGGATATTCGCTTCGATTTTGTTAGTCTCCGTGTGAGCGAGCGAAACCCTCTCCCGGTCTCCTTTTTCGTTCAGTCGAGACGTCGCGCGGCCATCATGCGAGACAATGCGCCCCACGGGCTTTTTTTGACCATCGAGCTTTGTGGGATGGTCTGGGGCGACTGTGAGAGCCGACCGCGTCGGGCCGAACGGGCCCTGCGGACCGGGCAGCGCAATGTCAGAATCGCTGCCAGCCAAGTCTCGAGCGCCTGATCCGTTCGTCAGCGCTACTTGAGCATCTTTAGCCTCACACTGCGGGTCCTTTTCGGCGCCTCCCTCCGGCTCCTCAACCGAGTTAACGCCACGAAGGGCTGCGACGGTTTTTGGCGCGGCCTCTTCTTCAAGCGTGAAGGTCCCGCCCGGCGACTCCGCCGTATCGGTAGGTCTCGCTGCTGCCTTGAGATGGCCGCTCGGGCCTTTCAGCGTTTCTGGAATCGGAAAAGGAATCATGGTCCTCACGACTTCTGTCTGTGTCGAGGCCACTATCGCCGCAGGAACTTACCGATTCTTTACGCCCGACTGGCAGAGTGCAGAAAATTATCTGCAACTGGAGAGTTCGATGCACAGTCCGACCGTATCACCGCTGCCGCACGCGGCTGGTCTCTCTTCGCATGATGCCAAGCTGCTTGAGCAAGCGAAGGCGCTAGAGGCCGGGTTCCTGTCGGAAATGCTTAAAGAGGTGGGCATGAAAACCGCAAGCGGTGCTTTCGGCGGTGGAATTGGCGAAGAGCAATTCACGTCCTTCCTGAGAGCCGAACAGTCCAAGGCCATGGTCGACGCCGGGGGAATTGGCCTTGCGGAAGTCATCTTCGAATCGCTCAAGAACGGAGGGCAGGATGTCTGATACGAATGCTGCGGAAGAGCTGATCTCGCTGCTGCGGCTCGAACGGGAAGCGATCCGTTCGGCGGATTTTTCCGACCTTGTCGGGCTGAGCGACCGAAAGGAGCGCGCGATGGCTGCGCTGACGAAACTTGATGGCGACACGGTCGAGAAAATCCGTGCGCTTGCACGCGAGAATCAGACGCTATTGGCCTCAGCGCTTGCCGGGGTTCGTGCGGCGCAGGCTCGTTTAAAAACGATCGTGACGGCGGCGAAAGGCTTCGAGTCCTATGACAAGGAAGGGCGACCGCGGCCCATCCGCCGCGGCAGCGGAGATTTCGAGCGTCGTGCATAAGCTGTTAATCATGAAAGGAATTTGTTGAGAGGTCGGGAGAGGGATTTAGCAGATTGTTAGCCTTTGGAGGGCCATGGTGGCGACGCATCCAAGCGATGGCGCGCCTCACAGCTCAGGAGGCGCATTGGTCAGAAAGCCTTGAGTGCCGCGTCGAACACGCGGCTTTGCAATCGAGTGACGCAAAGCGTCGACACTAAAAGGATAAATCATGTCCAGCATTCTGACGAATAGCAGCGCGATGGTTGCGCTACAGACCCTCAAGGGGATCAATTCCGGCCTCGCCACCACGCAGTCCGAAATCTCGACCGGCAAAGCCGTCGGCTCGGCGAAGGACAACGCGGCGGTCTGGGCGATTTCGAAAGTCATGGAGTCCGATGTGAAAGGCTTCTCGGGGATTTCCGATAGCCTCGCCCTCGGCGAATCGACGGTCGCCGTCGCCCGCCAGGCGGCGGAAACCGTGACCGACCTTCTGACCGAGATGAAAGGCAAGATCGTCGCCGCGCAAGAGCAGAACGTCGATCAGGCGAAGCTGCAGACCGACGTCGACGCGCTGCGCGAGCAGATCAAATCGGTGGTCGGGGCCGCTCAGTTCAACGGGCTCAACCTCGTCGACGGCTCTTCGGCCGCGACCGTGAACGTGCTCTCTTCGCTCGATCGTGCGTCCGACGGCTCGGTGGCCGCCAAGCATATCGGCGTTGCGGCGCAGGATCTGTCGGTTGGCGGTTACGTCGGTGCCGATGTCTTCACCGGCACCGATGGCGTCACCGCGACGACCGATGATGCCTTCTCTTTCTCGCGCGATGCGAACGGCGGCTCGGATGATGACGGCACCGTGGTGATCGTCGATACCAACCTCGCGGCGGGCGACACGATCAACATGACGCTGGGCGACTACGCGGTGTCCTACACCGTGACGGCGGAAGACATCGCCTCCACCACGACGGCGGATGTCGTGGCTGTCGGGCTGAAATCGGCGATTGAGAATTCCGGCGCCAATGTCACGGTCGACTACAATATCGCCAATGCCGGCACGATCGTGATCACCAATGGCGGCGCGGACTCGCTGACCATCACCGGCCAGTATGAAAACGCCGGTGCGGGCGGCCTCGGCCTGCTCAGCTCGATCAATGTCGACGCTGGCAATGGCGGGGATCCGGCGCTCGCGCTCACCAATATCGAGACGCTCATCCAGGTTGCGACCGATGCCGCTTCGGCCTTCGGTTCGGCCGAGGGTCGCATCCAGACTCAGGCCGATTTCATCTCGAAGCTGAGTGACTCGCTCAAGGCGGGGATCGGCACGCTCGTCGATGCGGACATGGAAGAGGCCTCGGCCCGTCTTCAGGCGCTGCAGACGCAGCAGCAGCTGGGTATCCAGGCGCTCTCGATCGCCAACCAGCAGCCGCAGAACATCCTTTCGCTGTTCCGCTAAGGCTCGGGTAGGGGCGCCTGACTTGGCGCCCCCGCTTCCCTCATGTGCCGCGCGCATGATCAGTTTCAGTCACCGGAAGGATTTCCCGTGTACGCGACGACTTTGGCCAAAACGGCCTATTCCAATCCCAGCCAGCCGATGCGCACGCCGCGAGGGCTCGAATTCGAACTCTTCGCCCGGATCACGCGCCGCCTCAAACAGGTTTCTTCGCAAGGTGCCCCTTTTGCCGCGCTGGCAGAAGCGATCTTCGAAAACCGCCGCCTCTGGACCGCGCTTGCGGCGGATGTCGCCGATCCAGAGAATGGCTTGCCGCAAGATCTTCGCGCCCGCATCTTTTTCCTGCACGAGTTCACGCAGGCGCATAGCCGCCTCGTGCTTTCGCAAGACCGGTCGGTCGATGCGCTGATCGACGTGAACACCGCCATCATGCGCGGGTTGCGACAAGACGGGGCAAAGCAATGAGCGGCCTCGTTCTGAAACTCGCCCCGAAAGAGAGAGTGCTGATCAACGGTGCCGTCATCGAAAATGGGGATCGCCGATCGCGACTCGCGATCATGACGCCGAACGCAAACATTCTTCGGCTGCGCGACGCGATCCATCCCGGAGAGGTCAACACCCCGGTCCGTCGGGTTTGCTATATCGCGCAGCTCGTGCTCTCCGGCGACACCGATCCGCAAGAGGCGAAGATGCAGTTGCTTCGGGGGATCGAACAGCTCAGTCAAGTTCTCAAGGATCAAGATAGCCGTGCGCAGCTTAATGCAGCCACGCTCGCCGTGATCGAGAACCAGCATTACCAGGCGCTGAAAGCGCTGCGGACGCTTCTTCCACGGGAGGAACGCCTCCTCGCCGCAGGCGCGCCATGACGTATCAGCCGGTCGTCCCTTTTTCCGGGTTTGCGGGGTGGCAATTTCTCTCGCGCACGATGGAAACGCAGCAGGCCGCTTTCGCGGCGTCGACGGAAAACCAACGCCTCGATGCCTATTTCCGGGAGACGATCGGACAGATCGATACGGCGCAGGCTTTGGTGGACGATCGGCGTCTGCTCGGTGTGGCGCTCGGTGCATTCGGTCTCGATGCGGATATCGACAATAAATACTTCATCCGAAAAGTGCTCGAGGAAGGCTCTTTGGACAGAACGGCGCTGGCCAACAAGCTGTCGGACAAAAGCTACCTCGCGCTGACCACGGCCTTCGGTTTCGGAGATTACTCCGTTCCGCGAACGAAGCTTTCGACTTTCGCGGACGAGATTCTGACGAAATTTCAGACCCGAGAATTCGAGGTCGCGGTTGGCGAAGTCGATAATGACCTGCGCATGGCGATGTCGTTACAACGCGACCTTCCTGAGCTCGCGGCGAAGGATGTCTCCGAGACTGCGAAGTGGTACACGATTATCGGATCGCCATCCCTGAGTAGGGTGTTCCAGACTGCGCTCAACCTGCCACCCAGCGTTGGCGCGCTTGATGTCGATCAGCAGCGCGAAATCTATATGTCCAAAGCGCAACGCACCTATGGGACCTCTGATCCTGCGGAGCTCGGTGCATCCGACAAGCTGAAGGTCTTGACGCGGGATTATTTGCTTCGTGCGCAGCTCTCGAGCGTGACCAGCGTCTCATCGCAGAATGTCGCGCTCAGCCTGTTGCAGAGCGCAGGGGCGCAGAGTCTCTACCTTCGGCTCTAGGCTTTAGGAAACTGCGCGGCACGGCGCAGCTCGCCCGTTTTCAGACCGCGCCAATTGGTGATCGGGCCGGTCAATCTGCGGTGCACCACGGGCGCGTCGGCATCGAGCGCACCGAGGCGGATCAGCAGTGCGATCATCGCCGCTTCCGAGGCCCGGGTCGCGCCATCAGTGATCTTCAGAGCGACGCCGCGCTTCTGATCCGGAAGCATGGCGACATAGACACCTTCCGCACCCGTTTTGACGGCAACGCGCCCGTTCGCCTCTCGCATGATCTCGGTGCAGGCGCGGCCTTCGCCCGCGACGAGCTCTGGATGCTCCATCATCGCATCGACCAGACGGGTCGCAGCGCGCGCCCGCAGATCGCCGTCCGAGGTCGCCGCCGCGAAGAATTGCATCGCGCGGCCGAGACCGGCGAGGCTGGTCGCGAAATTCGGGGCCGAGCATCCGTCGATCCCGTAGCGCGGCGAGGTCTCTTCGGTCACCTCTTCAAAGGCGGATTTCACGGCCCGCTGCACGGGGTGATCGATCTCCACATAGTCAGGGCCGCTGCCCAGATGCTTGTTCAGCGTCAGGAACCCGGCATGTTTTCCCGAGCAATTGTTATGCGCTTGGCAAGGCGCGTGATCCGAGCAGATCAGCTGCTTCTTCTCGGCCTTGTCGCGCGGCAGATGCGCCCCGCAGCGCAGGTCGTCATCGCCCAGCCCAAGCGTCGCGAGCCAGTCTTCGACCGCCGCGCGGTGCATATGCGCGCCGGAATGGCTCGCGCAGGAGAGGGCGAGCTGGCGCGTCGTCAGCCCGGCGGCCTCCGCCGCGCCGCTTTCCAGCAGCGGCAGGGCCTGGATCATCTTCACGGATGAGCGCGGAAAAATAACGGCTTCGGGATCGCCCCAGGAGGCTTCGATCCCCTCCGGGCCGAAGATCACCGCATGACCGTGATGGACGGATTCACACATCCCCCCGCGCCATAGCTCGATCATTGCCTCCGGTGCCGTCATCGCCTGCCTCCTATGCGCGAAATCTCGCCATCGCGGGGTTTTACCCCTAGGCTTTTTTAGGTTAAATGAGTGTTATCGAGAGGAAAACGCATTCGCCACCGAAAACAGGGTGACCGGCCCGGGCGATGCAGAGGCAACCTGACAGCTGGAGGCTGTAAGCATGATGATGAAGGGTCTGCGGATCGCGGCGGTCGCCGCGCTCATGATCGGGGCGGGGCATGGCGCAATGGCGCAGGAAAGCACCAACCGCGTCGCGGCGAATACCGATTGGAGCGTCTTCGTCGATAACGATCCGAAAGAGTGCTGGGGCGTGTCGAAACCGAAGAAGACGGTCAACACCAAAGGCGGCAAGGTCGTGCAGGTGAACCGCGGGGATATCCTGCTGTTCGTGACCTACCGTCCGGGCAAGAAGCCCGAGATTTCGTTCATGGGCGGCTATCCTTTTGCGGATGGCTCGACGGTCGATCTCGAAGTCGGCGGTCAGAAATACACGCTCTTCACCGATGGCGGCGGCGCTTGGGCCGGATCGCCGGAAGAGGACGCGAAGATCATCGGCGCGCTCAAGGCCGGGTCCGACGTGAAGCTGACCGGTCGTTCGAGCCGTGGTACCCAGACCGAGGACACGTTCTCGCTGATGGGCTTCACCGCCGCGACCACCGAAGCCGAGCAGCGCTGCCAGTAAGCCGCCCTCGCGCCTGACATTGGAGCCCCGGCCATGCGCCGGGGTTTTCGCGTTCGAGCCAAAAGCGCGACGCCCCCTGTTAATGCAGGGGCGAATCCCCTATATGAGGCGCCTCATTTCAAGGAAACATGCGATGACCCAGTCTCAGGCTCCGATCACGCAAGACGTGCACACGATCCCGCGCAAGCTGCCCGAAGGCGGCAAGGTGAACCTCATCGGCCTCACCCGTGACCAGCTGCGCGCGGCGCTGATCGAGGCGGGCACGCCCGAGAAGCAGGCGAAGATGCGCGTCGGCCAGATCTGGCAGTGGCTCTATTACTGGGGCGTGCGCGATTTCGCGGCGATGACCAACCTCGCCAAGGATTACCGGGCGATGCTGGCCGAGAAGTTCGAGATTACCCTGCCCGAGATCGTGTCGAAGCAGGTCTCCGAGGACGGCACCCGG
The DNA here is from genome assembly GCF_002020045.1 of Thioclava sp. F28-4. Taxonomy (NCBI): domain Bacteria; kingdom Pseudomonadati; phylum Pseudomonadota; class Alphaproteobacteria; order Rhodobacterales; family Paracoccaceae; genus Thioclava; species Thioclava sp. F28-4. The sequence continues at coordinate 321,123 of NZ_MPZQ01000004.1, read as the reverse complement.
AAATACCTCCTGAAGATCGCCGGCGGGCACGAGGTCGAGGCGGTCTATATCCCTGAGGAAAGCCGCGGCACGCTGTGCATCTCGAGCCAGGTGGGCTGCACGCTGACCTGTTCGTTCTGCCACACCGGCACGCAGAAACTCGTGCGCAACCTGACCCCCGGCGAGATCGTCGGTCAGGTGATGCTCGCGCGTGACGATCTTGGCGAATGGCCCGAGAAGAACAGCCCGAAGAACGAGACCCGTCTGGTGTCGAATGTCGTTCTGATGGGCATGGGCGAGCCGCTTTATAACTTCGAAAATGTCCGCGACGCGATGCAGGTCGTGATGGATGGTGAAGGCATCAGCCTCAGCCGCCGCCGGATCACGCTGTCGACCTCGGGCGTCGTGCCGGAGATCGCGAAGACCGCCGAGGAGATCGGCTGTCTGCTGGCGGTGTCCTTCCACGCCACGACCGATGAGGTCCGCGACAAGCTGGTACCGATCAACAAGCGCTGGAATATCGAGACGCTGCTGAACGCGCTGCGGGAATATCCGCGCCTGTCGAATTCCGAGCGGATCACGTTCGAATACGTCATGCTCAAGGGTGTGAACGATAGCGACGAGGACGCGCGCCGACTGGTGAAGCTGATCCGCGGCATCCCCGCGAAGATCAACCTGATCCCGTTCAACGAATGGCCCGGCGCGCCCTATGAGCGCAGCGATTGGGAGCGGATCGAGAGCTTCGCCGACATCATCTACAAGGCGGGCTATGCCTCGCCGATCCGCACGCCGCGCGGCGAAGACATCATGGCCGCCTGCGGTCAGCTGAAATCGGCGACCGAGCGGGCGCGCAAGTCGCGGGCGCAGATTCAGGCTGAGGCGGGGCTTTAAGGGAACCCGCTTCGCCGCTTCTGCATTGACGCTGCGTGTGGGAAGTAACCGGAGACGTCATGACGCGAGAGGCCATCGCCCCGCTTCCAAAGCCCTGTAATGCCGAGGGAAAGCCGCGCCGCACTGGCGTGGAGATCGAGTTTGCCGGGCTGACCGAGGCGCGCATCGCGCAGATCGCCGCGCAGGCTCTGGGGGGCGAGGCGCGGCGCAGCGACGGTCAGGACTGGGAAGTCACCGGTACGAAGCTCGGCGATCTGCAGGTCTATCTCGACATTTCGGTGCGCAAGCAAGCCGACGGCGCGCTCAAGGAGCTTGGTCTGCGCATCGGGCGCGAGGTCATTCCGGTCGAGATCGTGACCGAGCCGCTGGACCGCGAAGGCCTTCTGCAACTCTCTGATTTCATTGAATTGCTGCGCAGCGAAGGCGCGCAAGGCACGGGGCGATCTTTGCTCTATGGGTTCGGCCTTCATCTCAACCCGGAGATCGCATCCAGTAAGGCTGAGGATATCGTCCGCCCGCTTCTGGCCTTCGCGCTGATCGAGGAGTGGATGCGCGAGACATGGCCGATCGAGAGGACGCGCGAAGTGCTCCCTTTCACTGCGCCTTATCCGAAGAAGCTGATCGAGGATCTGGCGCGGCTTGGCCCCGATGCCGCGCTCGACGAGGTGATCGTCACCTATCGCAAGCACACGCTGTCGCGGAACCACGGGCTCGATATGCTGCCGATCTTCTGCGAGCTACGGCCCGATCTGATTGCACCGGAGGAAGGGAAGGGGGGCACCGTTTCACCGCGCCCCGCCTTCCATTTCCGTCTGCCCGATTGCCGTATCGACGATGAGACCTGGTCACTCGACAGCGAATGGCGGCGTTGGTGGTTCGTGGAGACGCTCGCGGCGGAGCCCGAGCTGTTGGGCCTGATGTGCCGCGAATGGTTGACGGCGAAGACCGAATTCCATCTGCTGGGCGGGAAATGGGTCGAGATCTGCGAGAAAATCCTGAGGCTTGCCGGGCATAGATGAAGCCCCTGATCGGCATATCGACATCGCGTCGCACCGGGTGGCGGGTCTACCCGTTCATCGCCTTCGGCGTCTGGCTGGCGGGCGGGCGCTCAGTCCGCTGGGTCGCGGGCAAGCGCGCCGAAGTACAGCATGTCGACGGCGTGATCGTGGGCGGCGGCGATGACATTTCACCCGAACTCTATGGTGGCGATCTTATCGCGAGCGCGGTGCTCGACCCGGCGCGGGACGAGCTGGAGAAATGCCTCGTCGAGGAAGCGATGGCGCAGGGCAAGCCGGTGCTGGGGATTTGCCGCGGCGCGCAGATGATCAATGTCGCGCTGGGCGGCGATCTGCATCAGGACGCCTACGATCATTACAACGCGCATAAACATACGACGCTTCTGCCGAAGAAGGACGTTCGCGTCGAACCCGGCTCGCGGCTCGGTGCGCTGGCGGGGCTCGCGCCGATGCGGGTCAACGCGTTGCACAGTCAGGCCGTGGATCGCTTGGGCGACGGGCTACGGGTTGCGGCGCGCGACGGCTCGGGGATGGTGCAGGCAGTCGAGCGGGTCGAGGAGCCTTTTGCGCTGGGCGTTCAGTGGCACCCGGAATACCTCACCTATGCGCACCGGCAGCGCGCGCTATTCCGGGCGCTGGTAGCGGCAGCGCGCGCAAGCCATGAGCACCGCGCGCAATTGCCCGAGGTCAGCGCCGAGGCGAAGGCCTGAGCGCCGCGCCTCAGCAGTTCTCGTAATTCCAATTGTCGATGATCGCGACGGCATCCTTGGCGCTCTCGACGAAGCTGACCAGATCGAGATCCTCGGGCGAGATCGTCCCGGCCTCGGCCAGCCGATCCCAGTTGATGATCTCTTCCCAGAACTGCCGCCCGAACAGGATGAAGGGAATTCTGGACATCCGGCCCGTCTGGATCAGGGTCAGCGCCTCGAACATCTCGTCGAGCGTGCCGAAGCCGCCGGGGAAGACGCACACGGCGCGGGCGCGCATCAGGAAATGCATCTTCCGGATCGCGAAATAGTGGAAGTTGAAGGTCAGATCGGGCGTGACGTATTCGTTCGGCGCCTGCTCATGCGGCAGCACGATATTGAGGCCGATGGACTGACCGCCCGCCTCATGCGCGCCGCGGTTGCCCGCCTCCATCACGCCGGGGCCGCCGCCGGTGCAGATCACGTTCTCCCGGCCGTATTCCTGCATCGAGCGTTCGGTCATTTCGCGCGCGAAGATGCGCGCCTCTTCGTAGTAACCCGACAGTTCCGCGAGATATTCGGTTTTCGCGTTGGCCTTGTTCTCGGGCGCGGGGATGCGCGCGCCGCCGAACATGACGATGGTCGACTCGATGCCGCGCTCGTCCATGATCAGCTGCGGCTTGAGCAATTCGAGCTGCAGCCGCACCGGGCGCAGCTCGTCGCGCAGCATGAAATCCACATCCGTATAGGCCAGCCGATAGGCGGGCGCGCGGGTCTGTGGCGTGTCGGGAATGTTCTTTGCGGTCTGCGCGTCGTCCCGCGAGTGGCGGAACGAATGCGTCGTGTCGTCCTTCATGGGGCACCTGCTCATTGCGCGTTTCGCTTTGACCAACTATAGCGTGAACGCTGTAAAGGCCACCTGAAAGAGGATTTGCCCATGTCGAACGCCGCGCTCGAAACTGCAATCGAAGCCGCTTGGGAAGCCCGCGACACCATCACGCCCTCGACCGGCGGTGAGACCCGCGAGGCCATCGAAGATACGCTCAACGCGCTGGATCGCGGCGAGCTGCGTGTTGCGGAGAAACGCGAGAACGGCGACTGGCATGTGAACCAATGGGCCAAGAAGGCGGTTCTGCTCGGCTTCCGTCTGAAGGACATGGAGCAGCAGGATGGCGGCCCGCAGGGCGGCCACTGGTGGGACAAGGTCGACAGCAAGTTCAAAGGCTGGGGCGACAAAGAGTGGAAAGCCGGCGGTTTCCGCGCCGTGCCGAACTGCATCGTGCGCAAGTCGGCCTATATCGCGCCGGGCGTTGTGCTGATGCCCTCCTTCGTGAACCTCGGCGCCTATGTCGACGAGGGCACGATGGTCGACACCTGGGCTACCGTCGGCAGCTGCGCGCAGATCGGCAAGGGCGTCCACCTCTCGGGCGGCGTCGGTATCGGCGGCGTGCTGGAGCCGATGCAGGCCGGCCCGACCATCATCGAAGACAACTGCTTCATCGGCGCGCGCTCGGAAGTCGTCGAAGGCTGCATCGTCCGCGAAGGCTCGGTCCTGGGCATGGGCGTCTATATCGGCAAGTCGACCAAGATCGTCGACCGCGAGACCGGCGACGTGATGTATGGCGAAGTGCCGCCCTATTCGGTCGTCGTCTCGGGCTCGATGCCTTCGAAGAACGGCATCAACCTCTATTGCGCGGTGATCGTGAAGCGCGTCGATGCGCAAACCCGGTCGAAGACCGGCATCAACGAGCTGCTGCGTGACTGAGAAGCCGGAAAAGCCGAAGAAGAAACCCTCGCGCCAGCAGGTCTTTACCCTGCTGGTCGAGGTTGGTCGTTCGCCCAATGACGGTCTGCCAAAAGGCGCGTCCGGGGCGGGGCTGCTGTGCTATGCCTCGGGCGTGGACGAGGCAGAGGCCGTGCGCGAGACCGTGGCGATCCTCAAGCAGGCCGAGATGGCGCCGCTTGACGTCACGGGTTACGGCACGCTCGCGGAGCGCGAGAAACAGGGCCATGAGATCGACGATGCGGAACGTGAATTGATGCAACGCGCGCTCGACGAGAACTCCGTGATCATCGCCCAGATGGAGCCGTTTTTCGGCAACGACAAGAAGCCGCTCCAGTAAGCCATTGAGTGTCTTTTGACGCCCGTTGAAACCTCACGAACCGTTGATACACTGGTTCAAAGAGCAAAACAGCGAGCAGGCACAATGGCAATTCCCGGCAAGATCATCCCACTGACATTTATGGCATTTTCTGCGCTTTCGGCCTGTGCGGGGCCCCCCGAATCCTCGCCCCGGCCGCTGGCGCGGGGCAGCGCGCCCGTGGCGGACCCGATCCCGCCGACGGACGCCGCGACGGAAGCGCGTTTCGAGTCCTTCCTCGCGGGCTTCAAATCCCGTGCGCTGGCCAACGGCATCACCGAATACACCTGGAATCGCGCGATGGCCGATGTGCGCTACAATCCCAAGGTGATCGAGCGCGACCGCTACCAATCGGAGTTCACCAAGTCGATCTGGGACTACCTCGACAGCGCGGTTTCGGATGAGCGTGTCGCAACCGGCAAGCAGATGCTGCGCCAGTACGACCGGCAGCTGAACGCGATCGAGCGCAAATACGGCGTCGACAAAGAGGTCGTCGTCGCGATCTGGGGTATGGAGAGCCGCTACGGCGCTTATCGTGGCAAGACGGCGATCATTCCGGCACTTGCGACGCTGGCCTATGACGGGCGGCGCGGCGAGTTCTTCGCCAAGCAGCTGATCGCGGCGCTCAAGATCATCCAGTCGGGCGACGTCGACGAGCGGCACATGACCGGCTCTTGGGCCGGGGCGATGGGCCACACGCAGTTCATCCCGACCTCCTACCTGTCCTATGCTGTCGATTTCACCGGCGATGGTCGGCGCGATATCTGGTCGGAAGATCCGACCGATGCGCTGGCCTCGACGGCGGCCTACCTGGCGCGCTCGGGCTGGTCGAAGGGGCAGCCCTGGGGCGTCGAGGTCATCCTGCCCTCAGGCTTCAACTACGGCCTCACCGGCAAGGGCACGAAGAAGAGCCCCGCCGACTGGGCGGCGCTTGGCGTGCGCTCGGCCACGGGCGGCACGGTGCCGAATTACGGCTCGGCGTCGATCCTCGTGCCTGCGGGCGCGAAAGGCCCGGCCTTCATGATCTTCGGCAACTTCCGCGCGATCTCGCGCTACAACTCCGCCGACAGCTACGTGATTGGCGTCGGGCATCTTTCGGATCGTCTGAAAGGGAAGGGGCCCTTCGTGCAAGATTGGCCCCGCACGGGCAAGCCGCTCAGTTCCAAGCAGAAGGTCGAACTGCAGGAACGTCTGACCGCGGCGGGCTTCGATACGGACGGCACGGACGGCAAGATCGGCGCGAATACGTCGAAGGCGATCGTGGCCTTTCAGAAATCGCGCGGTCTGCCGCCCGATGGTTACGCCACGCTGGAGCTGCTGCAGGTGCTGCGCGGTTCGTGAATTGCCGGGCGTGAAGTGCAGGGGCGCGGGGGGTTACCTCCGCGCCTCTTGCTTTGAGATCTGCACTGCCAGAATGCCGCCTGCGATCACCAGAACGCCAAGCGCGTCGTGCCAGTCGACATGCTCGCCCAGCACCGCCCAAGCGATCGCGACGCCGAAGACGGGCGTCAGGAAGTGGAAGGTCGCCGCGCGCACCGCGCCGATGCGCCCCACGAGGTGGAACCAGACCCAGGTCGCCATCAGCCCCGGCACGATCACCGTGTAGGTGAAGGCCAGCGCCAGTTTCGGCGTCACGGTCACGTCCAGATGCTCGGTGAAGGCGGAGACGACAGCGAGGCTCACCGCGCCCACCAGCATCTGCAGGCCGACGATCATCAGCACGCCGCCACCGCCGCCGCTCGCACCGCGGACGGTGAGCGTCGCCACCGCCAGCGCCAATGCGCCCGCGACGCAGAGGCCGAGCCCGAACGGGTCGATCCCGCCTTGCAGCCGTGCGCCCATGATGATGCCGACGCCCGCGAAGCCTGCCACCAGCCCGGCGATGCCGAGGGGCGGAATCCGGTCGCGAAAGACGATCCAGCCGAGCGCGCCGACGATCAGCGGCATGGTCGAGGCGATGATCGCCGCGACCGAGGCTTCGACCGTGGTCATCGCGACCCAGTTAAACCCTAGGTAGAGCGCGTTTTGGCAAATTCCGAAGATGATCGTGGCGCGCCATTGCGCTCGGCTCAGCCGCCAGCTTTGGCCGAAGGCCAGCGCCAGCGCGATGCCGATCCCCCCGGACAGCGCGAAGCGCAGGGCAAGGGCTGCAAGGGGCGGAGCCTCTGCCACGATGATATGCGTGGACGTGAAAGCCGAAGACCACATCAGGGCAAAGGCGAGCCCCATTCCGATCGCGCGCAGATCCATCTTTCCTCCGGGCCTGAAAAAGGGCGCCCCGATTGCTCGCGAGCGCCCTAAAAAATTGGCTGTCCCTCGATTGAGAGAGACCTGCGATCAGGAGTTCACGCTGTCCTTGAGCGCTTTCGCCACGGTCACTTTGACCTGCTTGTCAGCCGGCTTTTGCATCTGCTCGCCGGTGGCCGGGTTGCGGACCATGCGCTCGGGGCGCTCGCGGCAGTAGACTTTGCCAATGCCCGGCAGGGTAACGGCGCCGCCGTTCGACACTTCTTTGGTGACGACGTCGGTGATCGCGTCGAGTGCGGCCGAAGCCGTCTTCTTGTCGGCGTCCATCGCCTCGGCGAGGGCTGCCACCAGCTGGGTCTTGGTCATCGGTTTCGACATATTCGTTCCTCTCTCCGCCCCGGTAATCCAGGGTCAATTTCGTCCGCGTTGCACGGTTGGTGGGCCATGTTCCACACGTTTTTATTGAGCATGGCAAGCCCTTTTCCCAGAATGGGCGGGTTTTTCCCACGTCACAGAAAAGCTGTTTCCTCGAAGCTACGCAATTTCCTGCTGTGAATCCGATCCAGAGGCATCTCGCGAAGTTTCTCCATCGCGAGGATGCCGATCAGCAAATGGCTCGCCACCTGCGTGCGGTAGAATTCGGTCGCCATGCCCGGCAGCTTCAGCTCGCCATGCAGCGGTTTGTCCGAGACGCAGAGAAGCGTGCCGTAGGGCACCCGGAAGCGGAAGCCATTCGCCGCGATCGTGGCGCTTTCCATATCGAGCGCAACCGCGCGTGACTGGCTCAGGCGATGAACCGGGCCGGATTGGTCTCTCAACTCCCAGTTGCGGTTGTCGATGGTGGCGACAGTGCCGGTCCGCATGATCCGCTTCAGCTCGTAGCCTTCCAGCTTCGTCACTTCGGCCACCGCTTCCTGCAGCGCGATCTGGATCTCGGCCAGCGCCGGGATCGGCACCCAGACGGGCAGATCGTCGTCGAGCACATGGTCTTCGCGCAGATAGGCGTGGGCGAGGACGAAGTCCCCAAGCTGCTGCGAATTGCGCAGGCCCGCGCAGTGCCCGACCATCAGCCAGGCATGCGGGCGCAGCACGGCGATGTGGTCCGTCGCGGTCTTCGCGTTCGACGGGCCGACGCCGATATTGACCAGCGTGATCCCGCCGCCATCGGCGCGTTTGAGGTGATAGGCGGGCATCTGCGGCAGTTTCGCGAGGCCCGGAATCTCATCCTGCGGGTCGGTGATCTCCTGATTGCCCGGCGCGACGAAGCTCGTGTAGCCCGAGTCCTTTTCGCCCAGCAGGCGCCGCGCGACGGCCTCGAACTCGTCGACATAGAACTGGTAGTTCGTGAACAGCACATGGTTCTGGAAATGCTCGGCCTTGGTCGCGGTGTAATGCGACAGGCGCGCCAGCGAGTAATCCACCCGCTGCGCGGTGAAGGGCGCAAGGTGGCCCGAGCCATCCGGGTTCGGCCCCGCCATGCCGTTGACGATATCGTCGTTCATCCCCGCAAGATCCGGCACGTCGAATACGTCCCGCAGCGAGAAGTCGAGCACGCCTTCCTGCGGCACGGTCACTTCCGGATGCGCGGCCACGGCGAAATGCACCGGGATCGGGGTGTCCGAGGGACCGATCGTAACCGGGATATTGTGGTTCTTGATCAGGAGGCCCAGCTGCTGCGTCAGGTAATTGCGGAACAGGTCGGGCCGCGTGATCGTCGCGGTGTAGGTGCCCGGCAGCGCCACATGGCCGAAGCTCAATCGGCTATCGGCCTTGATATGCGAGGAGACGGAGATGCGCACTTCCGGGTAGAAAGCACGAAAGCGGTTCCGCGCGGTTTTGCTCTCCAGCGTCTCGTTGAATTTCTCGAGCAGGAAAGCCGTCGCCTCGTCATAAAGCGCCTCGAGCCGGGCGACGGCCTCGGCGGCATCGGTGAAGCTCTCCGCAGCAGTGATTTCCGGGGTGATGAGGTCTAGTGTTTCGTTCATTCAAAAAGATCCGTCAGTTCAAAACGCGTCACGTCGACGAGGCCAAGATCCGAAATGCGGATCTCGGGAATGACGACGAGCGCGAGCAGCGAATGCTGCATGTAAGCGTTGTTCAAAGTGCAGCCGCAGGCGCCCATCGCCTCGACCATCTTGGCGGCGCGTGCGGCCACGGTCTGCGCCGGATCGTCCGACATCAACCCTGCGATCGGCAGCGGCACGGCGGCGATCTCTTCCCCGTCCTTCCAGACGGAGACCCCGCCGCCCATCTCGCCAAGCGCATTGGCGCAGGCAGCCATCATCTCGCGGTCGGTGCCGACCACGATCATGTGGTGGCTGTCATGGGCCACGGTCGAGCCCATGGCCATGCGCCCCTTGTAGCCGAAGCCCGAGACGAAGCCGTTGGTGACGCCGCCGGTGCCTTGATGGCGCTCCACCAGCGCAATCTGCGCGATGTCCTTCGCGGTGTCGGGCTGGGCGAGCCCGTCGGTCACGTTCAGCTCTGCCGTCAGCGCCTTGGTCGGCGCCTGGTTCTCGACGACGCCGATCACGCGGGCGGTGACCGTATTGGCCCCCTCCGGCGCGGCAATCTCGAAATCGGCTGCCGTCAGGGTCTTGCCCAGATGCACCGTGTTGCGGGCGCTGTCGGGCCAGTCGTAATGCGGGCACTCCGCCAGCAGCTCGCCATCCTTCGCGACGGTCTTGCCCCGCGCGATGACCTGCTCGACCGGCAGGGTCGCCAGATCCGAGGTCAGGATCACATCGGCCCGGCGGCCCGGCGTGATCGAGCCCAGCTCGCGCTCCAGCCCGAAATGGGTCGCGGTGTTGAGCGTGCACATCTGCAGCGCGACCAGTGGATCGGCCCCGCACTCCACCGCATGGCGGAAGACGCGGTTCATATGTCCGTCATTCACCAGCGTGCCGGAATGGCAATCATCGGTACACAGGATGAAGTTGCGCGGATCGAGGCCCTTCTCGGTGACGGCGGTGATCTGCGTCTCCACGTCATACCAAGCCGAGCCCAGCCGCATCATCGAGCGCATCCCGTTGCGCACCCGCGCGATCGCGTCGGCCTCACAGGTGCCCTCGTGATCGTCGGCGGGCCCGCCCGCGACATAGGCGCGGAACGGCGCGCCCAGATCGGGGGAGGCGTAATGCCCGCCCACGGTCTTATGCGCGTTCTGCGTCGCGGCGATCTCGGCCAGCATCTTCGGGTCGGCATTGATCACGCCGGGGAAGTTCATCATCTCGCCCAGACCGATGATGCCGGGCCATGTCATCGCCTCGGCCACATCCTCGGGGGTGATCTCGAAACCCGTGGTCTCCAGCCCCGGCGCAGAGGGCGCGCAGGAGGGCATCTGGGTGAAGATGTTGACCGGCTGCATCAGCGCCTCGTCATGCATCATCCGCACGCCGTCGAGCCCCAGCACGTTGGCGATCTCATGCGGATCGGTGAACATGCTCGTCGTGCCATGCGGGATCACCGCGGCGGCGAATTCGGCGGGCGTGAGCATCCCGCTCTCGATATGCATATGCGCATCGCACAGGCCCGGCACCATGTAGCGCCCCTCGGCCTCGATCACTTCGGTGTCGGGGCCGATACTGTCCGACAGATCGGGGGCCACGGCGGCAAATCGCCCCTCGACAACGGAAATATCGTAGCCCTCGAGAACCTCACGTGTGTGGACATTGACCCATTTGCCACCCCGGATCACGAGGTCGGCGGGTTCGCGCCCGGCAGCCACGGCAATCAATCGCGGTGCGGCTTCGGGCCAGGATTTGATCTTGTTCTTCTGTTCCATGTCCAAGCCTGTCATTGCGTGCGGGAAGGTTCAAGAGACGTTGTTATGCCTTCACACAGCCTCTACCTATGACGGATGACAGAAACGCAAAGGGGGCCGTGATGCCGACGCTTCTTTCCATCGGACATGGCTATTCCGCCCGTGCCCTCGCGCCGCTTCTTCTGGCGCGCGGCTGGCGGGTGGTCGGCACCACGCGCAGCACCGAGAAGGCGGAAATGCTGCGCAGCGAAGGGGTGGAGCCGCTGATCTGGGAAGGCGGGCCTCTGCCGCTCGATCAGGCGACGCATTTGCTGAGTTCCGTGGCCCCGGGACCCGAGGGAGACCCGGTTCTCGCTGCGCAGCATTCCGAAATTGCTGCAGCGCAGCATCTGGAGTGGATCGGCTATCTTTCAACGGTCGGCGTCTATGGCGATCACGCGGGCGGCTGGGTCGATGAGGCGACGCCGCTGACCCCCTCGACCAAGCGCGGACAGGCGCGGGTGGAGGCCGAGGCGGCGTGGGGCGCGCTGACTGCGGCTCACGGGTTGCCGCTGCATATCTTCCGGCTTGCGGGCATCTACGGCCCCGGGCGCGGGCCGTTCGAGAAGGTGCGGCAGGGCAAGGCCCGGCGGATCGTCAAGGAGGGGCAGGTCTTCTCGCGCATCCATGTCGAGGATATCGCGCAGGTGCTGCTGGCCTCGATCGAGCATCCCGATCCCGGCGCGGTCTATAATGTCTGCGACGACGATCCCGCCCCGCCGCAGGACGTGATCGCCTATGCCGCCGAGCTGCTCGATCTACCGCTGCCGCCCGAGGTCCCGTTCGAGGAGGCCGATCTCAGCCCGATGGCGCGCAGCTTCTATGCTGAGAGCAAGCGGGTGCGGAACGACAAGATCAAACGCGACCTTGGCGTCACGCTGCGTTACCCGGATTACCGCGAGGGGCTGCGCGCACTGCTCGATCAGGCGGGCTGAAGCTCGACCCGCTTTTCACGCACCGGCAGGTGCACGATGGCCGAGAATGCGCCGACGCCCACGCCGACCCACCAGACCAGCGTGTAATCGCCGTAGATGTCGTAGAGCTTGCCGCCCAGCCAAACGCCGAGGAAGGCGCCCACCTGGTGCGAGAAGAAGACGATCCCGTAGAGCGTGCCCATGTAGCGCAGCCCGTAGATATGCGCGACCAGCCCCGAGGTCAGCGGCACGGTCGCGAGCCACAGCGCCCCCATCGCGAGTGAGAAGATCAGCACCGTCGCGGGCGTCATCGGCGTCAGGATGAAGGCACCGGCGACGAAGGTCCGCAGCAGATACACCCCCGCCAGAAGGTATTTCTTCGAATAGCGCTTGCCCGCCCAACCCGCGAAGATCGTGCCCGCAATATTGGCGAGGCCGATCACCGAGATCGCGGCAGCGCCGAGCGCCGAGGTCGTCTCGATCCCGATCCCGGCCAGCAGCGAACCGGGCGGCACCGCGCCGCACATCTCGGTCACCATCGCGGGGAAATGCGCGGTGATGAAGCCCAGCTGATAGCCGCAGGAGAAGAAACCGAGGAAGATCAGCGTGTAGGACGGATCGCGGAAGGCGCGCATCAGAACGCTGCCCATGCTTTCGGCCATCTCCTCACGGCTGGCGCGCTCGGGCGCGCGGATCAGCGGCAGGAAGGTCAGCGAGGCGAGGATCACGGCGGCGAAGATCACGAAGACCGTCTGCCACGGGAAATGGCCGAGCAGCAGTTCCGCCATCGGCGCGCCGAAGACCTGTCCGGCCGAGCCTGCCGCCGTCGCGATGCCAAGCGCGAGCGAGCGGTTCTCGTCCGAGGTCGCGCGGCCCACCACGGCGAGGATCACGCCGAAGCCCGTGCCCGCGATGCCGAAGCCCACGAGGATTTCCAGAAGCTGATGCTGCCCCGGCTCCACCGCGAAGGCCGAAAGCACGAGACCGAGCGCATAGACCAGCGCGCCGAGGACGATCGCCAGCCGGTCGCCCCAGCGCTCGGCGATCGCGCCGAAGATCGGCTGCCCGATCCCCCAGGCTAGGTTCTGCACCGCGATGGCGAGTGAGAATTCGGCGCGTGGCCAGTTGAACTCGCTGGCGATCGGAATCTGGAAAACGCCGAAGCTCGCCCGGATGGCGAAGCTCAGCATCAGGATCACGGCACCGCCGATCAGAACCGGCGTGAACAATTTGGCTTGTGTCATTTTACATCTCCCGGCGGATCTCCCTTCCGCGCGGGCCGCATATCGACATGTATGCTGCAGCGCGTCAATCGCGGGCTTGTCCGGGTCACAATCGCGCGGAGATGATTGTGCGGTGCCCTTGAACCTCCCCCGCAGCCGTGGCCCAATGTCGCGACTTTCGACGGGAGGCAGGATGTATACGGTTATCGGAACGGTCGGCTCGCGGACGCTGCGCGTGCTGTGGATGCTGGAGGAACTGGGCGCGGAGTATCAGCATGTGCGGGCCGCGCCGCGCTCGGACGATGTCGTCGCTTTCAACCCGGCGGGCAAGGTGCCGGTGCTGGTCATCGACGGCACGCCGATCACCGATTCCACGGCGATCCTCACCTATCTCGCGGATGCGCATGGGAAATTTACCCATGAGGCGGGCACGCTGGAACGCGCGCGGCAGGACAGCCTGACGCAGTTCCTGCTCGATGAATTCGACGCGAATCTTTGGACGGCGGCGCGGCACAGCTTCATCCTGCCGGAGGAGTTGCGGCTGTCGGGCATCAAGAATTCGCTGCGCTGGGAGTTCGAGCGATCGCAGCGCACGCTGATCCATCGGATGGGCGAGGGCGAGTACGTGATGGGCGATGAAATGACCGTGCCCGATATCATTCTGGCGCATTGCCTCGACTGGGCGCTGATGGCGAAGTTTCCGATCGTCGAGCATCGGTTGAGCGAATATCACGATCGGATGCGGGCGCGACCTGCCTATAAGCGCGCGGTGGCGATGCGCGACGGGTGAGGGGGCGGCCTGCGAGCCCCCACTCCGCACCGGCAATCAGCCTTGACCCAATTCACTCGTCCGAGGGTGAGTAGCCGTCGGTGAGGGTTTGCAGGAAGGCGATGATATCCGCCTGATCGGCCTCGGTCAGCGCGTCGCCATCCTCGGGCGCGCGTCCGAACGGCGCATCGGCGCGGTCGATATTTCCCTGATAGCGGGCGGGCAGATCGTCGAACCGCTCAACCTGACCGTCGCGTATGGGATAGATCGCGCGCGGGTCGCTGTCGCGCTTGGCGTAGAAACGCAGCACCTGTTTCAGGCTCGTATAGACCCCGTTGTGAAAGAAGACGTGCCGGGTCGCGACATTGCGCAGGCTCGGGGTCTTGAACATCCCGCAATTGCCGGGCTGCGTCGAAATCGCATCATGGCGCAGCGGGCCGCAGAGGCCGAGATCGACATAATGCGGATCGGCATTGGCCGGGATCGCCGGGTTGCGCGGCACGCCGAGCGCCTCGTATTCGTAATCGGTGAATTGCGGCGGACGACCGTCGGCGGACCGCGTGTCGAGATGACAGGCCGCGCAATTGCCTTTCCTCGGATCGTCGAAAAGCGCACGCCCGCGGGCCTCTGGGGGCGACAGCTGCGCCTCACCCGCGAGAACGGCATCGTATTTGCTGGTATAGGGGTGAAATTCCACCGCCTCGGTCTGGTAGCGCGACAGAGCGAAGGCAGCCTCGTCGATCAGCATCTTGTCGTCGTCCCGCACGGCAGCGCCGAAGAGCTGCGCGAAGCGGTCGCCGTAGCGCGCTCGTAAGGTTGCAGCGAGGGTTGCGCGGTCGGGTTCTGCCATCTCGAAATGGGTGAAGAGGACGGCCAGCGCCTGCTCTTGCAGCGTGTCTGCGCGCCCGTCCCAGAACAGACCGCCGCGCGGCACCGGGCTCGCGGCAGCGGGCGCGCCAGCGGTTTTTTGCGGCGCGGGCAGCGTGGAGGCGCTTGGCCCTGCCGTCTCTTTCGCGCCCGCCCCCTGCTGTGCGACCGCCTGCGGCGCGGCCTCGCCCGCCTCCGAGGTCGGGTCGAGCACGCCGAAGGTGAAGGGCGGCGTCTGGAGCCTATAGGTGAGCGAGGGCACCGCACGCAGCCCGGGCAGGTCGAGATGCGGCCCGCCAAGCTGCACCGCGCGGGCATTGGCGGGGGCGAAGTGATTGTTCGGGTCGTGGCAGCTCGCGCAGCTCATCTGGCCACTGGCTGACAGCGTGGGGTCGGAAAACAGCGCCTTGCCGATCGCGGCTACGGCGCTCAGATCGGCATCTCCGGGCGCGGTTGCATCCGGCGCGGGATCGGTCGCCGCACCGACGGAGGCGGCCGAAAGGAAGGCCGCGAGCGTGATGCTCGCGGCCCCCTCTGCCGAACGGATCGTCTTGGGAGTGATCAATCGTAGGTTCGGCAATCTCATCACCTCAGCCCTTGGGGGTGCCGGTGGCCGGGTCGAGGATCAGCTTGCCATTGCCCGCTTTCGAGAAGTCGAACATGCCGTTCAGATTGCCCGCCTGTGCATCGAAGGAGCCTTGACCGATGCGCTGCCCGTTCAGCCAGTTATCCTCGATGAACTTGGTGACCGAGGACTGATCGACCAGCGTGTGATCCACCGCGTTCTTCTTCGCATAGGGCGAGATCACCAGCATTGGGATGCGGGTGCCGTAGCCGCAGCGGCCCTGCGCTGGCTTGCCGTCGAGACCGGGCAGCGTCTTGTCGCTGGCGCAGTTGCTGCCATTGAGTACGTCATAGCCCGCGACCGGGATGTTCGAGCCGTTCACCACCGCCATCGCGTGGTCATACCAGCCATCGGAGTCGTCATAGGTCACGACGATCGCCGTGTCCTTCCAGCCCTTCGATTGCTGCAGCGCATTGACCGCGTTGACGATGAACTCCTGCCCGTCGAGCGGGTCGGAATAGCCCGCATGGCCGTCCTGATAGGCGGACGCTTTCAGGAACGTCACCGCCGGCAGGTTGCCGTTCTTCAGCGCAGCGTAGAAATCCTTGCTGTCATATTGGTGGTTCGCGCCGCCATCGTCCGAGGTGCCGATCGCATCGACCGAGGAGGGCCGGGTGTGATCGAGGTTCTGGGTCGATTTGTAATACTGGAAGGGTTCGTGGTGGGGGATGTAGTCCTTCGAGGTCTCGCCGGTCACCTGCGAGAGCGACGAGCGGTCGCAGCCGGTAGTGCCGTTGCCGTTCACCGCGGTCAGATCGAAGCCGCCCTCGAACCAGCCCCAGGTTACGTGTTTTGCGTTCAGCAGATCGCCGATATTCTTGCCGCCCATCAGCGTGGTCGGGTATTTCGGGTTCGAGCAGACATCGCCGGTCGGGTCGAGATCCGAGATCATCGTCCAGCCGCCATTGCCGTCGGGCACGACGCGGCCCTTGTCATAGGTGCCATCGGCCGCGAGCTTGTAGCCCTTGGGCAGCACCGCGCCATTGGTCTGACCCGAGACGAGGTTGATCGCGCCCGGCGTCGAGGGGCCGAAGGTGCTCGAGAAGGCGTTGTCGTTCATCGCGTAGGCCTGCGCGTAGTTCCACAGCGCGGTGACGGTATTGCCGTCGTAGTAGCCCATCACTTGACCCTTGGTGCCGAAGGCGCCCGTGCCGCCCTTGGTGCCCTTGCCGGTATTGGCCGGGAAGGCATCCATCTTGCCGCCGTGGAACGCGGCCTGCTCGGCGGTGTAGCCGTGGTTCTGGTCCGCAGTCGCGGCCTGCGTCCGGTCGAGCCGGAACGGGGCGGCGGCATTCGCGCCATTGGCGGCATTGGTCTTGTTGGGGTTGGTCTTCAGCAGACCGGCGCTTGCGAGCGTATCGGCCTTGGGCGTGTCCTTCGCGGCGGTGAAACGCGGCTCGCCCTTGGGGTTCGCAGCGTTCGGGTAGGTCGCGAAGTAATGGTCGAAGGAGACGTTTTCCTGAAAGATCACCACGAGATGCTTGATCGGGGTGGCGGTCTGGGTGTCGGCGGCGGCGGTGGTGCCCGCTTGGGCGGTCGCGGCGGCGCAAGTCAGCGCGAGCGCGCTGACGGCACCGGTGAGGCGGAGCGTGTCGGTCATCTAAAGTCCCTCATTCAAATGGCAGCTTCCCCGTGAGCTACGGGGCGCGTGGCATCTCGCTAGGAACGGCGTTTGGCAATTTGGTGACAGTCTCGCTCACGCACCATCACCACTGGGTGAGACCCGCGCGGATGCACGCGGATGGGATGCAGCGTGAGCGTTCGGTGATCGGCCTGGGCGGTGGCGATGCGCGACGGGTGAGGGGGGCTCTGCCCCCCGTCGCCGGAGGGCGACAAGCAATGCGGAAAGAGGGGGCTCTGCCCCCGGTCCTACGGACCTCCCCCGGGATATTTCTATCAAGGGGAAGAGAGCCGTTGGGCCGCAGCGCGTCCGGCATGGCGGCCGGAAGCGAGGCAGGCGGTCAGCAGATAGCCGCCCGTCGGGGCCTCCCAGTCGAGCATCTCGCCTGCAGCATAGAGGCCGGGGAGGGCGGTCAGTTCCAGATCGTCGGTGAGGCTGCCCCATGCGATGCCGCCCGCGCTAGAGATCGCCTCGGCGATGGGGCGCGGCGGGCCGAGCGGGACGGGCAGGGATTTGAGCGTGGTCGCAAGCTGCGCCGGGTCTTTGGGCAGCGGGCGGCCCCATTCCAGCGCGAGCGCGAGCTTCACCGGGTCCAGCTTCGCGCCTTTGCGCAGGCGGTTGGTCAGGCTTTGTTTCGGCGGGATCTTCGCAAGCCGCGCGGCGAGGTCTTCGGCGCTTTGATCCGGGGCGAGATCGAGGCTCAGCGGCGCGCCCTCGCGCAACTCGGCGGAGAGTTCGTAGATGCCGCCGCCTTCGAGCCCGCGCTCCGAGATCACGAATTCCCCGCGCGTGCGCCGCGTCGGCGTAATCAGCGCAGCACCTTTCACGGGCTGGCCAAGCTGGCTTGCCATATGCGCCGACCAGTCGATCTCGAAGCCCATATTGGCGGGGGCGAAGGGGGCGATCTCCACGCCTTTCGCGCTCAGCCACGGCACCCACGCCGCATCCGAGCCAAGCCGCGGCCAGCTTGCGCCGCCGAGCGCGAGGATCGTGGCGTTCGGCCTCAGGCTCTGACGTCCCTCGGGCGTGTCGAAGATCATCGCGTCGCCGTCGAAGCCCTGCCAGCGCCAGCGGGTGCGGATCGTGACGCCAAGGGATTCGAGCCGCGCGATCCAGGCGCGCAGCATCGGCGAGGCTTTCATCACGGTTGGGAAGACCCGGCCTGTGGAGCCGGTGAACAGCTCGACACCCAGATCGCGGGAGAATGTTTGCGTGGCCTCCGGGCCGAATTCGCGGGTGATCGCGACGATCTGCGGGTGGGAATAGTGGGACAGGAAGGCGTCGAGCGGCTCATCCTTCGTCAGGTTCAGCCCGGATTTTCCCGCCATCAGGAATTTGCGCGCAAGCGTCGGTTTGGCCTCTGCCAGTGTGACGGAGACGCCGGCCCGCGCCAGTTCCTCGGCTGCCATCAGGCCCGCCGGGCCGCCACCGATGACGAGCGCGGATTTTGCCGCCGCGCTCACCGCCGGGCCAGCATCGCGAGCCGCATCAGCGCGCGCTCCATCACCGCCATTTGCGGCGCGCGGCTGGCGGAGCGCAGCGTCAGATCGGTCTCGACCAATTCCTTCAGCGCGGTCTCCAGCTTGAACATGCCCCAGCTTTGCGCCTGCCGCTGCATCCGGTCGCGGCGCGGGCCGAAGATCGGCGGGCGCATCCGGGCGATGCCTGCACCGGGGCCCTGCGGGTCGGAGGCCGCGGCATGCAGCGCGCGGAAATGGCGCATCGCGGCGATCGCGAGCTGCACGGGCTGCACCCCTTGGCTTTCCAGCCGCCGCATCACCGGACCAAGCTCGGGCGCGCGGCCCTCGGCCACGATCGAGAGCACGTCATCGACGCCCGCCTCGACCGAAGACGGCGCGCAGGCGGCCACGTCGGCGGGGCCAAGTGGCGTGGTGTCGCCGAATTTGTAGAGCGAGATTTTCTCGACGGTCTGGCGGAAATCGCCCGGATCGAGTGCGCGCGACAGCGCCACGAGGTCGGTCATCGCGTCGTTCGAGATATCGCGCAGACCGGCGCGGCGCAGGATATCCTCGATTTCCTCGCGACTCGGCGGGTCGTCGTAGATGCCGACGGAATAAGCGTTGTTGTGGCCCTCGAAGGCTTTGCGCAGCTTCGATTTCGCGGCGAGCGAGCCTGCGGTGACCACGATCTGCGCATCGCCCTCGCGCCATTCCTCGAGCGCGGTCTTCACCGCGTCCGAGACCGCATCGGTCGCGTCTTCGACGAAAGCCACGCGCGGGCCGGGGAAGAAGCCGACCTCCTTGATCGCATCGAGCAGCAGCGAGGGTTGCTTGCGCAGATCGCCGCCCGCGATCCGGCTCAGGCGCATCTCTTCTTCGCCCTTCGGGCCGATCAGCGCGGCGATGACTTCCTGACGGCGTAGGGCCACGCGCATCGCATCGCCGCCGAAGATCAGCAGGCCGGTGCGCTCGGGCTCGGGTTTGGCGAAATAGCGGGTCGCTGCTACGCCGGTCAGCTTCATTCCGGCAGACCAGGCGCTTGTGACAGCAGGCGCGTCACGATCTGATCGGCGAGGATCACCATCAACCGGCGATGCGCGTCTTCCTGCGCGGCCTGCGAGGCGACTACGGTGCCGGTCGCGGACCACGAGGTGAAGGAGGTGACACGCCCGGTCAGCAGCACGGCATTATCCGCCGCATCGCGCAGCGTGTAATCCACCGTGCCGTTGAGCTGGTAGCGCGTCGTGGCGTTGTCGGGCGAGATGCCCTGACCCAGCGCCTCGGTGTCGATCTTGTAGTCGAGCCGGTAGCGGGTGACCTGCGACGGTCCAAGCCGGGCGTTCAGCTGCTGCACGAGGGCGAAAGCATCGCGCGTCGTGGGCGCAGCCGGTTCGACCCCTCCGAGCAGCTTCGCCGCCCCACCCTGAGGCCCGTAGGCCGGGGTGAAGCCGCAGCCCGCGAGCAGGCCAGCGGCCCCTGCGAGCCCCAGAAATCCGCGTCTGTCAGATGACCACATTGACGATCCGCCCCGGCACAACGATCAGCTTCTTGGGCTGGCCACCGGCCAGCGCCTTCACGACAGCTTCGTCGGCCAGAACCAGCTTTTCAACCTCTTCCTTCGGCATGTCCTTGGGCACCGAGATCTCGGCGCGGCGCTTCCCGTTGATCTGGATCGGCAGCGTCACCGAATCCTCGACCAGCAGCGCCGGGTCCGCCTCGGGCCAGCGGGCTGCGATCACGAAGCCCTCGCCGCCCAGCATCGACCAGACCTCTTCGGCGAGGTGCGGGACCATCGGTGCCAGCAGTTGCGCCATAAGCTTCATCGCGTCGCGCTTGGTGTCCGCCCCGGCCTTCGACTTCGACATCGTGTTGGTCAGGCCGTAAAGCGTGGCGACCGCCTTGTTGAAGGTGAAGCCCTCGATCGACTTGGTGACTTCGTCGATGGCCTTATGGGTGGCCTTCAGGAGCGCCGTATCCTCGGCCTCGTTCGCGGGTGCATCCGAATTGGCGATATCGTCGGCAATGCGGTGCACGCGGGCGAGGAATTTCGACGTGGCTTCGGCGCCGGCGGCGGTCCATTCGACGTCGCGCTCGGGCGGGCTGTCGGACATCACGAAGAAGCGGGCGGTATCGGCCCCGAACTCGGCGATGATGTTCATCGGATCGACGACGTTCTTCTTCGATTTCGACATCTTGGCCGAGGGGATGGTTTCGACGTTTTTTTGGGTGAGAGCAGCCAAGGTATACTGCGTATCAAAATCGATGCTGTCATCGAATTCGCTTTTCAAAAGGCCAAGTCTCTTGCCGTCCACTTCTTTGATAATGACCTCTTCGGGGAGGTGATAGACGGGACGATTCTTCGCGTCGCGCGTGAGGTAGATCTCATGCGTCACCATGCCTTGGGTAAACAGCGCGTCGAAAGGTTCAATCGCTTTTGCGGGCAGGTGGCCGGTCTTGTGCATCGCGCGGGCATAGAAGCGCGAATAGAGCAGGTGCAGAATCGCATGCTCGATACCGCCGATATATTGATCGACGTTCATCCAGTACTCGGCCTCGGCCGGATCGGTCGGCGTGGCGGCACCGGGCGAGGTGAAGCGCGCGTAATACCAGCTCGAATCGACGAAGGTATCCATCGTGTCGGTCTCGCGCTGACCCGGCCCGCCGCAGTTCGGGCAGGTGCAGTCGCGCCAGCTCGGATGACGATCCAGCGGGTTGCCGGGGATCGAGAAGTCGATCTTCTGGCCGTCCTCATCGTAGGGAAGCTCGACGGGGAGGTTTTCCTTCTTCTCCGGCACCACACCGCACGTCTCGCAATGCACGACCGGGATCGGGCAGCCCCAGTAGCGCTGGCGGCTCAGGCCCCAGTCGCGCAGGCGGAACTTGGTCACGCCCTGACCGATGCCGTTTTCCTCGCAGAAGGCGATCGCACTCGCGACGCCCTCTTCGCCGGTCTGCACTTCGTCGCCCGCGAAACCACGGATGTAGCGGACTTTCTCGGATTTGAGCGGAACGTATTCGGCCTCGGGATAGTCGCCCTCGACCGGCTCGAAGACGGGCGTGATCGGCAGCTCGTATTTCGTCGCGAATTCGAAGTCGCGCGCGTCATGCGCCGGGCAGCCGAAGATCGCGCCGGTGCCGTAATCCATCAGGATGAAGTTGGCGATATAGACCGGCAGTTCCCAGCTCGTGTCGAGCGGGTGGCGGACCTTGATGCCGGTATCCATCCCCAGCTTCTCAGCGGTCTCGATGGCTTCTTCCGTCGTGCCGCCCGCGCGGCATTTCGCGACGAATTCCGCAACCTTGGGATCGTGCCGCTCCAGATGCTTGGCCAGCGGATGATCGGGCGAGATCGCCGCGAAGCTCGCGCCGCGCAGCGTGTCGGGGCGGGTCGTGTAGACCTCGAGCCGGTCGAAGCCTTCCGGCGCCTCCACCGTCGAGAAGGCGAATTGCAGACCGCGCGACTTGCCGATCCAGTTTGCCTGCATCAGGCGCACCTTCTCGGGCCAGTCTTTCAGGTTATCCAGCGCGTCGAGCAATTCCTCGGCATAGTCGGAGATCTTGAAGAACCACTGCGTCAGCTCGCGGCGTTCGACTTCCGCGCCAGAGCGCCAGCCCTTGCCGTCGATCACCTGCTCATTGGCCAGCACGGTCATGTCGACCGGGTCCCAGTTCACCACCGCGTTCTTGCGATAGACGAGACCGGCCTCGAGCATGTCGATGAACATTGCCTGCTGCTGGCCGTAATAGTCCGGGTCGCAGGTCGCGAATTCGCGCGACCAGTCGATCGAGAGGCCCAGCGGCTTCATCTGGTCCTTCATCACGGCGATGTTGCCGTAGGTCCAGTCCTTCGGGTGGCCGTTATTGTCCATCGCGGCGTTTTCGGCGGGCATCCCGAAGGCGTCCCAGCCCATCGGATGCAGCACGGAAAAGCCCTTGGCCATCTTATAGCGCGCGACGACGTCGCCCATCGTGTAGTTGCGCACGTGGCCCATATGGATGCGGCCCGACGGGTAGGGGAACATCTCGAGGACGTAATATTTCGGCTTTGCCGGATCACGGCGCGCGGCGAAGAGATCCGCCTTGTTCCAAGCCTCTTGCCATTTCGTCTCGCTCTGGCTCGGTTCGTAGCGTGCCATGTCGGGCCCCTCATCACGTCGAATTCTGCGCGAGCTTGCTACACTGGCCTTGGGGGCGAGGTCCAGCCGCCGCGCTCATTTGGACAGAAATATCCCCGCCGGAGGCTGGCTCGGGCGGGGATCTGAATGCGTCTTGCGGTCGCCTTGCGGGAATCAGAGTTGCGAGTCGCGGACCCGCAGCTGACGTGCACGGGTGAGAATCGCGTTCTCCACGGCGCGCTGCGTATCGGCGGAAACTGCGCCGCCCTGGGTGCGGATCGACACTTTCAGCGAGCGCGCATCAAGCGCCGGATCGGTGACGTAAACCGTAGCCTTATAGGCGCGACCGCCGCCCGGCGGGGTGCCATAGCCGGTCACGATGACGCCGGAGAAGGGATCAACCTCTTGAATCGGCAGGAAGTCGAGCACTTCGAGCGAAGCCTGCCAGAGATACTTGTTCACCTCGACGGTGATGTTCGGATCGCCATTTCCGCCGAAAATATCCCAAACGGTCGATTTCTTCTGAACGCGGCGCGTCGGGCCGTCGATCACGGCTTCGTTCGAGCCGGGGGTGTGGTCGAGCTGATTGGCTTCGCGCTGTGAAGCGGTAGCTCCGCCGCCACCCGAGAAGATGTTGCCGCTCGAGATACCCTTGCCGCAGCCTGCGAGCACGAGGCACACGCCCAGAATTGCCGTGCGTTTCAAAAGGGTTCTGGAAGTCATGCGAAGCTGTCCCCGTCGGCCTGCGTCATTGATTGCCTTTTCTCTAGCTCATGGCCCCCAGCCCGACAAGGTTTTTCCCCTTTGCCCCCGGATTTCGACCGACCGGCGCCTCGGGGGAATGCAAGCCGATGCCGCTATACGCGCGTGTAAGGAGCATTGTAGGGCGGTGTCAGAGGCCAACCGCAATTGCACGCTGACGTTACTGTGACATGTCTGCACCATCAACCACCCTATTCGACCCGGGCGGGCGCTTTGAGTTGCAATGAAAGGGGTGGGGAGAGAAAACACCGTCATACCCAACTTCGGATTCCCCAGGTTGGGGGTTACCTGTAAGACAATGAGGGAAAACGATGAAAAAGGTTCTCTTCGCGACGACCGCGCTCGTGTTCTCGGCTGGCATCGCTGCCGCTGAGGTCTCGGTTGGCGGCGACGGCCGTATGGGTGTCGTGTATAACGGCTCCGACTGGAACTTCTCGAGCCGTATCCGCGTCTCGTTCACCGCTTCGGGCACCACCGACGGTGGCCTCGAGTTCGGCGGCTCCGTCCGTGCTGACCAAGCTATCGGTGCTACCCGCGGCACCGAGGCTTCGGTCTACATCTCGGGCGCGTTCGGCAAGCTCTCGATGGGCGACGTTGTCGGCGCTCCGGAAGCTCTGTTCGGCGACTTCTACGAAGTTGGTTACACCGACCTCGACGGTCGCGGTGGCAACGACATCGGCTACCTGACGGCTGACAACGGCGGCAACGTCGACTGTCAAGATCTCAACCCGACGACCCCGACCGGCGTCAGCGCTTGCGCCAACTCCGGCCCGAACCTGCTGTACACCGGCACCTTCGGTGCGTTCTCGGTCGCAGCCTCGATGTCGGACGGCAAAGCCAACGCTCTGACCGTCGGCGGTCTCGGTGTTCCGGTGTCGATCGGCGCTTCGACCGTCACCTCGCTGGCCACCTCGATCAGCACCTCGGTGACCCAAGAGTACGCCATCGCCGGTGCTTACACCTTCGGCAACTACACCGTCGGCATGGGCTACGAGTACGCGAACGGCCGCAACGGCTTCGGCGGCAGCACGGACGTCGACATGATCTCGCTGGCTGGCGTCGGTCAGTTCGGCAACACCTCGGTCAAAGGCGTGATCGCTCACCGTGGTCAAGACGCTGACGTCGACTGGTATGGCATCGGCGCTTCGTCGGTCTTCGGTGCAACCACTGTTGGCGGCTACGTCCAGTACAAGAAGGACAACAACGCTCTGGCCGGCACGGATGACGACGTGACCTGGTACGGCATTGGCGCTGAGTACGACCTCGGCGGCGGCGCGTCGATCAAAGGCGGTATCGCTGACAACGACAACAGCGACACCGACCCGATCGCCGACCTCGGCGTGACGTTCTCGTTCTAATCCTTCGGGACAGAACGATGGGAAGAGCGGGCCTTGCGCCCGCTCTTTTCTTTTTGGGCCCGGCGGTGTTTCTTGGGCGCGCTGACGACGGAGGGCCAGATGGGACTGAGCGAGATTCAGGCGCGGATCGCGAAAGCGGAAGCAGAGGCAGGGCGCGATGCGGGATCGGTGAAACTGATCGCCGTGTCCAAGGTTCAGCCCGCCGAGCGAGTCGAGGCGGTTTTGCGCGAAGGCCATCGGCTGTTCGGCGAAAACTATGTGCAGGAAGCGCAGGGCAAGTGGCCCGCCTGGCGCGAGGAATTTCCCGGCTGCGAAGTTCATATGATCGGGCCGCTGCAATCGAACAAGGCGAAGCTGGCGGTGGAGCTGTTCGAGGCGATTCACACGCTCGACCGGCCCTCGCTGGGCAAGAAGCTGGCCAATCTGGCGCAGACGCGCGGGGCCTCGCCCGATCTCTTCATTCAGGTAAATACCGGGTGCGAGCCGCAAAAGGCGGGCGTGCTGCCCGATGATCTCGACGCTTTCGTCGCGGATATGCGCGGGAAGGACCTGCCGGTCGTCGGTCTGATGTGTATTCCTCCCGAATCCGAGGACCCCGCACCGCATTTTGCGATGCTGGCCGAGATGGCCGGGCGCAACGGGCTCGACGGTCTGTCGATGGGGATGAGTTCCGATTTCGAGAAAGCGATCGCGGCCGGCGCGACCCATGTGCGCGTGGGCTCGGCGATCTTCGGCGCGCGCGACTATTCCTAAGCTTTGTCGCGGGCGTTGAGCGCCGGGGGCTGTCCGCCCCCGGACCCCCGGAGGATATTTCCGCCAAGCCGAAGGGCAATCTCCAGCGGCTCACCCGGTGCGATGCGCTGCGCGATCCAGATCAGGTGATCGCGGCGGAAGGCGAGACAGCCCGCAGTCGGGTAGCCCGCGCGGCGGCGCTGATGCAGGAAGATGGCCGAGCCTTTGCCTGCCTCCGCGGTCGGATAGTTCCAATCGGTCACCAGTACGATGTCGTAGAGGGGATCGGCGCGCCGCATCGCCTCATGCGAGGCGGGGTAGGGCGCGCGGACCAGATGATTATAGGCCGAATCCCCGGACGCGTCGCACCACAGATCGCGTGGGCCGATCGCTTCGGCCCAGTCCTGAGGCGCGACGATCCGATCCGCGCGGTAGAACATGCGCAGGATATGCAGCCGCCCCGAAGGAGTCGCGCCGTCGCCCTCCTGCTTGCGGCCACTGACGCCGCCGCGGCCGATCTCGACCGGGAAGCGGCGGCCGCGGAACAGCAGCCCGGAGGGCGTGAGGCGCATCACAGGATATGCCCCGATTTCGCGGCCTTGGTGGCGAGGTAGTTCTCGTTATGGCGGCTCATGCCGACCTTCAGCGGCACGCGCTCGGTCACGTCGATGCCATTGGCCTCCAGCATCGCGACCTTGGCGGGGTTGTTGGTCAGCAGCCGCACCTGCGAAAACCCGAGCTTGCGCAGCAGCGCCGCGCCGATGCGGAAATCGCGCTCGTCATCCTCGAAACCGAGCCGGTGGTTCGCTTCGACCGTGTCGAAACCCTGATCCTGCAGCGAATAGGCACGCATCTTGTTGGCCAGTCCGATCCCGCGCCCTTCCTGATTGAGATAGAGCAGGATGCCCGCGCCCTCATGCCCCATCAGCGTCAGCGCCGCATCCAGCTGCGGGCCGCAATCGCATTTCAGCGAGCCCAGCACGTCGCCGGTGAAGCAGGCCGAATGCAGCCGCGCGAGCACGGGTTTGGAGCGATCCGGGCGACCGATCTCGATCGCGTAATGCTCCTCGGCGCCATTGTCCGGGCGGAAGATATGCAGCCGACCGGCTTCGGCGGCGCGCATCGGCACACGCGCGGCGGAGACCGGGGCGAAAGCCTGCGGGATGTCGGCGGCGGCCAGCGCCTCTTCGGCGGTGATGCAGGTCAGCCCCGTCGGCGCAGGGTCGGGCGCTGCGACCATCAGCGCTGCGGGCAGAAGCTGCGCCGACTTCGCCAGCCGGATCGCGGCGCGGGCGAGGTCCGCATCGCCGCCGCGAAGCGCTTTGAGCGGGCCTTTCATCGGCACGCGCAGATCGTCGGCCGGATCGGCGAGCGCACGCAGCCAGAGCAGATCGGCGTCAGAGGGCACCTCGATCCGGGCGATATCGGCGTCATAGACGCGCGCTTTCAGCGTCTCGGCCCGGCGCGCGGTCAGGACCAGCGTCAGCGGTCCCAGCGCGCGCAACGCCGCCAGCCGCTCGGGCGAGAGCGTCTCGACCGCCACGGTAAGGTGATCGGACAGCAAAACGGGCAGCCCCATGCGCAGATCGGCGCGGGCGCGATTCAGTCGTTCAGCCGGGCTCGGCCCGAGGGAAAAATTGCCGGTCATGCGCTCTGAGATAGCCTCGACTGTAACAAATTGAAATATCTCCCGGTGATTCGACACGTCAGCGTGAGATAGGTTTCACCACCCTTGCCATCGCTGTGAAAGGGCAACAGCTATTCGTCGAACACATATGGAGGCTCAGGACATGGCATCATTGAAGAAGGTCCTTTTGGTTGACGATGACAACGATCTGCGCGAGGCGCTCGCCGAGCAGCTTGTCGCGACCGATGATTTCGAGGTCTTCGAGGCCAGCAATGGTCACGAAGCGGTAGATAAGGCGAAATCGACGCTTTACGACCTCGTCGTGCTGGATGTGGGCCTTCCCGATACCGATGGCCGCGAACTGTGCAAGAAGCTGCGCAAGAGCGGCGTGAAATGCCCGGTCGTGATGCTGACCGGCCATGATACCGATGCCGACACGATCCTTGGCCTCGACTCCGGCGCCAACGACTACGTTACCAAACCCTTCAAGTTCCCGGTGCTTCTGGCCCGTCTGCGCGCCCAACTTCGCACGCATGAACAGTCCGAAGACGCCGTCTTCCAGCTTGGCCCGTATACGTTCAAGCCCGCGATGAAGATGCTGGTGGACGACAAGGACCGCAAGGTGCGCCTGACCGAGAAGGAAACCAACATCCTCAAGTTCCTCTACCGCGCGACCGACGGCGTGGTGCCGCGCGATGTGCTGCTGCACGAGGTCTGGGGTTACAATGCGGGCGTCACCACCCACACGCTCGAGACGCATATCTATCGCCTGCGTCAGAAGATCGAGCCCGATCCCTCGAATGCGCGCCTGCTGGTGACGGAATCGGGCGGCTATCGTCTGGTGGCCTGATCCGAGGCGTTTCGTGCACCAAGGTTGGAAATGAGGAAGGCGGCTCCTGCGGGGGCCGCCTTTGTCGTTTTCGATGGTCGGAGCGCGCCGCTCAGACCGTGGGGTAGATGTCTTCCTCGGCCTCTTCGAGCGAGATGCCGAGCGCGTTCAGCCCGTCTTCGAGATGGTCGGCCAGCATCGGATTGCCCAGCAGGTAATCCTCGGTCGGCGCGGTCGCCTCGGCTTTGGCGGTGGCGATCGCCTCTTCGAGTTCCGACGCGTCATAGGTGTCGCGCCCGATCCACATCACCGCGGTCAGCGATGCCTTTTCATCCTCGTTCAGCGCCGCGATGAAGGCGCGCAACTCGCGGGCCTGACCCGAGCCGGGCACGTCCGCGTCAAACTTGCGCGCGCGGATGATGACATGGGCGATTTTCGCCGGGCTGATGGTGAGCATGGCTGCCTCCGTTCTTGGGCTCATCATCTCGCCATTGCACGGCCTGCGCAAGCGTTTGCGTGTCGCGTCATAACTGCGCCGGGATCAGGCCGCGCAGGGAGTTGCCCATGAAGACCTCGCCTTGCGCCAGGTCTTCGGGCCGCAGGACGGCTTCGCGGGCGGCCCCTGTCTCCAGCATCTCCTCGCGCAGGATGCCTGGCAGCAAGCCGCAGGTTGGCGGCGGGGTCAGGTAAATTCCGTCGCGCTTGAGGAAGAGATTGGTGATCGTGCCTTCGCAGATCTCGCCGCGTTCGTTGAGCAGGATCGCCTCGTCCACGCCCGCGTGCAGGGCGGCGCGGGCGGCATCGTAGGGCGCGCGCGCCGTGGTCTTGAGGCGCAGCATCGGGTCCTGGCTGTCGAGGGTGACGCCCGAGATATGAAGGCGCCACGTGGTGGTTGGCGTCAGGGGAGCTGAGGTGATCTCGATTGCGCCCTTGGCGTCGAGGGTCAGGCGCACCCGCAGCGGTCTCTCGCCGGAGACTGTCGAGAGGGCTGCCGTCAGGTCCTCTCCGTCGAGCGGATAGCCAAGCTGCTCAGCGCCGCGCGTCAGCCGGGCTATATGGCGGTCGCGGCGGCGGATGCCTTCGCCGGGATGCCAGCCGAAGGTTTCGATCAGTTTCAGATCTTCAGGAACCGGGTTTTCCAAAGCGCTTCCTCATATTCACCGTGGGCGGTGGAATCATAGACGAGCCCGCCGCCGACATTCACTCGCCATCCGCCGGGGCCGGTTTGCATCAGCGTGCGGATCGCGACGTTGAACTCCATCCGGCCATCGGGCGCGGCCCAGCCGATCGCGCCGCAATAGATGCCGCGCGGGTCAGGTTCCAGCTCCAGTATGATCTCCATCGCGCGGATCTTCGGCGCGCCGGTGACCGAGCCGCAGGGGAACATCGCGCGCAGGATCTCGGGCAGGCCGGTGCCGGGGACCAGTTCGCCCTCGATCTCCGAAATCATCTGGTGGACCGAGCGATAGGTCTCGACCTCGAAAAGGCGCGGCACCTTGACCGAACCCGGCTTACAGATGCGCGAGATGTCGTTGCGCAGCAGATCGACGATCATCAGGTTCTCGGCGCGGTCCTTC
Organism: Thioclava sp. F28-4; assembly: GCF_002020045.1. NCBI lineage: Bacteria > Pseudomonadati > Pseudomonadota > Alphaproteobacteria > Rhodobacterales > Paracoccaceae > Thioclava > Thioclava sp. F28-4. The sequence continues at coordinate 291,882 of NZ_MPZQ01000004.1, read as the reverse complement.
TCGGCCCCCATCAGATCGGATCTCAGAGCGGCGTCCTCATCGGGCGTAGCCCCGCGCGGGCGGGTGCCTTTCATCGGTCGGGTGACGATCTTGCCGCCCTCGACCCGGAAGAACAGTTCGGGCGAACGTGACAGCAAACGCACCCCGGCCAGCGCGACATCGGCCCCATGCGGGACTTGGCCCGCGCTGGCGAGGGCCGCATATAGCGCCTCGGGCGCGGCACTGCTCGTCACGGGGATCGGGAAAGTCAGGTTCACCTGATAGCAATCACCCGCGCCGATATAATCGTGAACCGTCCGGAAGGCCTCGGCATAGCGCGCCTCCGACCAGAGCGGCTCGCCCAGCTCGATCTGCGGCGCGTTCTCCGAGATCGGCGGCGGGACATCCTCGGGCACGTCGTAAGCCCCGAAGGCCAGCAGCGGCAGATCGCGGTTCTCGGGCAGGAGCGGTGCGAGGCGTTCGCTCAGACAATAGCCCAGCTCGTAGGAGGCGAACCCGGCCAGCCAGCGCCCCTCATCCTGCGCGCGCGTGATCGCCGCGAACGCCGCGGGCAGATCCTCCGGCGCGTCGGCGCGGATGACCTCATGGGGCTCGCGGAAGCGGCAGGGCCGACCGTCCGGCCCCCTGTCGAAACGGACCTCGTCACTCATGGGCGCACTCTATGCCAATCTCCGAAGGGGCGCGCAGCCGAAAAGCGACGCTTGGCGCCGCTTAGGCCTTCTTTTCGGCGGTCGAGACAAGCAGCGGCTGTGCGGCCGTATCGGGGGCCAGCTCCTCGAAATCGAAATTGTCGAGGCGGCGCGCGCGTTTCCCGGCCTTCTCGGCGGAGATCTTGATCTCGGAGATGTCTTTCGCAGCCTGCCCGAAATGTCGGTCGAGGTTCTCGACACGGGTGCCGAGCCGGTCGACATCGGAATAAAGCGCGGCCAGCTCTTTCCGGATCGCGCCCGCCTGTTCACGCATCCGCGCATCTTTCAGCACGGCGCGCATCGTGTTCAGCGTCGCCATGCAGGTCGTGGGCGAGACGATCCAGACCTTCGCGGCAAAGCCTTCGCGCACCAGTTCGGGGAAATTCGCGTGCAACTCTGCATAGACCGCCTCGGAAGGCAGGAACATCAGCGCGCCGTCCGCCGTCTCGCCTTCGAGGATGTATTTCTCCGAGATCGCCTTGATATGGGCGCGCACCGCCGTTTTCATCGCGCGGCTGGCCTCCTGGCGCTCCCATTGCGTGTCGGCGCGGCGCAGCGCCTCATAGGCTTCCAGCGGGAATTTGCTATCGATCACGATGGGGCCGGGCGGGTTCGGCAGATGGATCAGGCAATCCGCGCGCTTCCCGTTCGAAAGCGTCGCCTGCATCGTGAAACTGTCCGAGGGCAGCGCCTTGCCGACGATATCGTGCAGCTGAATCTCCCCGAAAGCGCCACGGGTCTGCTTGTTCGACAGGATGTCCTGCAGGCCCAGCACATTGCCGGAAAGCTTCTCGATATTGGCCTGCGCCTTGTCGATCGCCTCCAGTCGCTGATGCAGGTCGCCAAGCGAGCGCGCCGTGCGGGTGGCGGTGCCATGCAGGCTTTCCGACATGCCGCGCGAAACCTCGGCCAGACGCCTTTCCATAAGGGCGAGCACCTTGGTCTGGCTCGCGGCCTGCGCCTCGGAGACGTGATGCAGCCCGCCGGATAGCTGTTGCTGCCCGTCCGAGAGGCTTTGCACCCGCTGAGCGAGAAGGTTTATCTGACCGACCATCGGGTCCATCGCACGGGTCTGACGGCCCGCAGCACGCAGCATGGCGACCATCAGGATCAGCAGGATAACAAGTGCCGCGCTGCCGAGCAGAAGGCCGAGCGTCAGCGGGTCGTTCAGGGTCAGAGTCATATCGCCAAGCTGGATCATGTGCGGCCAAACAGTCTTTCAATATCGCTGAGCTTCAATTCGACATAAGTCGGGCGCCCATGGTTGCACTGGCCGGAATGGGGCGTGGCCTCCATCTGGCGCAGCAGCGCGTTCATCTCGTCGGCGCGCATCTGCCGACCCGAGCGGATCGAGCCGTGGCAGGCCATGCGGCTGAGCACAGCTTCGATCTTGGCCTGCACCAACTGGCTGTCGCCCAGATCGGAGAGTTCGTCGAGCACGTCGCGCAGCAGCCCCTCGGCATTGATCTCGCCCAGAACGGCGGGGGTCTCGCGCACCGCGATCGCGCTGCCGCCGAAGGGTTCGATGGTGAGGCCAAGGCGGGCGAGCGCGTCGGCATGTTCCAAAAGCAGCGCGGCGTCGCCCTGGCTGAGTTCGACGATCTCCGGGATCAGCAGCGCCTGCGCGGGCACCCCATTCTCGGCCATCTGGCCTTTCAGCTTCTCATAAACGAGCCGCTCATGCGCCGCGTGCTGATCGACGATGACGATACCGCGCTCGGTCTGGGCGATGATGTAATTCTCATGCACCTGCGCCCGCGCCGCGCCCAAGGGCTTCTCGGTCAGCGCGGGTTCGGCGGGCGCCGGGGCCTCGGCGCGGGCCGAGGGCGCATAGTCGAAGCTGGGCGCCGGGGCCTCCTGGAAGGAGGGCTGCTGGTAGGAGGGGGGCTGATAGCCCGGATCGGGCAGCGGCGCCTGCGCGGAGTAGGACGAGCGCATCGCGCCAAGGCTCGGGCGATCCATCTGGTAGATGCGCGGCGGCTGATCGGCGGTTGGTTCGGGCCGCATCGCGCCAAGCGTCGCATCCGAGACGGTCGAGGACGCCCGGTGCCCCGCCTGCGCCAGCGCATGGCGTAGCCCGGTCACGATCAGCCCGCGCACGGTCGCGGCCTCGCGGAAGCGGACCTCGGCCTTGGCGGGGTGGACGTTGACGTCGACGCGCTCGGGCTCGCAGGTCAGGAACAGACAGGCGGCGGGGTGACGCTCGCGGCTGAGGAAATCCATGTAGGCCGCGCGCAGCGCCCCGGTCAGCTGCTTGTCGCGCACGGGGCGGCCATTGACGAAGAGGAACTGCTCCACCGCCGCACCGCGCGAATAGGTGGGCAGCGCCGCGTAGCCGGTCAGGCGGATATCTTCGCGCTCGGCGTCGATCTTCACCGCGTTATCCGCGAAGGCGCGCCCGATCACCCGGGCCAGACGTTCCGAGAGCGCATCGAACAACTCGCCCTGCTCTCCATCGGCGCGGAAGATCTCGCGCGATTTGCCATTGGACACATCGGTGAGGGTGAAGCTGACATAGGGCTCCGCCATCGCCAGCCGCTTCATCACATCGGCGATCGCCTGCGCCTCGGCCCGGTCGGTGCGCATGAATTTCAGCCGCGCGGGCGTGGCGAAGAACAGGTCGCGCAGTTCGACCACGGTGCCCCGGTTCAACGCCGCCGGTTTCACGGGACCGATCTGGCCGCCCGCCACGCCGATCTGAAAGGCGTCGAGACCGTCGACGCGCGAGGTGATCGTCAGACGCCCGACCGCGCCGAGCGAGGGCAGCGCCTCGCCACGAAAGCCGAAGGTGTGAATGTTCAGAAGGTCCGAACCGTCGATCTTCGAGGTGGCATGGCGCGAGAGCGCCAGCGGCAGATCGTCGGCGGTCATCCCGCAGCCGTCGTCGGTCACGCGGATCAGCGTCTTGCCGCCATCGCAATATTCCACCGCGACCCGCGACGCGCCCGCATCCAGCGCGTTCTCCACCAGCTCTTTCACCGCCGAGGCCGGACGTTCGACCACTTCGCCCGCTGCGATGCGGTTTGCCGCAGCGTCATCGAGCTGCCGGATCACGGGGCGCTCAGACGCGCCGATATTGCGGTTGTGCTGGTTCATTCCACTAGGGATAGCATGGCGCGGCGCTCATCTAAAGAGATTCGCGCCAGCTATCCCCAGCCAAATCAGTTCAGGCCCTGCGGGCGTCCGACGACCACGAAGGTCAGGTTGTCGGGGTTCAGGATACGCTTGGCGACGCGCTGGACATCGGCCTTCGTGACTGCGTTCACCTTGTCGTTGCGGGTGTCGATATAGCTCGGGGCCATCTCGTTGAGCTGCATCCCCGTCAGGATACCCGCGATCGTGCCATTGCCGTCGAAACGCAGCGGATAGGCGCCGGTGAGGTAGGTCTTGGCGTCCTCCAGCTCCTTGTCGGTGACATCGCCCGTCGCCGCTTTCTTCCACTGCTCTTTGACGACCGAGATCGCCTCGGCGACCTTCTCATTGGCGGAGGCGAAGCTGCCCTGCCACGTCTTCGCCAGATCCTTGTCGACGATATAGGAGGCGATGCCATAGGTCAGGCCGCGCTTCTCGCGCACCTCGTCCATCAGTCGCGACGAGAACCCGCCCGCGCCGACGATCTGGTTGAGCACATAGGCCGCGAAGAAATCGGGGTCTTTCAGGCCGATCCCCTTCTGGCCGAACATCACCACCGATTGCGGGCTGTCGAAATCGACCGTAGTCACGCCGCCCTTGAAGCTGGGGTCGGCGGGGGGCGGCATGTCGGCGCCCTTGGCGGGCAGATCGCCCAGCAGCTTGTCGAGCATCGGCCGGAGCTCTTCCGGGGTGATGTCGCCCACGGCGGAGACTACCAAGTGATCGCGGCTCATCACGCGGTCCTTGGCTTCGAACAGGTCCTCGCGCGTGAGGCCCTTCACGCTCTCGACGGTGCCGTTGAGCGAGCTGCCATAGGGATGATCGCCATAGGTGATCTCGCGGAATTTCTCGGCCGCGATGTCGTTGGGGTTTTGCTTGTCAGATGCGATCACGGCCAGCACCTGCTGGCGAACGCGTTCGATCGCGCTTTGATCGAAGCGCGGATTGACCAGCGCCTCGCGCAGAAGATCGATTGATTTGTCGCGGTTCTCGGTCAGCATCCGGGCCGAGATATCGAGCGAGTCGTCGCCCACGTCGAAGCCGAACTGCGCGGCCAGCGCTTCCTCGGCCTCGGCGAATTGCTGCGAGTTCTTCTCGCCCGCGCCCTCTTCGAGCGTGGCGGTCATCAGGTTGATCGCGCCGCGCTTGCCCGTCGCATCGAGGCTCGCGCCGCCGCGGAAGGCGATGTCGAGCGCGGTGAAGGGAATGTCGTGATTCTCCACCAGCCATGCCTTGATTCCGCCGGGTGAGGTGACCTGCTGAATGTCGATCGCACGGGCAGGCAGCGCCAGCACGAAGGCGAAAAGCGACGCCATCACGAGGCGCGCTGTGATCGGGAAACGGGTGTGGATCATTGGGTGATCTCCTGCGCAGGCGCGGGCGGTGCGGCGGGGGCCGCAGCTTCGGTGGGGGCGTCATCGGGGCGCTTGGCATAGCCCGTCACCGAGTCCTTGTTCTGGAGCAGGTCGCGGGCGGCGGCCATCACGTCCTCTTCCGTCACCGAGGTCAGAACGTCCGGCCAATCCTCGACGTCTTTCACCGAGAAGCCCGAGGCCAGCGCCTCGCCATAGCGCCGCGCGAGGCCTTGCGTGTTGTCGCGCGAATAGATTTCGGCGGCCTTCACCTGCGTCTTGATGCGGGCGAATTGCTCGGGGTCGATGCCCTCCTTCAGGAATTGCTTCAGCGCCGTGTCGAGCGCCTTTTCGGCCTCGGGGAGGCTCACATCCTTGGCGGGCATCACCGAGAGATTGAAGGTCGTCGCATCGATCGACATGCCGTCGTAATAGCTCGACGCATAGATCGCGGTGCCGTCGCCATAGATCAGCTTGCGGCCCAGCACGGAGGTCGCCTGATTGCCGCCGAGAATCTCGGACAGAACGGTCAGGGCGGCGGCGCGCTTCTGGTCGCCCGGGTTGCGCTCGGGGGCGAGGTAGCTGCGCACCAGATAGGGCTGGGCGATCTGCGGGTCCTCGAAGGTCAGGTGCCGCGAGGCGCGTTGCGGCGGCTCCTGCGGACGGGCGCGGGGCGACAGGTCCTCGGTCGGTTTCAGCTTGCCGTAATACTTCTCGGCCAGCGCCTTCACCTCGTCGGGCTTCACATCGCCCGCGACCACGAGGATCGCGTTATTGGGTGCGTAATATTCGTGATACCAGTTGAGCGCGTCCTGCCGGGTCAGCCCTTCCATCTCCTTGCGCCAGCCGATGACCGGCGTGCCGTAAGGCGAGTTGAGGAACTGGGCGGCGCGCTCCTGTTCGTTGAACAGTGCCCGCGGGTTGGAATCGGTGCGTTGCGCGCGTTCTTCGAGGATCACCTGCAGCTCGGTCTTCGCGTCATCGGGCGAGATCCGCAGATTGCGCATCCGATCCGCTTCCATCTTCATCACCAGCGGCAGCCGGTCGGCCGCGATGCGCTGGAAATAGGCGGTGTAGTCGTAGCTGGTGAAGGCGTTGTCCGAGCCGCCATTGGCCGCGACCGTCTTCGACAGCTCACCGGGTGCCATCGTGTCGGTGCCCTTGAACATCAGATGTTCGAGGTAATGGGCGATGCCGGATTTACCGCGCTTCTCGTCGGCCGATCCGGCTTTGTACCAGACCATATGGACCACGACCGGAGCGCGGTGATCCTCGATCACGACGCCTTTCAGGCCGTTTTCCAACTCGAAGGTAGAGACGTCACCGGCCACCGCCGGGCTCAGACCTGCCAATGTCAGCAGGGCGAACAGAAATGCACGCAATGCCCAACTCCTCACAAGACACAGTTTGAGCGAAGATAAGCACTCTCGCCCGACGTGCAAACGCCGGTGACGTCCTCGTGATGATTTTTCGAGTTACTTGACCGCCTGTTGCGCTGCACCCGAGGGCGGGGCGCCGGGGGTGACGACGCCGAGGCGGCGCCAACGCTCAAGCTCTGCCGACTGGTCGAGCTCCATCGGCTTATAGGCTTTGTAATAGACCGAGACCTGGAACAGACGCTCGAGCAGGCGACCGTCGTGATCCTTGCGCCACTGGTAATCCTCGGCGGCGAGGGTCTGGCGGATGCCCGACTGGCTGCCGTAACGCGATGCCGCGGAGACCAGCGCACGATCCGAGGTCGGGACCTGACCGGTCTCGTCGAGGCGGCGCGGATTGCCGCCAAGAGCGGCGACGGCATCGGCCTCGGGCGTGGGATCGGTGATGTTCTTGCCACCCGGCGTGGGCGGCGGCAGCGCAGCGAGATTCTCCGGCATCTCCAACGGCTTCGTCGGGATCACGCCGAATTCATCGGGGCCTTGATGCGAAGAGCGCAGATTCATCAGGCTGGGGTCGCGGGAATTGCCGCAGGCAGCCAGCGTCAGTACCGCTGTAAACGCGAGTCCGAGCGTGCCGATCTTCGCCTGCATGAACCACTCCCTTGCCAGTTCCGCCCCCGTCTTAACGCAACATTGGAGCGTCGTCACCTGCGAAAAACAGGCTAGCCGTCGTTGGCGCGATGGTCCTTGCCGGTGAACAGCACCAGACCGACCGCGCCGAGGAAAATCGCCACATCGGCGACGTTGAAAGAATAGGGGTTCTGCCAGCCCGGCAGCGACATGTTCAGAAAGTCCGCCACCGCGCCATAGACGAGCCTGTCGACCACGTTGCCAAGCGCACCGCCGACCAGCAGCCCTGCCGAGATATTCACCCGCGCCGAGTGCGGCTCACGCGCGATCCAGACCCAGACCCAGAGCGAAATCACCAGCGCGACGATGATCAGCACCCAGCGCATCCAGTCGGTTTCACCGGAGAACAGGCCGAAATTGACGCCGCGATTCCATGCCATGCGAAAGTTGAGATAGGGCGGGACCACGTCGATCGCGCCGCGCTGATCGAGATGCATCCCCTGCACGACGATATATTTCGACACCTGGTCGAGGAGCAGGACGCCCGCTGTCACTTTCGCTGCTAGCCGCATCTGGCCCTCGTTTGTTTCTCGTCACGTCTTCATGCCAGAAGGCGCAGCCCGGTATCTACCGGGCTACGCAAAGATACCGGCAGATCAGTGGCGGAAATGGCGCATTCCGGTGAAGACCATCGCGAGGCCGCGCTCGTTCGCCGCGTCGATCACTTCCTGATCGCGCATCGAGCCGCCGGGCTGGATGATCGCGGTGGCGCCGGCCTCAGCCGCGGTGATCAGACCGTCAGCGAAGGGGAAGAAGGCGTCGGACGCCACGACCGATCCCTTGGTGGGCGTCTCGGTCAGGCCAGCGGCTTCCATCATGTCTTCAGCCTTGCGCGCCGCGATCCGGGTCGAGTCGACACGGCTCATCTGGCCCGCGCCCACGCCGACGGTCGCGCCGTCCTTGACGTAAATGATCGCGTTCGACTTGACGTGTTTCGCGACTTTCCACGCAAACAGCAGGTCTTTGAGCTCCTGTTCCGAGGGCTGGCGCTCGGTCACGACTTTCAGATCGTCCAGCGTGATCACGCCATTGTCCTTGTCCTGCACGAGGAAGCCGCCCGCGACCTGACGATAGGTCGTGATCGGTGCGGTGATGTCGGGCAGGCCGCCAGTTTCCAGCAGGCGCACGTTCTTCTTCTTCGCGATGACCTCTTTCGCGGCGTCGTCCACCGAGGGCGCGATGATGACTTCCGAGAAGATCTTGGTGATCTCTTCGGCGGTCGCCGCATCCAGCGTCTGGTTCAGCGCGATGATACCGCCGAAGGCCGAGGTGCGATCGCAGTCGAAGGCGCGCTTATAGGCCTCGATCACGGTCTCGCCGGTCGCAACGCCGCAGGGGTTGGCGTGCTTGATGATCGCGACGGCGGGTTTTTCGGTGCCGAATTCCGAAACCAGCTCATAGGCGGCATCGGTGTCGTTGATGTTATTGTAGCTCAGCTCCTTACCCTGAAGCTGCTTGGCGGTCGCGACGCCGGGGCGGTTCGTGCCGTCGAGATAGAAGGCCGCCGACTGATGCGGGTTCTCGCCGTAGCGCAGGGTCTGCGCGAGCGTGCCTGCGAATGCACGGCGGCGCGGGGTTTCTTCGCCGATGGCACCCGCCATCCAGGTCGAGACGGCGGCGTCATAGGCCGCGGTGCGGGCATAGGCGATCTGAGCGAGGCGCTGGCGGAACGGGTAGGAGGTCGCGCCGTCATTCGCGTCGAGCTCTTCCAGAACGGCGGCGTAATCCTCGACATCCACGACGGTCGACACGAAGGCGTGGTTCTTCGCCGCAGCCCGGATCATCGCCGGACCACCGATATCGATATTCTCGATGCAGGTGTCGTAATCGGCGCCCTTCGCGACCGTTTCCTCGAACGGGTAGAGGTTCACCACCAGCAGGTCGATCGCCTCGATCTGGTGCGCTTCCATCGCGGCGAGGTGCTCTTCGTTGTCACGCAGCGCGAGCAGGCCGCCATGCACTTTCGGATGCAGCGTCTTCACGCGGCCGTCCATCATCTCCGGGAAGCCCGTCAGATCGGCGACGTCACGCACGCTGAGGCCAGCTTCGCGCAGGGTCTTGGCGGTGCCGCCGGTCGAGAGAAGTTCGACGCCGCGCGCGGCAAGCGCCTGGGCGAAGTCGACCAGTCCGGTCTTGTCGGAAACGGAAATCAGCGCACGGGTCAGGGGGATCGGGCGGGTCACGGGCAGCTCCTCGCAAGGCTCAGGTCAGGGGCGCCCAGGGCCATCCTCGGGATCTGCCCCAAGGTCAGGGCGCGTCGATGGCCGTGGAGTTATCGCGTGCTTGCGAAAAGGTCCAGCCAATCTGGCAAGCCCGGTCCAGAACCTTGCTGGAAAGCACGATCTGTTGCGCGGGACGCGGGCGAATGCGCCCTTTTTCGAGGTAAACCGAGGGTTCCAGCGCCAGATCGGCGACCCCGTCATGGCGGAAAATCCAGATTTCTCCGGTGCGCAGCGCGACCGAGACGGCGGTGCCGCCCAGATCGAGCGCCGCGTCGCAATCGGGATGCAGGTGAAAGCGGATGTCGAAGGGAATGCCGCGCAGGCCCTCACGCTCGAAGATCTGGTCGAACCGGTCGATGTCGTCAGGCGTCATCGCGCCCAGCGTGTCGCGCCCGCGCAACTCGCGCCCGTCGACGCTCAGGTCCAGTTCCCGGATATGCGACATGCCATGGGTCTCGGCATAGCCGTCATGGCCGAAGATCATCCCGGTCTCGGACAGGTCGTCGGGCTTGAACCAGACGGTTTTCGGCGTCTTGTCGAGATAGGCGCGCGGGGCCCGTCCGAACAGGCGCTCGGGGCCGAGGCGGGACGAGGAATAGCCGTAGATCGAGAGGGTCGAATGGCTGGCGGTGGCGCGGCCTGCGCGGTGCCAGTCAGAGCCGAATTGCGCACCCGAGCCGCAATTGACTATAAGCGGGCGGCGGCCCGAGGTCAGTTCGAAGGCCAGTGTCGAAGCATGGGCATTGGCCGAGGCCTCGCCCTGCGGCGGTCGTGCCGCGTCGATGATCAGCGAGCCGCGCCCGCCCTGCATCCGCACGAAACCCATCGCGATCGGCTCGCGCCGGACGCTGCGGATACCGGTCGCCGAGAGCGCAGTGTCGAGCCGCCCTTCGGGTCCGCGTCCACCACCGTGAAACCGCGCCAGTGCCCCATCGGAGTGGCGCAGCGCGCGCAGAGTGGGCGCGATCCGCGCGATCGCATCGAGGATCGGACCGGGCGGCGTGCGCCCTGCCGTCTCCAGCGCCTCTGCCGCCCAGTTCAGGAGAGTCAGAATTTCCAGAAGTTCCTCGGGGTTTCGGGTCGCGATCCCTCCCTCGGCGTCGATCTCCACCGCGCAATCGCGCGACAGGGCCTCCAGCGCGGGGTCGGCATGGCGCTCCATCCCGGTCAGGGCGAGCCCCGCATAGACAAGCCCCGTCAGCGCCTCAAACCGCGGCAGCCCGCAGGCCGCGCCCGCCCAGCGTTTCGAAAGGAAGATCGTCTGTTGGCCGAGTGCACGGAAGAACCGGTCGGCATCCTCGCGCTCGCGTCCGTTCAGCAGCAGGATTGCATGGTTGATCCAGCGGATCAGGCGGCGGCCCGTCAGATCGGGGGTCCAGCCCGGACCGCTGCCGTCGCCGAAGCGGTCGATCCAGCCGAAGACCCAGTCCTGTGCGCGCAGGCGCGCCTCGCGGGTGCCCAGCGCCGCGAGATCGTCGAGCCAGCCGCAGCCCTGCAGCGCATCCTCGAAAGCCGGGCCGGGGATCGGCAGATCCCAGATATTGACCCCCGGACCTTCGATCAAAGAGCCCGCAAACAGGAAGTTGCCCTGCACGAGTTGTCGGCCCTTGGCGTAAGAGCCGATCGTGCGCGGCTCGGGCTGGCTGACGAATCCGGTCGCCGTCTGCGCACGGCCTGCGCGCGCAGCAGCAAGGCGGTTCAGCGCCGTGCCGAATTTTGCCGATGATCGGGTTCTGTCCTTACCCATTCCGTTGCCGCTTGCATGCCCTTCTGTCGGGGAATGCGGTCACGTTACTGGGAGGCAGGCGCGCTGTCACCGCCTCGGCGGTCGGTTCACGCAGAGCGTTGCAGTCGCGCCATGTAGAACCCGTCCATCCCCCCGAGATCAGGCCAGAAATCGGGCCGCAGCCGCAGCCCGCCCTCCTCGGTGATCCAGTCGGGCGCGATGCCGGGCAGGTCGGGACGGATCACGGTGAGGTCCGGATGCCGGGCAAGCGCCGCCTTGATCTGCGCCTCGCCCTCTTCGGGCAGAAGCGAGCAGGTCGCATAGACCAGCGTGCCGCCGGGCTTGAGCCATTGCAGCGCACGGTTCAGAAGCTGTTCCTGCAGCGCGAAAAGCGGCTTGATCGAGGCGCCGTCCTTGATGAAGGGCAGGTCGGGATGGCGGCGGATCGTGCCGGTGGCCGAGCAGGGCGCATCGAGCAGGATCGCGTCGAAGGGCGCGTCAGGCTCCCATTCGAGCGCATCGGCGGCGACGATCTCGGCCTCCATCTGCGTCCGGTCGAGGTTTTCCGCCAGCCGCTCCAGCCGCGCCTCGGAAATATCGAGGGCGGTCACATCGGCCCCCATCGCAGCGAGTTGCAACGTCTTGCCGCCGGGGGCCGCACACAGGTCGAGCACGCGTGCGCCCGCCTCAGGGGCCAGCAGCTTCGCCGGCAGCGCGGCGGCGGCATCCTGCACCCACCACGCGCCGTCTTCGAAACCGGCCAGCTCGGACACTTTGCCCGGATCGGTCAGCCGCAGCGATCCCGTCGGCAGAAGCCTCGCCCCCAGCGTCTCGGCCCAGCCTGCGGCATCGTCCTTCACGCTCAGATCGAGCGGTGCGCCCGCCAAATGGGCGAGTTCCATAGCCTGCGCGGCCTTTTTGCCAAAGGACGACATCACGCGCCCGCGCAGCCAGCCCGGCATTTCCGGCGCGGGCGTCGCGGCCCATTTCTCGCCTTCCTCGGAGACCTTGCGCAGCACGGCATTCACCAGCCCCGAGAAGCTTTGCAGCTTCGGTCCGGCCGATTTCACCAGCGTCACGGCCGCATCGACCACGCCATGCGGCGCTTGCTTTTCTTCCAGCAGCTCGACCGTGGCCAGCCGCAGGATCGCCATCACATCCGTTGGCGTGCGGCGGCGCAGATGCGGTTTAATGATCCGGTCGGCGCGGCCCAAATGGCGCAGCGTCGTCGTCGCGAGGCGCTGGGCGCGAGCGCGTTGCGACGGCTCCAGCCCGTCGAGCGCCTCCGCACCGATCTGCTCGGCGAGGCTCTCGCGATCCTCGAGAACGCCCACAATCAGGCCAAGGGCTGCGCGGCGCGCGGGGTCGGGTCTGGACATGGGCTGCGGCTTCCTGGCTTGTTGCGGCTTAAGCACGGGCCTATATCATGCCCCGATCCACAGACAAGAAAGTACGCGCCATGTCCGATCAGCCCGAAGAGACCCGCGACCTGCCGCCCGCCGCGATCCGCGCGCTCGCCGAAGCCGAGGAGCGCCGCAAGAACGCGCAGGCGGCGGAACTGCCGACCGAGCTTGGCGGCCGCGACGGACCCGAGCCCGTGCGCTACGGCGATTGGGAGAAGAAAGGCCTCGCGATCGACTTCTGATCGAGGCGCGGTCTCAGAGGCCGGGGGCGCTGCCCCCGGACCCCCGGGATATTTGAACCAAGAGGAAGAGGGCGCCTTTCAGAGCCCCAGCACGTCCAGCATATCGTATTCGCCGGGGCGCTTGTCCTGACCCCAGAGCGCGGCCTTGAGCGCGCCGCGCGCGAAGATGGCGCGATCGGTGGCGACATGGCGCAGGATGATCCGCTCGCCCATACCGGCGAACAGCACGTCATGCTCACCGACGATATCGCCGCCACGGATGGCCGAGAAGCCGATCGCACCATGCTTGCGCGCGCCGGTGATTCCGTCGCGGCCCGACTCGCGATTGTCTTCGAGCGAGATGCCACGGCCTTCCGCCGCCGCCTCGCCCAGCATCAGCGCGGTGCCCGAGGGCGCGTCGACCTTCTTGTTGTGATGCGCCTCGATCACCTCGATATCCCAATCGGCATCGAGCGCCTGTGCGACTTTCTTCGTCAGCTGCGTGAGAAGGTTCACCCCAAGGCTCATGTTCCCCGCCCGCACGATCACGGCGTGCCGCGCGCAAGGTGCGAGCGCCGCGATGTCGTCCTCGTCCATGCCGGTCGTGCCGATCACATGGGTCAGGCGTGCCTGCGCCGCGATCTTGGCGAATTCGCGGGTTGCGGCGGGCGCGGTGAAGTCGATCACCGCCTGCGCGCCGGAAAACGCCTCGAGCGGATCGTCGGTCACGATCACGCCGTTCGGCGCGCCGCCCATCGCCTCGCCCAGATCTTTGCCGACCCAGTCGTGGCCCGTGCGTTCGACGGCGCCCACAAGGCGCGCCTTGTCGCTCTCGCTCACGGTGCGGATCAGCATCTGGCCCATCCGGCCCGACGCTCCGGTAATCACGATGCCCGGCAGGTCGCTCATGTCTTTCTCCTTCACGGTTTCGCGCTATCTAGCTTGCACAGGCGGGCTTGGCAAAGCCCCCGTTGCGCAAAACCCGCAGACGCCCTATGTGAGCGCCATGGCAAAGAACCGTTTCTCCTCGGGCGATGGCCCTTCGCAACGTCAGCTTCGCATGGGCGAGTTGATCCGACGCACGCTGTCGGACCTCCTGATGCGGGGCGATGTGCATGATCCCGACCTCAACCGCGTCTCGGTGACGGTGGGCGAGGTGCGCTGCTCTCCCGACCTGAAGGTCGCGACCGCCTATGTCACGCCCTTGGGCGGCGAAGGCGGGAAAGAGCTGATCGCGGCGCTTGCGCGCAACAAGGGCGAACTGCGCCGCTTGCTCGGCAAGGAAATGACCGCGAAGTACAGCCCCGATCTGCGCTTCCGGCTGGACGAGACCTATGACCGTCTCGATGAGACGCGTCGGATATTCTCGGACGAGACGGTGCAGCGCGATATCGCTGCGCGCGACGATGACGAAGACGATGAAGACGATCGCGACTAATGCTGCGGCGCTGATGCTGCTGGCCACGCCTGCGCTGGCCGACGCACCCTGTGCGGATCGCAGCTTCGACGGAACGACCTACACGGTCTGCGAAGCCAAGCTCGGGCAGGACCTGAAGCTGTTCCTCGACGATCCCGACGGCAATCTGATCGGCACGCCCGAGCGGCTTTCCGAGGTCGTTCCCCAGGGCGACCGTGTCGTCTTCGCGATGAATGCTGGGATGTACCATCCTGATCGCAAGCCGGTGGGTCTGTTCATCGAGAACGGCAAAGAGCTGCATTCGATCGTCACCTCGGAAGGGCCGGGCAATTTCGGCCTGCTGCCCAACGGGGTCTTCTGCATCGGAGACAGGTTCTCGGTGACGGAATCGCGCGCCTTCGCCGCCGATCCGAAGGACTGCACCTATGCGACGCAATCGGGGCCGATGCTGGTGATCGACGGCGCGCTGCATCCGAAATTTCTCGCCGATGGCACGTCGAAGAATATCCGCAACGGGGTGGGGGTCTCGGCCGATGGCAAGACCGCCTATTTCGCGATCTCCGACGCGCCAGTGAGCTTTCACGAATTCGGCCGTTTCTTCCGTGACGAGATGCAGGTGCCGAACGCGCTCTATCTCGACGGCAAGATTTCGCGGCTGACCGTGCCCGGTCAGGGGCGTGAGGATATGGGCCTGCCGATGGGACCGATCGTCGCACTGATCGCGCCTGCCGCCCCCGCTGCTGGAGATTGACGGCTCGCGCCGCTTGGGCTAGCAGGCGCACCCTGTCGAATATGGAGGCCTCATGGCACGCAAGAAGGGTCGCGACATTTCCGGCTGGCTGATCGTGGACAAGCCCGCAGACATCACCTCCACCTCGGTGGTGAACAAGGTGCGCTGGGCGCTGGGCGCCAAGAAGGCGGGCCATGCGGGCACGCTCGACCCGGCGGCGACCGGGGTGCTGGCGGTCGCGCTGGGCGAGGCCACGAAGACGGTGCCGTTCATCACCGATGCGCTGAAATGCTACCGGTTTCAGGTGCGGCTGGGCGCTGCGACCAAGACCGACGATGCCGAGGGCGAGGTGACCCGGACCTCCGATCTGCGCCCCACGGATGAAGAGATTGCCGCCGCGCTGACCGCCTTCGAAGGCGATATCGAACAGGTGCCGCCGCAGTTCTCCGCCGTGAAGGTCGATGGCGAGCGCGCCTATGCGCTGGCCCGTGCGGGCGAGGAAATGGAACTGGCCGCGCGGCCTCTCTACGTCGAAAGCCTCGTGATGCTGGGCCGTCCCGATGCCGACACCGTCGAGCTGGAGCTGGTCTGCGGCAAGGGCGGCTATGTGCGCTCCATCGCGCGCGATCTGGGTCAGAAGCTCGGCTGTCTCGGCCACGTCCTCTGGCTGCGCCGCGAATGGTCGGGGCCCTTCGAGGCGAGCGACGGGATCACGCTGGAAGAGATCGAAGAGCTGGCGAAGACGCCCGAGCTCGACGAAAAATTGTTGCCCGTGGAGTTGGGCCTTGATGATCTGCCGCAGCTCAAGGCTACGCCCGAGGGCGCGGTGCGGCTGAAGAACGGCAATCCGGGGATGGTGCTGCCGGGCGAGGCCGAATGGGGCGAGGAAGTCTGGGTCAGCCATGACGGCAAGCCGCTTGCCGTCGGTATCTATAAATCCGGCGAGGTCCATCCGAGCCGCGTCTTCAACCTTTGACGCGCCCCTTCCCCTTGGTCCAAATATCCCCGCCGGAGGCATCCGCCCTCTGTCACGCACATTACGGTTAGGACGAGAGATGATCACCCGCGAGCATATCAAAGGCGACGCCCCCTCCATCGCGGTCTATTCGGATTGCGAGAATTACCGCTATCTGCTCACGCGGGTCTGGGATGACAGCAAGCCGCGGGCGCTGTTCATCATGCTCAACCCCTCGACCGCGACCGAGGTGCAGAACGACCCGACCGTGGAGCGCTGCGAGCGCCGCGCGCGGGCGCTGGGCTTCGGGGCGTTCCGGGTGACCAATATCTTCGCCTATCGCGCGACCGATCCGAAGGTGATGCGGGCGCAGCCGGACCCGGTCGGGCCGGAGAACGATGCGGCGATCCGCGAGAGCCTCGACTGGGCGGGCGGCCCCGAGGACCGGATCATCTGCGCCTGGGGCGCGCATGGCGCGCATCTGTCGCGGGGCGCTGCGGTGGAGGGCCTACTTCGCGAAAGCGGTCGGGCGCTGCATCACCTCGGCCTGACCAAGGCGGGCGCGCCGAAACATCCGCTCTATATCGCCTATGAGCATCAGCCCGAGCTGTGGTCCACCCCCGAAGGCTGAGCGCGCCGTTAAGCATTTAACGCTTGTTTTCTAGGGTATCCGCGCCGGCAACGGTAGATTTCTCGCATCTTCACGGGGGTGAGAGAGATGTTGTTTCTGTCGGGTTTTCTGGGCCTGCTGATGGCGGGCGCCACGGCGGGTCTCATGGTGGTATCCTCCGAACCCGAGGAGGAGACGCCGCCGGACGATCTCGAGACCGCTGATGCCGAGGTTGGCGAGGTCTCTCTGCTGGCCGAGGTCAGCGCCGGAGAAATCGCACCCGCGCCGGTCTCGCCGTCCGAGCCGGGACCGGGGGATGACATCACTTGGGGCGATACCTCCGACGATGCGATCGCTGGTGAGGCGGGCGACGATCAGATCAATGGCTATGATGGCGATGACAGCCTCTGGGGCGGGGACGGCGACGACCAGCTCCTCGGGGCGTCCGGGAAAGATACGCTCTGGGGCGACGCGGGGGCCGACACGCTGACCGGCGGCGACGGCGAGGATGAACTCGTCGGCGGCACGGAGGCGGATTTCCTCTCGGGCGGGTTCGGCGCGGACCGGCTCTTTGGCGAGGCCGGGGAGGACACGCTGATCGGCGGCGCGGGCGATGATATGCTCGCGGGCGGTGCCGGCGATGATACGCTGATCGGGGCGGATGGCTCGGATACGTTGACCGGCGATGCCGGGCGCGACGAGTTGAACGGCGACGCCGGGAACGATCTGCTGATCGGCGTCACAACGGAGACGGGCGATGCGGGGGCGGCCGATGCCGATACGCTCAATGGCGGGGCAGGGGAGGACGTGCTGCTAGGCGGCTCGGGCGATTGGCTGCATGGCGGCGAAGAGGGCGACAGTTTCGCGCTGGGCGATTGGATCGATCCGGACGCCCCTGCGACAATCGCAGATTACACGGTCGGGCAGGATCGGTTGGCGGTCATCTACGATCCGCAGGGCACCGCCACGCCGCAGATCAGTATCGAGCCTTCCGAGGCGCATCCCGATGCGGCGTGGATCCTGCTCGACGGCATCCGGCTGGCCGAGGTGCTGGACGCGGCGGGGCTGAGCGCGCAGGACGTGGCGCTGCTCACGCCTGCGCAATTCGCGGCGCAGCAGGCCATAGCGCTTTGAAATAAGGCTTTTCAACAAGACGATTCGCGTCTATACGCGCGCATCTGTTCCGAAAGGGGCAGTCTATGGACCTTGCTGGACGACATCCCGGCTTGCGCCCGAACCCTCAATGTAAGGAGATCCCGATGTCGATCACTGTCGAAGACAAGAACGCGCTTATCAAGGAATACGGCACCAAAGAAGGTGACACCGGTTCTCCCGAAGTTCAGGTCGCAGTTCTGACCAAGCGCATCGCGAACCTGACCGAGCACTTCAAAGAGCACAAGAAAGACAACCACTCGCGTCGTGGTCTTCTGATGCTCGTCGCGCAGCGCCGCAAGCTGCTCGACTACCTGAAGGCGAAAGACGTCGCACGTTACCAGTCGCTGATCGAGCGTCTCGGCCTGCGCCGCTAATCCGCCTCGGATTGGAATTCGAAACGCCCGTGCCTTTGGTGCGGGCGTTTTCATTTGCACTATTCCGACTGAATTGCGAAAATTGGCAACAACAGTCCTTCTGCCTGCAAATTTAAAAACTTTTGGGTAAATGATCTTCCCACCAAAAAACTTTGGTCGGTTCGACTTCTTGTCCTCCTGTATCGTCCGCTCCAAACGGGAAAACGCAAGCATCTGCCCTACCTTGCAGGTGCGTTAACAGGGAGGATTGAGATATGCAGATCGGAGTCTGGATCAGCTTGGCACTGTATTTCGTGCTGATGCTGGCCATCGGGGTCTATGCGTGGCGCAAGTCCACGTCGAGCTCCGAGGAATATATGCTGGGCGGGCGTAACCTGCCGCCCGCGGTGGCCGCCCTGTCGGCAGGCGCATCGGACATGTCGGGCTGGCTGCTTCTGGGCCTGCCGGGCGCGCTCTTCGTGTCGGGCCTGACCCAAAGCTGGATCGGCATCGGCCTTTTCGTCGGCGCTTTCGTGAACTGGATCGTCGTGGCGCCGCGCCTGCGCGAGCAGACCGAGCGCTATGACAACGCGCTGACCATCCCCGGCTTCCTCGCCAATCGCTTCCCGAGCCACGCGACCTTGCTGCGGATGGTTTCGGCGGTGATCATCGTGGTGTTCTTCGCGGTCTACACCGCGTCGGGCCTCGTCGGCGGTGGCAAGCTCTTCGCCAGCGCCTTCGGTGGCAGCTACATGACCGGCGTGATCCTGACGCTGGGTGTCGTGCTGGTCTACACCGTGATCGGCGGCTTCCTCGCGGTGTCGCTCACCGATTTCGTGCAGGGCTGCATCATGATGCTCGCGCTCGTCATCATGCCGATCGTGATCCTCACGACCGGTCAGGGCGACGGCGTGGACGCGGCTGCGAGCCGGTTGACCGATATCGACCCGAATTTCCTCTCGATGACGAACGGGCTGACCTTCGCGGGCTGGCTCTCGGCGGTCGCCTGGGGTCTGGGCTATTTCGGCCAGCCGCATATCATCGTGCGCTTCATGGCCGTGCGCTCGGTTGCCGATGTGCCGAAAGCACGGAATATCGGTATGGGCTGGATGGCGATCTCGCTGATCGGCGCTATCTCGGTCGGTATCTTCGGCCGCGCCTATGCGCAGCGTAACGGGCTCGACGTGCAGGATCCGGAGACGATCTTCATCATCCTGTCGAACCTGCTGTTCCATCCGCTGGTGACCGGCTTCCTCTATGCTGCGCTTCTGGCAGCGATCATGTCGACCGTGTCGAGCCAGCTTCTGGTGTCGTCCTCGTCGCTGACCGAAGACTTCTACAAGATCGTCTTCAACAAGGACGCGTCGGACCGCACGCTGGTGAATGTCGGCCGTCTCGCGGTGCTGGCTGTGGGGATCGCTGCGATCATCATCGCGTCGAACCCCGACAGCAAAGTGCTAGGCCTCGTGTCGAACGCATGGGCCGGGTTCGGGGCCGCCTTCGGTCCGCTGATCATCCTGTCGCTGACCTGGAAGCGGATGACGGGTCTGGGCGGCGTGGCTGGCCTCGTCGTCGGTGCGCTGACCGTGATCGTCTGGATTTCGCTGGGCTGGGGCTCGTTCCTCTACGAGATCATCCCGGGCTTCATCGCGGCCTTCATCGCCATCGTGGTGGTGAGCCTCGCGTCCGAAGACAGAGGCGAGTTCCGCCCGATCGAGTGATCGAAGAGCTTACGCGCATCATTGCGCCCGTCCCGAAAGGGGCGGGCGTTTTGCATTCTGGCTATTTCGCTGCGGCGGAAAGTTGAGAAAATCCATTAGGACGGCATCGCACGCGTGCCTTGGGCCCCTTTGGATCAAGCGCGAAGAGGTTCGGACGGTTCGAGAAATAGGGGCGCCACTTTTTATCTGGCAAGTTCCCGATTAAGACCCCGTGGTCTTTCTTCATGATCGTGGCCAGTTCCGCGAGAGGCACTCCAGCGCCGTCCTTGCTGTGTGTCTCGATCGCTGCGCAAATTTTTTCATCGAGACTGGCAGATTTCTTGACTGCTGGCGGTCGTGCCGGAGCTGCGGTCGTTTTTGACTTCAGCAGATGAAACACTGAACAGCTTTCACGAAATGCCTTCGGCGCTTTCTCCTGTCCGACGCCGAGCACTTCCATCCCTTTTTCGCGGAGCCTGGTCGCGAGGTGGGTGAAGTCACCATCGGAGCTTGCGATGACGAACCGTTCGGCGCGTCGTTCCAAAGCGAGCTCGAGTGCGTCGAGGGCGAGCAACACGTCTCCTGCGTTCTTGCCGCTTCCGGAATGCACCAGCCGGATCGAAGGGCTGTCGCCCCACGATCTAATCTGCGCGACATCACCGTAGGCACGCCGGATGAAAGCGCCTGGCGCGAACTTGAGGATCTGGGAAGCAAAAGTGGCGGAGATATTCTCGCCATCGATGAAAAGGGCTGTGGGTTTGCTCATGGGGTCACAATGATCAATGTTAATAACTACCGGCTGAGGGTGGCGTGCCAATCTGGCTAGAATTGGGCGTTGGCCGTTTCTTTCCCTAAGGACTCTTCGCTTCCCAAACCCCTTCATTTCCTGTATTGGCAGGCCCATCTGAGACGTGACGCCTCGAGCCCCCGGGCGCGTGCAACAGGATAAGGGGGCGGCGGCAATGGGGCCGCCATTCAAATCGGGAGACACGGGATACGCCCGTGAGAGCTCCCAGACAGGATACGCTGAATGTTCAATGTTGTGAAAAAATCCATCCAGTGGGGCGAAGAAGAGCTCACTCTGGAAACCGGCAAGGTTGCCCGTCAGGCTGACGGTTCGGTCATCGCCACTCTGGGCGAAACCTCCGTCATGGCCAACGTGACCTTTGCCAAGGAACCGAAGCCGGGCCAGGACTTCTTCCCGCTCACGGTTCACTACCAAGAGAAATACTATGCCGCCGGTAAAGTGCCGGGCGGCTTCTTCAAGCGTGAGGCTCGTCCGTCCGAAAAAGAGACGCTCACCTCGCGCCTGATCGACCGCCCGTGCCGTCCGCTCTTCGTGGAAGGCTTCAAGCATGAAGTGCTCGTGATGTGCACCGTGCTGTCGCATGACCTCGTCAACGAGCCCGACATCGTCGCGATGATCGCCGCTTCGGCCGCGTTGACGATCTCGGGCGTGCCGTTCATGGGCCCGATCGCCGCTGCGCGCGTCGGCTTCTCGGATGGCGAATACATCCTGAACCCCGAAGTCGACGACATGCAGAAGCTGCGGGAGAACCCCGAGCAGCGTCTGGACCTCGTCGTCGCGGGCACCAAGGACGCCGTGATGATGGTGGAATCGGAAGCTTACGAGCTGTCCGAAGCCGAGATGCTGGGCGCGGTCAAGTTCGGCCATGACGCGATGCAGCCGGTGATCGACATGATCATCGATCTCGCCGAAGCCGCCGCGAAAGAGCCCTTCGACTTCAAAGCGCCCGACTACTCGGCGATGCTCGAGACCGTCAAAGGTCTGGGCGAAGAGAAGATGCGTGCCGCTTACGCGATCTCGGACAAGCAAGAGCGCGTGGCCGCCGTCAACGCCGCCAAGGAAGAGATCAAGTCGCAGCTCACCGAAGAGCAGCTCGAAGATCCGACGCTGGGCACCGCGATGAAGAAGCTGGAATCGGCTGTTCTGCGTGGTGACGTCGTGAAGAACGGTCGCCGCATCGACGGTCGTGCGCTGGACGAGGTTCGCCCGATCGTGGCGGAAACCGGTCTGCTGCCGCGCACCCACGGCTCGTCGCTGTTCACCCGCGGTGAGACGCAGGCGCTGGTCGTGACCACGCTGGGCACCGGCGACGATGAGCAGATCATCGATGCGCTGCACGGCAACTCGCGCTCGAACTTCCTGCTGCACTACAACTTCCCGCCCTACTCGGTCGGCGAAGTGGGCCGCGTCGGTTCGCCCGGTCGTCGTGAGATCGGCCACGGCAAGCTCGCGTGGCGCGCGCTGCAGGCGGTTCTCCCGGCTGCGACCGACTTCCCCTACACGATCCGTCTCGTCTCCGAGATCACCGAGTCCAACGGCTCGTCCTCGATGGCGTCGGTCTGCGGTGGCTCGCTGGCAATGATGGATGCGGGCGTTCCGCTGAAATCGGCCGTGGCGGGTGTCGCGATGGGTCTGGTGCTCGAAGAGGATGGCTCCTGGGCCGTTCTGACCGACATCCTTGGCGACGAGGATCACCTCGGCGACATGGACTTCAAGGTCGCAGGCACCGAAGAGGGCATCACCTCGCTGCAGATGGACATCAAGGTCGCCGGCATCACCGCCGAGATCATGGAGAAAGCTCTGGAGCAGGCACGCGCTGGCCGCATGCACATCCTCGGCGAGATGAACAAGGCGCTCTCCGCGGGCCGCACGGAATTCTCCGCCCACGCTCCGCGCATCGAGACGATGACCGTTCCCACCGACAAGATCCGTGAAGTGATCGGTTCGGGCGGCAAGGTCATCCGCGAGATCGTGGAAGTGTCGGGTGCCAAGGTCGACATCAATGACGACGGCGTGATCAAGATTGCTTCGGCCAATGCCGAGGCCATCAAGAAAGCGCATGACATGATCCACGCCATCGTGGCTGAGCCCGAAGAGGGTCAGATCTACACCGGCAAGGTCGTGAAGCTCGTCGATTTCGGCGCCTTCGTGAACTTCTTTGGCAAGCGTGACGGTCTCGTCCACGTGTCCCAGATCGCCAACAAGCGCCTGAACCACCCGAGCGATCTGCTCAAGGAAGGTCAGGAAGTGAAGGTGAAACTTCTGGGCTTCGACGATCGCGGCAAGGTGCGCCTTGGCATGAAGATGGTCGATCAGGAAACCGGCGAAGAAATCGCGCCGGAAAAGCGTGAAGAGAAAGCCGACTGATCGGTTTGATCCGCTGGAAGATTGAGAAAGGCCCCGGAGCGATCCGGGGCCTTTTGCTTTTCGCGCGCCGGCTGGGTGGCGCGGATATGAAAAAGCCCCGGACGCTGCCGGGGCTCTCTCGTAAGCGGGTAAGCTGGGCTCAGCCCTGCGACTTGACGGTGCGCAGGTAGGGCAGTTTGACGTCGACTTCGCCGAACTTCTCTTTCGCCTCG
Source organism: Thioclava sp. F28-4 (assembly GCF_002020045.1). Classification (NCBI taxonomy): domain Bacteria; kingdom Pseudomonadati; phylum Pseudomonadota; class Alphaproteobacteria; order Rhodobacterales; family Paracoccaceae; genus Thioclava; species Thioclava sp. F28-4. The sequence continues at coordinate 268,764 of NZ_MPZQ01000004.1, read as the reverse complement.
TCGGTCGAGACCGACAGCGCGACGATCACGTCCTGACCCGGCACCCAGTTCGCGGGGGTCGCGAAGGGCTTGCCGTCGGTCGCCTGAACGGCGTCGAGCGCGCGGATGATTTCGGCGAAGTTGCGGCCGACCGACATCGGGTAGGACATGGTCAGGCGGACTTTCTTGTCCGGGCCGATGATGAAGACGGTGCGCACGGAGGCCGAATCCGCGGCGGTGCGGCCGTCGGGCATGTAGGCATCGGCGGGGAGCATGTCATACAGCTTCGACACGTTCAGCGAGGTGTCGTCGATGATCGGGAAGTTCGCGGGCGCGCCGGCGACCTGCTCGATGTCCGATTTCCACTTCACGTGCTCTTCGACGCTATCGACCGAAACGCCCATGACCTTGGTGTTGCGCTTCTCGAACTCGGGGGCGAGTTGAGCAACTGCGCCGAACTCGGTGGTGCAAACCGGGGTGAAGTCTTTCGGGTGCGAGAACAGGATGGCGTAGCTGTCGCCGATCCAGTCGTGGAACTTGATCTCGCCAGCGGTCGAGTCAGCGGTGAAATCGGGAGCGGTGTCATTGATACGCAGGCCCATGAAAAACCTCCTGTGTTTGCGTAAAATCACGTCTTTCCGGGATATAAGCCCTCGCCGGGGCCCATTCCAGCCAGTTTAGAACCTTTTTAAACTCGGAGCCTGCGACCTTTCGTCAGGCCTTGCGCAGGACGGGGAGTGGTGAAACGCTCGCGCGCGACATCTGTGTGCCGGAGGCTGAAATGATCGAGAAGCGGAATTTCTACATCAATGGGGAATGGGTCGCGCCCAAGGCGGCGCGCGAGTACGAGGTGATCGACCCGTCCACTGAGGATCCCTGCGCGGTGATCTCGCTTGGCGATAAGGCCGACACGGATGCGGCGGTCGCTGCGGCAAAGGCGGCGTTGCCCGGCTGGAAGGCGACGGACCCGGCAGAGCGGATCGCGGCGGTCGAGCGGATCGCCAAGGTCTATGCCGAGCGCGCCGAGGACATGGCGCAGGCGATGAGCCTCGAGATGGGCGCGCCGATCGATCTGGCGCGCAAGAACCAGTGGGGCGCGGGGGCCTATCACATCAAGAACTTCATCGACGCGGCGAAAGCCTTCGACTGGGTGCATCCGCTGGGCGACGGCACGCCGGGCGCGATGATCGCCTATGAACCCGTCGGCGTCGTCGGGCTGATCACGCCGTGGAACTGGCCGATGAACCAGGTGACGCTGAAGGTGATCCCGGCGATCCTCGCGGGCTGCACGATGGTGCTGAAACCGTCCGAGGAAGCGCCGCTCTCCTCGCTGCTGTTTGCGGAAATCCTCGACGCGGCGGGTCTGCCCAAGGGCGTGTTCAACCTTGTGAATGGCGATGGCGTTGGCGTCGGCACGCAGCTTTCGACCCATCCGGACGTCGAGATGATTTCCTTCACCGGCTCGACCCGGGCTGGCAAGGCCATCTCGAAGGCGGCGGCCGATACGCTCAAGCGGGTGACGCTGGAGCTGGGCGGCAAAGGCGCCAACCTGATCTTCGCCGATGCGGATGAGGATGCGGTGGCGCGCGGCGTAAAGCACTGCTTCCAGAACTCGGGCCAAAGCTGCAACGCGCCGACGCGGATGCTGGTCGAGCGGTCGGCCTATGACAAGGCCGTGGAAATCGCGCGCCAGACCGCAGAGGCCACGCAGGTGGCCAGCCCGCGCGAGGAGGGCAAACATATCGGCCCGGTCGTGAACAAGGCGCAGTTCGACAAGATTCAGGGCCTGATCGAGACCGGCATCGCGGAGGGCGCGAAGCTCGTCGCGGGTGGTCCCGGACGGCCCGAGCATCTCAATCGCGGCTTCTATGTCCGTCCGACGGTCTTTGCCGATTGCGATCCCTCGATGACGATCATGAACGAGGAAATCTTCGGCCCCGTCCTGTCGATCATGCCCTTCGACAGCGAGGAGCAGGCAATCGAGGTGGCCAATGCCACGCCTTACGGTCTGACCAATTACCTGCAATCGGGCGATGGCGCGCGGCGCAACCGTCTGGCGCGGCAGCTGCGCTCGGGGATGGTCGAGATGAACGGTCAGGACCGTGGCGCAGGCGCGCCGTTCGGCGGCGTGGGTTCCTCTGGCCGGGCGCGCGAGGGTGGCCGCTGGGGCATCGAGGAATTCTGCGACGTGAAGTCGATCTCGGGCTGGGCTGAGTAAGGGGCGCTGCCCCTCTTGGCCTATCGGCCAATTCACCCCGGGATATTTCTGCCAAGAGGAACAGGGGCGGTTGCGAAAGCGGCCGCCCTTCGACATGATCGCGCGGCTTTTGGAACGGGAGAATGAGATGAGCTTCACGCTGGCGACCTGGAACATCAACTCGGTGCGGCTGCGCGAGGGGCTTGTGCGCAAGCTGATGGAGGAAGAGGCGCCCGACGTGCTCTGCCTGCAGGAATGCAAGAGCCCGGTCGAGAAGATCCCGCTCGAGGGGTTCAAGGCACTGGGCTACACCCACATGGTTGCGCGCGGCCAGAAGGGCTATAACGGCGTCGCGATCTTCTCGAAAATCCCGATGGAAGAGAACAGCGCCCATGATTTCGCCGATCTCGGCCATGCGCGTCATGTCGCGGGGACGCTCGAAAATGGCGTCACGATCCACAACTTCTATGTCCCCGCGGGCGGCGACGTGCCGGACCGCGAGGTGAATGAGAAGTTCGGGCAGAAGCTCGATTACCTCACTCAGATGCGCGATCACTTCGCCGCGGAAGGTCCGAAGAAATCGATCCTCGTGGGCGACCTGAACATCGCGCCGCGCGAGGATGACGTCTGGAGCCACAAGCAGCTTCTGAAGATCGTTTCGCACACGCCGATCGAAGTCGAGCATCTGCACGATGCGATGGAGGCGGGCAAATGGGTGGACATCACCCGGCAGGATATCCCCGAGGGGCTTCTCTATTCGTGGTGGTCCTATCGGGCGCGCGACTGGGATGCCGCCGACAAGGGCCGCCGGCTCGATCATATCTGGGCGACGCCGGATATCTCGAACGCGGCCCATGGCAGCCGCGTGCTGCGGGCGGCGCGCGGTTGGGAGAAGCCCTCCGATCACGCGCCGGTATTCGCGACCTTCGATCTGTAATCGCTTGCGGCAGCGCGCCGCGGTCAAACGGGTTTGCGTTCGGCCCATCCGAGGCCATATAGGAAAGCAAATCCTCCGCAATTTCGGGAGACGGACATGCTGGAACTGGGTGGCGGCGCCAAGGCCGCAGGCAAGAGCGAATACGTCAAGGACGTGACCGAAGCCAACTTCATGGCCGAGGTGATCGAGAAATCGCAGACCGTGCCGGTCATCGTCGACTTCTGGGCGCCGTGGTGCGGCCCGTGCAAGCAGCTCGGCCCGGCGCTGGAAGCCGAGGTCGAAGCCGCGAAAGGCGCGGTCGTGATGGCCAAGGTCAATGTCGACGAAAACCAGATGATCGCGGGTCAGATGCGGGTGCAGTCGATCCCGACAGTTTACGCCTTCTGGCAGGGCCAGCCGATCGACGGTTTCCAGGGCGCGCTGCCGCCCTCCGAGATCAAGAGCTTCGTGTCCAAGCTGATCGAAGCGTCCGGCGGTGAGGCCGGCAATGGTCTGGGCGATGCGGTCGAGGCGGCGGAAGCCATGCTGGCCGAGGGCGCGGCGGAAGACGCAGCGGAGACCTTTGCGGCGATCCTCGAAGAAGATGGCGAGCTGGCGGAGGCCCATGGCGGCCTGATCCGCGCGCGCATCGCGCTGGACCAACTGGATGCGGCAGGCGCGGCTTTGGCCGCCGTGCCCCCGAAACTGTCCGACAGCGCCCCGGTGGAAGCCGCGCGCGCGCAGCTCGATCTGGCGAAACAGGCGCAATCGGCGGGGCCGCTCGACGATCTCAAAGCCAAGGTCGAGACCAATCCCGACGATCATCAGGCGCGCTTCGACTATGCGCAGGCGCTTTATGCGGCGGGCAATGTCGAGGAAGCCGTGGACCAGCTGCTCGAGCTGTTCCGCCGGGATCGCGAATGGGACAACGAGGCCGCGAAGACGCAGCTTTTCACCATTTTCGACGCGCTCAAGCCGAACGATCCTATCGTGGCAAAAGGCCGCCGTCGTCTGTCGTCGATGATATTTGCCTGAGGGCAGGGTCGCGCTAGTTTCATCCGCATGATGAAGAAAGGCGACTTGCCCGAAATCCTTCCGCTTTTTCCGCTGCCCGGTGCGCTGCTGCTGCCCCGGGCGCGGCTTCCGCTGCATATCTTCGAGCCGCGCTATCTGCAGATGATCGAAGATTGCATGAAGACCAAGTCTCGGCTGATCGGGATGATTCAGCCGATCAAGGGGCCGGAGGGGCAGAACCACCTCAACACGATCGGCTGTGCGGGCCGTCTGACCGGGTTTTCCGAGACCGAGGACGGGCGCTACATGATCACCCTGTCGGGGATCTCGCGCTATCGTATCGTGAAACAGATCGACGGGTTCACCCCCTATATCCGCGCCGAGGTCAGCTGGGCCGGGTTCGAGCGCGATCTGGGTGCGGCCGAGCATGACACCGGTTTCGACCGCGACGAGTTTCTCGACCTGCTGGCGAAGTTTTTCCACGCGCAGGGGTTGGATACCGATTGGGAAACGCTGAAAGATGCCGATGACGAGTTGCTGATCAACTCGCTCGGGATGCTGTTGCCGCTGGAGCCGGAGGACAAGCAGGCGCTGTTGGAGGCACCCTGTCTGGCCACCCGGCGCGAGACCTTGGTGACCCTGATCGAATATGCGCTGCATGGCGGCGGAGAGGAGCGGTTGCAATGAGCGACGAGACTGAGAGCGCACCGGCGCCCGAGACGGCCCGCGAGAAGCCGCTGTTCGACCGGCACATGCTGGAGGCGCTCGTGTGCCCGCTGACCCATGCGGTGCTGAAATACGATGCCGAGAAGCAGGAACTGGTTTCGCAGCCCGCGAAACTGGCCTTCCCGATCCGGGGCGGCATTCCGATCCTTCTCGCAGACGAGGCCCGGCGGATCGACGAATAAGGCGCGGCGTTTAAAGCGCGCGGCCCTGCAACAGGCGGGGCAGGGGGCCTGACAGGCCCGCCGCTTGCTGCATGAAGCCGCGCCGCAGCCCCGGGATCGCCTGCACCAGACCCATCCCCAGATCGCGCCCCGCTTTCAGCAGCGGATTGTCGTTCGAGAAGAGCTTGTTCACGGTATCCATGCCAAGCGCGAGCGACGTCGAATCGAAGCGCCGCCAGCCCTGATAGCGCTCCAGCACGTCCTCGGCGCCGATATCCTCGCCGCGGCGCATTGCCTCCACCACGATCTCCGCCAGCGCCGCCACATCGCGTAGCCCGAGGTTCAGGCCTTGGCCCGCGATCGGATGCACGCCATGCGCCGCATCGCCCACCAGCGCCACGCGCGGCGCGACATAGGCTTTCGCAAGCGTCAGGTTCAACGGGTAGGAGAAGCGCGGACCGGCCAGTTTGATCTCGCCGAGGAAATCGCCGAAGCGCGGGCGCAGCACGGCGAGGAAATCATCGTCATCCAGCGCCGAGATCGTCTTCGCGTTCTCCTCGGTCTCGCTCCAGACGATCGACGACCGGTTGCCCTTCAGCGGCAGGATGGCGAGCGGCCCGGTCGGCATGAAGAACTGCTGCGCGATGCCGTTATGGGGCTTCTCGTGCTCGACCGCCGCGACAAGCGCGGTCTGGCCGTAGCCCCAACCTTCGCGGGTGATCCCGGCGCGTTCGGCCACGCCTGAGCGGCGACCATCGGCCCCGATCAGCAGCTTCGCGGTCAGGGTCTTGCCGGTGGACAGGCTCACTTCGACCCCGCCCGGCACGACCTGCTGCCCTGTTACCTGCGTCTCGTGCAGCAGCGTGATCTTGTCGCTCGCCTCCATCGCATCGAGGAAGGCACGATAGAGGTAGCGATCCTCCAGCATGTAGCCGACCGGCGCCTGATCCAGCTCGCGCGCGTCGAAATGCAGGAAGAAAGGGGCCGCCCCTTCGCCTGCGTGACCATCGGCGGCTTTCACTTCCATCATCGGCTGCGCCTGATCGGCCAGCCCGTCCCAGACGCCAATGGCGTGCAGCAATTTCTGCGACGCGATGGCCAGCGCATAGGCGCGGCCGTCGAACGTGTCGGTCGCGCGCTGGCGTGCCGGAGCGGCGTCGACAAGGGTCACGGACAGGCCGGCGGAGGCCAGTGCAAGCGCCAAGGCGGGGCCGTTGAGCCCGCCGCCCGCGATGATGACGTCTGAATCGTGTTTCATGGCGCTTACTATGGCGCTGGAAGCGGGATTGTCCATGCGCGGGACTGTCGCTAGCGTGGCGGAAAGAACGAAGGAGGCGGGCATGGAATGGCGGTTGGCAGGGGCTGCGGAACAAGGGCGGGCAATTGCCGCCGGTCAGCTCGATCCGGTGGAGCAGACCGAGGCCTATCTGGAGGCGGCTGAAGCCTCAGAGGACATCTATGCGCGTCTCACGGCGCAGCGGGCCCGGGACGAGGCAATGGCTGCGCATCAACGCGCCAAGCAGGGAACCAGACGCGGGATGCTCGACGGGGTCGCGCTGTCTTGGAAGGACCTTTACGACACCGCCGGGGTCGCGACCGAGGCGGGCTCGCGGCTGCTGGCCGGGCGCGTGCCCGAGCGCGATGCGGATGTGCTGATCGAAGCCACGCTGGGCGGCTCGGTCTGTCTGGGCAAGACGCATATGACGGAGCTGGCTTTCTCCGGGTTGGGCGTGAACCCGATGACCGCGACGCCGCCGAATATCCATGATCCCGAACTCGCGCCGGGCGGTTCGTCCTCGGGCGCGGCGCTGTCGGTCGCGCGCGGCTTGGCTGCGGCGGCGATCGGTTCTGATACGGGCGGCTCGGTGCGTATTCCGGCGGCATGGAACGATCTCGTGGGGCTGAAGACGACACATGGGCGGATCACGACGAAAGGCGTCGTGCCGCTGTGCCGGACCTTCGACACGGTCGGGCCGATCACCCGCAATGTCGAGGATGCCGCGCATGTGCTCGCGCTGCTGGAACGCCGCGCCGCGCCGGACCTGCGCGAGACGAGCCTCAAGGGTAAACGGCTTCTGGTGCTCGAAGGGCTGGCCTTCGAAGGCACACGGGAAAAGCCGGTGCAGGGCTTCGAGCGGGCCGTCGAGGCCTTCGCCAAGGCGGGTGCGGTGATCGAGCGGCGGGGCCTGCCGATGGTGCGCCCGGCGATGGACCTTTCCGGTGTTCTCTTCGCCCCCGAAGCCTATGGCGAGTGGAAGCACGAGATCGAAGCCGCGCCCGAGAAGATGTTCGCGGTGATCCTCGAGCGGTTCCGCAGCGGGCGCGACGCGCTGGCCTCGGATTACGCGAAAGGCTGGCACGAGCTGGCGGGCTATCGCGCCGCCTATCTGGAGGCGACCGCGGAATATGACGCCGTTCTGGTGCCGACCTCGCCGATCCTGCCGCCCGATGTGCGCCGCCTTCTGAGCGACAAGGCTTATTTCCAGGAAGAGAACGTGCTCGCGCTGCGCAATACCCGGATCGGCAACGTGCTGGGGCTGTGTGCGCTCAACCTCCCGACGGGCATCCCAAGCTGCGGGATTTCGCTGATGGCGCCGCCGATGACGGAGGATCGGCTGCTGCGTTTGGGGATGGCCGCCGAATCGTCGCTGGCCTGAAAACCACATTTCTTGTGGTCAACCCGCTCTGGAGCTTGTCTTTTTCTGGACGAAACGGCGGAGCTTTTGTAACCTCGTCGGCAATAAGGGGCGACATAGACCCCATTCGATGAGGCACAGATGGACTTTCCCGAGCGGTTTTCGAACCTGCCCGAATACGCATTTCCGCGTTTGCGCGCGCTGCTCGATTCGCATGAACCGGGCGGCGACGTCTTGGCCATGTCCATCGGTGAGCCGCGCCATCCCATGCCCGAGTTCGTCGGCGATGTGATCGCGCAAAGCCTTGGAGAGTTTGGGAAATATCCCGCCAATGACGGCACGCCCGAATTGCTGGACGCGATCTCTGGCTGGCTGAAACGGCGCTATTCGGTCGAGATCGGACCCGAGCGGATCATGGCGCTCAACGGCACCCGCGAGGGTCTCTACAACGCCGCGATGGCGCTTTCGCCCGAGACGAAACGCGGCAAAACGCCCGTGATCGCGATCCCGAACCCGTTCTATCAGGTCTATGCGGTGGCGGCGGCTGCGGTCGGCGCGGAGCCGGTTTTCGTGCCCGCGGGCGCTGATACCGGGTTTTTGCCTAATTATTCGGCACTTGCGCCCGAGGTGCTGGACCGCATCACCGTGGCCTATCTGTGCTCGCCCTCGAACCCGCAGGGTGCAGTCGCGAGCCGCGAATTTCTGGCCGATCTGCTGCATCTGGCCGAGAAGCACGATTTCATCGTTTTCGCCGACGAGTGCTATTCCGAGATCTGGCGCGAGGCCCCGCCGCCCGGTGCGGCACAGGTCGCCGCCGAGGAGGGCATCGACCCCGAGCGCGTGGTGATTTTCCATTCGCTCTCGAAGCGGTCGAACCTGCCGGGTCTGCGCTCGGGCTTCCTCGCTGCCGGGCCGCAAAGCATCAAACATATCCGTCGCCTGCGCGCCTATGCCGGCGCGCCGCTGCCGCAGCCGCTGCAGCGCGTGGCCGAGCGGGCTTGGGCGGATGAGGCCCATGTCACGGAAAATCGTCGCCTCTACGCCGAGAAATACGAGATCGCGGGACAGATCTTCGACGGCGTCGATGGCTTCCAGCTGCCGCAGGGCGGCTTCTTCCTCTGGCTTCCCATCGAAGACGGGGAGGCGGCGGCGCTCAAGCTTTGGACAGAAACCGGCATTCGCGTGCTGCCGGGCGCCTATCTCGCGCGCGAGGTGAACGGGGAAAACCCCGGCCAGAAATATATCAGAGTGGCTCTGGTCGCTCCAAAAGCAGAAACGCAGCGCGGGCTGATGCAGCTCCGCGACTGCCTATACGGTTGAGGACGGTAGGTTATGGCATCTTATCAGGTTCGACAGCGCGATCCGCTTTTCGATCAGGACACGCAAGCCGTTTTGGAACGGCGTGGCAAAGAGTTGGTAGGGGGGCTGCTGGTCGTCTTCGGCCTGCTCGCCGCGATGATGCTTTTCTCCTATCACCCCGAAGATCCAAGCTGGATGGCGTCCTCGGATGAGCCGGTGCAGAACTGGCTGGGCCGGATCGGCGCCGGGATCGCCTCGCCCCTGTTCGTGATCGTCGGGCACGGCGCGTGGCTGCTGCCCGCGGCGCTGGTGGCCTGGGGACTGCGCATGATCACCCATCGCGGCGAAGAGCGTCTCGTGTCACGGATGATCTTCTTCCCGATCGCAGTGGCCGTCGCCGCCGTTTACGCGGCCCTTCTGGTGCCGGGCGATCAATGGGGGCAGGCCTTTGGCCTCGGTGGGCATTTCGGCGACATGATCGCGGGCGCGATGCTCGGGATCGTCCCGATCTCGGGCGTGGTCGGGCTGAAGCTCCTGTCGCTGGTCCTCGCCGCGGCGATGCTGGCCATGGCGACCTTCGTTCTCGGTTTCACCAAGCCGGAGCTGCAAGCAATCACGCGTTTCATGTGGCTCGGCACGGTCGCGATCTATGTCGGCGCGATGAACCTTCTGGGCCGTGGGGCTTCGGCCTCGGTCATGGGCGCTCGCTCGGCGGCAGAGCGTGCGCGCCAGCGCCGCGCGGAAGCGGCCGAACGCGCCGCAGAGCTGGCGGCCTGGGAAGAGCAGCAGGCCTATGCCGCGCATGACTGGGCGCCCGAGGTCGAAGCGGCTCCGGCGGCACGTCCGTCCTTCCTGTCGCGGATCCGTCGCCCGGTGGAGCCGGATTACGATCCCTACGACGCCTCGCCCGAACTGTTCGAGACCGAGCCCTATTGGGATGACCAGCCGCAGCTCGCAGCGCCGACGGAGGACCGCATTCGCGCCCGGATCAGCCAAGCAGTGCAGAACCGCAAGTCGGCGCCGATCGTTACCGATTACGCGCCCGAGCCTGAGGCCCCGCTGCATCACGATATGCCCGAGACCTTCGCCGACCCCGAGCCGGAGCCGCCGCGTCCTTCGGCCTCGGTCCTGGCCGCCGTCGCCAAGCGCCTCGCGCGAGCACCGCGCCAGCCGCAGGTCGTGCATCAGGAGCCGCCGCTGCGGGCCGAGCCGCAACTGCGCGCCGAGCCGCCGCTCAAGGCCAAGCCGCGCTTCATGCCGGGCTTCGGCGCGCCTGCCGCTGCCGCCGAGCATGCGCCCGAAATGGCCTATGCTGGTGCCGACGAGCCGCAAATGACGGCGGCGGAGCAGGTCGCGCAGGACTATGACTACGCGGACGATGACAGCCGCGACTGGACCCACCCGGATTACGAAGGCTTCGAGGCCGATCCCCGCGACATGCGCACCGAGCATTTCTACGCGGGCGAGCCCACCTCCTTCGACGAGTCGGGCGCTGCGCAATGGATCGAGGAAGACGTCGTGCCGGAGATCCCGGCCTCCGCGCGCGGTCTCGACCGTCAGGTGATCAAGCAGCCCGAGCCGAAGCGCGTCGTGCAGCCTGCGGCGAAACCCGCAGCCCCCTCGCGTCGTGCGATCGAAGAGGCGCAGCCGAAGATGGCTTTCGAGAAGCCGAAAACCGCGCCCTTCGAAATGCCGCCGCTGTCGCTGCTGACGAACCCCACGACGATCCAGCGTCACCAGCTCTCGGATGAAGCGCTGGAAGAGAACGCGCGGATGCTCGAGACCGTGCTCGACGATTACGGTGTGAAGGGCGAGATCGTCTCGGTCCGCCCCGGCCCCGTCGTCACGATGTATGAACTCGAGCCGGCGCCGGGTCTGAAAGCCAGCCGTGTGATCGGTCTGGCCGACGATATCGCGCGCTCGATGTCGGCGCTGTCGGCACGTGTCTCGACCGTGCCGGGCCGCTCGGTGATCGGCATCGAACTTCCCAACGATCACCGCGAGAAGGTCGTGCTGCGCGAGATCCTCTCGGCGCGCGATTTCGACGACAAGAATATCAAGCTGCCGCTGGCTCTGGGCAAGACCATCGGCGGCGAGCCGATCGTGACCAACCTCGCCAAGATGCCCCACCTGCTGATCGCAGGGACGACCGGCTCGGGTAAGTCGGTGGCGATCAACACGATGATCCTGTCGCTGCTCTACCGTCTGACGCCGGAAGAGTGCCGCCTGATCATGATCGACCCGAAGATGCTCGAACTCTCCGTCTATGACGGCATCCCGCATCTGCTGTCGCCGGTCGTGACCGATCCGAAGAAGGCGGTCGTCGCGCTGAAATGGGTCGTCTCGGAGATGGAAGAGCGCTATCGCAAGATGTCCAAGATGGGCGTGCGCAACATCGAAGGCTACAACGGCCGCGTGAAGGAAAGCCTCGACAAGGGCGAGATGTTCAAGCGCACCGTGCAGACCGGCTTCGACGAAGAGACCGGCGAGCCGATCTTCGAGACGGATGAATTCCAGCCCGAGCCCTTCCCCTATATCGTCGTCATCGTCGACGAGATGGCCGACCTGATGATGGTCGCGGGCAAGGAGATCGAAGCCTGCATTCAGCGTCTGGCGCAGATGGCGCGGGCCTCCGGGATCCACCTGATCATGGCCACGCAGCGCCCCTCGGTCGATGTCATCACCGGCACGATCAAGGCGAACTTCCCGACCCGGATCTCCTTCCAGGTGACGTCGAAGATCGACAGCCGCACCATTCTGGGCGAGCAGGGCGCCGAGCAGCTTCTGGGCATGGGCGACATGCTCTACATGGCAGGCGGCGGCAAGATCACCCGTTGCCACGGGCCCTTCGTCTCCGACGAGGAAGTCGAGGAAATCGTCAACCACCTCAAGAGCTTCGGTCCGCCGGAATACATGTCGGGCGTGGTCGAAGGTCCCGATGACGACACGGCGAGCGATATTGACGCGGTGCTCGGCCTCAACACCGGCGGCAATACCGGCGGCGAGGATGCGCTCTACGATCAGGCGGTGGGCATCGTGATAAAGGATCGCAAATGCTCGACCTCCTATATCCAGCGCAAGCTGGGCATCGGCTATAACAAGGCCGCGCGCCTCGTGGAGCAGATGGAAGATCAGGGCATCGTGTCCTCGGCCAACCATGTCGGGAAGCGCGAAATCCTCGTGCCCGAGCAGCAGTAAGCCGGTCACAACCAGAAATGCGATGCGCCCCGGGGGAGACCTCGGGGCGCTTTGCGTTTCAGGGGGCTCTTACTCGGGACGACCGCCGGGCGCCGTGATCCGATACGGGGGCGCTGTTATTGAATGACATCCCCTGTTAGGCGCAAATGCGCTCAAGACGGACCCGCAGCGCGATTGGCGCGTTACGGCGGGACTTCCGCTTTCGCAAGGAGTGCCTAAATCTATGGTCATGAAACAGATCCGCATCCTGCTCGCCGCGATCTTCACGCTGGCGCTCGCCCTTCCGGCTTCGGCCGGGAAAGTCTCGCTGAATCAGATATCGTCCTATCTGAACTCGCTGACCTCCGCCTCGTCGGATTTCACGCAGGTCAATTCGGACGGGTCGATCTCGACCGGCAAGCTGTTCATCAAGCGGCCCGGTCGGGCGCGCTTCCAGTACAATAACGACAAGACGCTGGTGCTGGCCTCGGCCAACCGGGTTGCGGTGTTCGATCCGAAATCGAACCAGCCGCCGGAGCAATATCCGCTGGTGAAGACGCCGCTGAACCTGATCCTGGGCCGCAATATCGACCTGAACCGCAATGGTATGGTCGTGGGCTACACGACGGACGGGCCGAAGACGATCGTGACCGCGCAGGATCCGCAGCATCCCGAATACGGGAATATTCAGCTGGTCTTCACTGACGGGCCGGTCGAGCTGCGCCAGTGGGTGATCACCAACCAGTCGGGCGAGAAGACCACGACGATCCTGAACAACCTGCAAAAGGGCGGCAACTTCGCCACGTCGATGTTCTCCATCGATCAGGCGTTGGCCCAGCGGCGCTGATTTCTCAGCGCCGGCAGGATTGCAGCTGAATCTGATACATCTGCGCGCGGGACGCGACGCGGTCGGCCACGGCGAGAAGCCAGGATTTCGACCGGTGTGACCCGCGCGAGTAGCCGCCGCGCCCTTCGTGATAGGCCAGATACTGGTTGCGCGCATCGGCCTTGGAGATGCCAAGCTTCTTCTGCGTGCCGTCCATGTACCAACCCATGAAGTCGGTGGCGTCGGCGATGCGGTTGCGCCTTGCACCGAAGCGATGGGTATCTTCGCGATACTCATCCCAGGTGCCGTCAAGGGCTTGGCTGTAGCCATAGGCGGAGCTCTGGCGGCCAAGCGGGATGATCCCGAGCGCGAAGCGCTGCGGCGTCTTCGCATTGCCGTCGAACTTGCTTTCCTGGTGGATCGTGGCCATCTGCACGGCGACCGGCACGCCCCAGCGGGCCTCCGTCCGGCGCATGGCGTTGAAGTATTGCGGGCGTTCTTTGATGATCGCGCAGGCGTCATCAAGATTGCGCGGGGGCTTGGACGGTCCGCCTCCGCAGGCGGCCACCGCAAGCACTACGCCGAGGGCGAGGTATTTCTTCATAACTGCTCTTCTTTGCTCTGACGGCCTTGTTTTTTGTCAGTCTATGCGTAATTGGCCCGTTCGAAAACCGGGAAACGCACAGGATCAGCGGACTGTCGCGACGAATCGGACAATCTGTTTCCGGCGGAAATGAGGCGAAAACGTGGACCTGAGCGGTTTCACGATTTAGAATTGAGGTATGAGGATAGATATGCATACCACGCACGCGAAATATCACATCGGCCAAGTGGTGCGACATCGCAACCACCCGTTCCGCGGGGTGGTGTTCGATGTCGATGCGATCTTCTCCAACTCGCAGGAATGGTATGACGCGATCCCCGAGGAGTCGCGCCCGTCCAAGGACCAGCCCTATTACCACCTGCTCGCAGAGAACGACGAAAGCTATTACGTGGCCTATGTGTCCGAGCAGAACCTCGTTGCGGATTTCTCCGGCGAGCCGGTAAGCCATCCCGATCTCGAGGATCTCTTCGGCGAATTCGGCAACGGCTCCTACCGGCTGCAATTCCAACTGAACTGAACCGCGCCGGGCATGTCGCAAGGGCGCGGGTCGGGCAGGGGCCCTATCCCGCCTGTCGCATCTCGATCGGGTCTAGCGGCATGCGGAAGGCGAGCAGATTGCGCCCCTCCTCGCGGTGGTATCCCAGATCGGTCGCCAGATCGCGGATCAGGAACCAGCCGAAGCCGCCTTCGGGCAGGCTGGTCGGGTCGGGCCGCTCCGGGTCGCGGTCTTCCAGATCGAGGCAGGCAGGAGGCAGCGCGACCCCGTCGTCGCTGACCGAGCAGGTGAGCCCCTTACCGTCGCGCGCGATGGAGAGCGAGATCGTGCCTTTGCCGCTATCGCCGTAGCCATGCTCGACGATGTTGTTGAGGATTTCCGCGAGAATCAATTCCAGCGTCCCGGCCTCTTCCTCGGTCATCAGACGGATGAAACGCGCCACGGCGGCCCGCAGCGCGTCGCGCACCGCGATCGGTGTCGCCGGGAAGCTGAGGTTGAAGACCCGCACTTCCGCCTGCTGCGGGTGCGGGCTAGGACGCGGGGTGCTGGGGGGCGATTTCGGTCTCACACGCTCACGCATATTTCCGGCCCTCCCCCAGCGCGGCTTCGAGGTCGGCGTGGATTGGCAGCACCGAATCCATCCGGGTCAGGCGAAAAACCTTTGCGACATTCGGCGTCAGCCCGCAAAGCTCCAGCTGCCGCCCCGGCGCGAGCGATTTCATCACCGCCACCACCGCACCCAGCCCGGAACTGTCGAGAAACTCCACCTTCGAGAGGTCCAGCAGCACCCGCGCCGCCGGTTGCACGGTCACATCGCGCATTCTTTCCTTGAACCGGATCGCGATGGCAGCGTCCAGCCGCGCCTCGGCCAGATGGACGACAAGCGCGCCTTCCAGCGCTTCGGCAGTGAGGTTCATGTCCGACTCCCACGGTTGATCTGACGGGAAGGCTAGACGGCAATGCTTACCATTCGGTATCCGTGGGACAGAATTTTGGAGGATATCATGGAAAACGTGGTGATCGTCGGAGCCTCGCGCACGCCGATGGGCGGAATGCAGGGCGTGTTTGCAGGTGTGCCTGCGTCGGAACTGGGCGGGACCGCCATCAAGGCGGCGATGGACGGTGCGGGCGTTGCGCCTGCGCGGATCGAGGAAGTGCTGATGGGCTGCGTGCTGCCCGCAGGTCAGGGGCAGGCGCCCGCGCGGCAGGCAGGCTTTGCGGCGGGTCTTGGCGAGGAGGTGCCCGCGACGACGCTGAACAAGATGTGCGGCTCGGGCATGAAAGCGGCGATGGTGGCCTACGACCAGATCGCGCTCGGCCAGACCGGGGTGATGGTCGCGGGCGGCATGGAGAGCATGACCAACGCGCCCTACATGCTGCCGAAGATGCGCGCAGGGGCACGGCTCGGCCATGCTCAGGCGCTCGATCATATGTTCCTCGACGGGCTGGAGGACGCCTATGACAAGGGGCGTCTGATGGGCACCTTCGCCGAGGATTGCGCGCAGGCGTTCCAGTTCACCCGCGAGGCGCAGGACGATTACGCGGTGGCCTCGCTGAACCGTGCCGTTGCCGCGGAGAAATCCGGGGCTTTCGCGGGTGAGATCGCGCCGGTGACCGTGAAGACCCGCAAGGGCGAGACGGTGGTTTCCATCGACGAGCAACCGGGCAATGCGCGCCCCGACAAGATCCCGCATCTCAAGCCCGCCTTCCGCAAGGACGGCACGGTGACGGCGGCGAATTCGTCCTCGATCTCGGACGGGGCGGCGGCGCTGGTGCTGGCCTCGGAGGCTGCGGCGAAGGCCGAGGGCCTGCCGATCCGCGCCCGAATTCTGGGCCATGCGAGCCATGCGCAGGCGCCGGCCGATTTCCCGACGGCGCCGGTTCCGGCGGCGGAGAAGCTGCTGAAAAAGCTGGGCTGGACGGTCGATGACGTCGATCTGTGGGAGGTCAACGAGGCCTTCGCGGTCGTGCCGATGGCCTTCATGCACAAGCTGGGCATCTCGCATGACAAGGTGAACGTGAATGGCGGCGCCTGTGCGCTCGGCCATCCGATCGGCGCGTCGGGTGCACGGATCATCGTGACGCTGCTCAACGCGCTGGAAAAGGCCGATCTCAAGCGCGGCGTGGCCGCGATCTGCATCGGTGGGGGCGAGGGCACGGCCATCGCGATCGAACGGGTATGAGCGTGGATTACGACGATCTGGCGAAACGCATCGCTGCGCTGACCGAGGGTGAAACCGACGAGGTCGCGTTGATGGCGACGCTGGCCTGCGAAATCCACCATGCGGATGACCGCTTCGACTGGACCGGGTTCTACCGGGTCACCGAACCGGAACTGTTGAAGATCGGCCCCTATCAGGGCGGGCATGGCTGCCTCGTGATCCCGTTTTCGCGCGGGGTCTGCGGGGCGGCGGCGCGCGAAGGGCGCACGCAGGTCGTGCCCGACGTCGAGGCCTTCCCCGGTCATATCGCCTGCGCCAGCTCCACCCGCTCGGAACTGGTGATCCCGGTCCATGCGCAGCGTGGTATCATCGCGGTGCTCGATATCGACAGCGACCAGCCCGACGCCTTCACCGAAGAGGATGCCGCGGCGCTGGAAGCGATCCTGAAAGACGTGTTCGGACATTTGTGAGGAAGCCATGAAACATACCGGCGGGTGCCTCTGCGGGGCTGTCAGCTACGAGGTCGAGGGCGACATGCGGCCTGTGGTGGCCTGCCATTGCAGCCAATGCCGCAAGACGTCCGGCCATGTCTGGGCCTCCTCGCAGATCGATGACCATCAGCTTGTGCTGATCAACCGCGACGGGCTGCGCTGGTATCGTTCGTCAGAGACGGCGGAGCGGGGCTTTTGCGCGGTCTGCGGCAGCTCCCTGTTCTGGCGGTTGGACGGTGAGGGGCGGATTTCGGTTGCTGCGGGCACGCTCGGCCTGCCGACAGGGCTTTCGATGGCGGAGCATATCTTCGTGGCCGACAAGGGCGATTACTACGAAATCGAGCCGGGGCCGCCGCAATCGCCCTGAGGCTTGACCCGACAGGCGGCGCAGTGCATCTCGCAGCGCATGAGTTACGTCTATGACCCGCCACAGGATGCCCCGCGCATCCTTCATGCCGATCACGAAATCCTCGTGGTCGACAAGCAGGCGGGGCTGCTCTCGGTGCCGGGCAAGGGGCCGGACAAGGCCGATTGCCTGATCGGGCGGCTGCGGGGGATTTACCCCGAGGTTCTGCTGGTTCACCGGCTCGATACCGATACCTCGGGCGTGATGGTCTTCGCGCTGACGCCCCACGCGCAGCGCCATCTTGGCCTGCAATTCGAGAAACGCCAGACGAAGAAAGCCTATCAGGCGCGGCTCTGGGGTGAGCTGGCCGAGAAGGAAGGCCGGGTCGATCTGCCGCTGTGTGTCGATTGGCCGAACCGCCCGCGCCAGCATGTCGATCACGAGAACGGACGCCCCGCTCAGACCGACTGGCGGGTGATGCGCCATGAGGACGGCACGACGCGCGTGCGGCTGATGCCGATCACGGGGCGCAGCCACCAGCTGCGGGTGCATATGGCTGAACTGGGTCATCCGATCTTGGGCGATCCGCTTTATGCCGAAGGCCCGGCGCAGGCGTTCGAGCGCCTGATGCTCCATGCCGAGACCCTGCGCTTTCGGCATCCCGATGGCGGCATGCATATGACCTTCACCGCGCCGGTCCCGTTCTGAAACCGATACAATCGCAGGTCTTTTCCCCGCCTGCGCGCGCAGGCATACTCCTGCGAGATTTATTGCGGAGAGCCCGATGCCCAAACCTTTGCGCCTTGGTGTGAATATCGATCACGTGGCCACCGTGCGGAATGCCCGCGGCGCGGCCTATCCTGACCCGCTGCGCGCCGCGCGTCTGGCCGAGCAGGCCGGGGCCGACGGAATCACCGCGCATCTGCGCGAAGACCGCCGCCATATCCGCGACGCGGATATCGACGCGCTGCGCAGCGGCATCGACATCCCGCTGAATTTCGAGATGGCCGCGACGCCCGAGATGCAGGAGATCGCGCTGCGCCATCTGCCCCATGCCTGCTGCATCGTGCCGGAAAAGCGCGAAGAGGTGACGACAGAAGGCGGTCTCGACGTCGCGGGCGATCTGTCGCGGCTGACCGATTACGTGGGGCCGCTCGTCGAGGCGGGCATCCGCGTGTCGATGTTCATCGGCCATGATCCGGCGCAGATCGAGGCGTCGGCCAAGATTGGCGCGCAGGTGATCGAACTGCATACGGGCCATTTCTGCGACATGCATTACGCGGGCGATTTCGCCGCGCGCGACGCCGAGCTGGAGGCGTTGAAAGCAGGCGCGGCCTATGCCGACAGTCTCGGGCTGGAGGTGCATGCGGGCCACGGTCTGACCTATGAGACGGTCGAACCGATCGCCGAGATGAAGCAGATCCGCGAGTTGAATATCGGCCATTTCCTGATCTCCGAGGCGATCTTCGTGGGGCTCGGTCCCGCGATCGTGCATATGCGCAAGCTGATGGATGCGGCGCGGGGATGAAGCTGCGCGGCGTCATGCTGACAGGTGTGTTGCTTGGCGCGGCTTGCGCGGCGCAGGCAGGTCCGGCCTATGTCGGGCCCTGCGATTTCGCTGCGCGCGCCGACAATATCGTCGAGCCTTGGTCGGAGAATACCGCGACTTTCGCCAATGGCGCGGTGCGGCTGGCGCTGATGGACACGATCGAGCCGGCTGCGGCGGCGTTCCATATTCTCGTCCTATCGCCCCCCTATGACGAGGTCGGCGGGCGGCAATGCCGGGTCATCTCGGCTGCAAAGGACACCGGCTTCGGTGGAGTCGATTTCGCGGCGCTCTCGGCCAGCTACGATCCCGCGACCGGGTTGAGCCTCATGCTGCCGGTCTCCACCTATGACGGCACGGGCGACGCGATGTCGCATCAGTTGCGCATGACGCTCAATCAGGCGACGGGCGTAATCGCCACCGAGGTCGCCCCATGATCCTCGGTATCGGCACCGATCTCGCGAATATCGAGCGGATCGAGCGCACGCTCGAACGCTTTGGCGACCGCTTCCGCAATCGGGTCTTCACCGAGACCGAGCAGCGCAAGGCCGAGCGCCGCAAGGATGTGGCGGGCACCTATGCTAAGCGCTGGGCGGCGAAGGAGGCCTGTTCCAAAGCGCTTGGGACCGGGTTGCGCATGGGCATCGCATGGAAGGATATGGCGGTCACGAATCTGCCAACCGGGCAGCCGGTGATGCAGGTCACGGGCTGGGCGGCGGACCGGCTTAAGGAAATGACACCAGAGGGTTACGAGTCCGTCATCCATGTGACGCTGACCGATGACCACCCCTGGGCGCAGGCCTTCGTCGTGATCGAGGCCCGCAAGCTTTCTTGACTCGGGCGCGAGGCCGCGTATTGAGGCCAAGGAATTTTGAGGCAGGGTAAGAGATAATGGCGAAGAACAAGGCCGAGGGCGGTATCCTCGACACGATCAAGACGATTGTCTGGGCACTGGTGATCGCGGGGGTGTTCCGCACGCTGTTCTTCCAGCCCTTCTGGATTCCCTCGGGCTCGATGAAGGACACGCTGCTGATCGGCGACTTCCTCTTCGTGAACAAGATGGCCTATGGCTATTCGCGCTATTCCTGCCCGTTCTCGGCCTGCCCCTTCGACGGGCGCCTGCTGGCCAGCGACCCCGAGCGCGGCGACGTCGTGGTGTTCCGTCACCCGACCAAGAACGTCGATTTCATCAAGCGTCTGATCGGCCTGCCGGGCGACAAGATCCAGATGATCAACGGCGTGCTGCAGATCAACGGCAAGGCGGTCGAGATGAAGCCCGAGCCCGATTTCGAGGAAGTCATGCAGCCGCAGGGCCCGCAGGGGCTGCTGCCGCGCTGCTCGAACGCGCCGGTGGGCATGGGCGATACCTGCATCAAGAAGCGCTATGCCGAGACGCTGCCCAATGGCGTCACGCATGACATTCTGCAGATCAACAATGACGGCCCCGTGGACAACACGCCCGTCTACACCGTGCCCGAGGGCATGTATTTCTTCATGGGCGACAACCGCGACAACTCCGAAGACAGCCGCTTCCCGCAATCGGTGGGCGGTCTCGGCTTCGTCCCGAAAGAGAACCTGATCGGCCGGGCCGACCGGGTGATGTTCTCCTCGGCGGGTCGCTCGCTGTTCTACTTCTGGACCTGGCGTCCGGATCGGTTCTTCAAGGCGATCAATTGAAGCTAAGCGCGGAGATCAAGGCATTCGAGCAGCGCCTCGGGCATAAGTTCAAACGGCCCGAGCTGCTGGCGCGCGCGCTGACGCATAGCTCGATCTCCACGCCGACCCGGCCCGACAACCAGCGGCTGGAATTTCTGGGCGACCGCGTTCTGGGCCTCGTGATGGCCGAAGCCCTGTTCCTTGGCGATCGTGCCGCTTCCGAGGGCCAGATGGCGCCGCGCTTCAACGCGCTCGTGCGCAAGGAAGCCTGCGCCGATATCGCCCGCAAGATCGACCTTGGCGCGGTGCTCAAGCTCGGCCGGTCCGAGATGATGACCGGCGGACGGCGCAAGCTGGCGCTGCTGGGCGACGCGATGGAGGCGGTGATCGCCGCGGTCTATCTCGATGGCGGGTTCGATGCGGCGAAAGTGCTGATCCTGCGGCTTTGGGAAGATCGGCTCGACAGCGTCGAGGAAGACGCGCGCGACCCGAAAACCGCGCTGCAGGAATGGGCGCAGGCCCGCGGTCTGCCACCGCCGCACTACGAGATCATCCATCGCGACGGTCCCGATCACGCCCCCAATTTCACCATCGAGGTGCGTCTGGAGAACGGCGCGCGCGAAACGGCCAAGGCCGGTTCGAAGCGTCAGGGCGAAATGACCGCTGCGAAGACGCTGCTGAAACGTCTGGAAGAGGGCGCCGAGGGTTGAGTCAAGGTCTTGGCGCGGGGCGACCAGCCCCGGGCCGCGCCCGACCCTCCCCATGGGAGGGCGCATTGGCGATGTCGGCGCGGGCATATCCGCCACTCGGGCTTGAAAGATAAACTGCCCGGCCACGAACGAAGCGAAGCGCCCACCCGAGGATCGGGCGCGGCCCTCGTCGCACAAGCCACATGACAAGATGACTGGCAACGCGGGCCGTTATAAGCTACGCCGCGCCCCGTATCGCTTCGCGTATCGCCAAAAAGGAACACCCATGACCACACGCGCCGGTTTCGTCGCCCTGATCGGAGAGCCCAATGCGGGCAAATCCACGCTGCTCAACGCGATGGTGGGCGCGAAGGTCTCGATCGTCACCCACAAGGTGCAGACCACCCGCGCCCGCATCCGTGGCGTCGCGATGGAAGGCCAGAGCCAGATCGTCTTCGTCGACACGCCCGGCATCTTCCGCCCGCGCCGTCGTCTGGACCGCGCGATGGTCAACGCGGCTTGGGGCGGGGCGGCCGATGCCGACATGATCGTTCTGCTGGTCGAGGCGCATCGCGGACTGACGCCGGGTGTCGAGAGCATCCTTGAAGCCCTGCGCGGTCGCGAAGGCACGCAGCCGGTGGCGCTTGCGATCAACAAGATCGACAAGGTGAAATCCGAGGAGCTTCTGGGCCTGACTGCGAAGCTCAACGAGGCGTACCAGTTCACCAAGACCTTCATGATCTCCGCCGAGCGTGGCTACGGCGTGCAGGACCTCAAGGAATGGCTTGCGGATGAGATGCCCGAGGGGCCGTGGCTTTATCCCGAAGACCAGATCGCCGACCTGCCGATGCGCATGATCGCGTCGGAGATCACCCGCGAGAAGCTGACGCTGCGTCTGCATGAAGAACTGCCCTACCAGCTGACCGTCGAGACCGAGAGCTGGGAAGAGCGCAAGGACGGCTCTGCGCGGATCGATCAGGTGATCTACGTCGCGCGCGACGGTCACAAGGGGATCATCCTCGGCAAGGGCGGCGAGACGATCAAGGCGATCTCGAAAGCCGCGCGCGAGGAGCTGATCGAATTTCTCGACCGGCCCGTGCATTTGTTCTTGCAGGTGAAGGTGCGCCCGAACTGGCTGGAAGAGGCCGAGCGCTATTCCGAGATGGGTCTCGATTTCAAGGACTCGAAGTGATGAGCGAGGCGCGTCTGACCACGGATTTCTGGGTCCGCGCCTATCTCAAGCGGCTGGAGCTGGCGAATATCCCGGCCTATGTCACCGCGCATGGGCAGGCGTCTTCGGGGGCCGTGCTGGTGAAATGCGCGCGGCTCGACGGGACCGCGCAAAGCTACGAGCGGCGTGCCGATCTGATGACCGGCAAAAGCGCGTGGATGCTGTTGCATGACGGTCCCGAGGCCGAGGTCGATGCCAGCATCCGCAAGCAACGCAGTTTCGACCCGGACCTCTGGGTGATCGAAATCGAGAGCCGCGAAGGGCGCACGATGCTTGACGAGGATGGCCTCAGCGGCTGATCCCGAGACGGTTGAGACCGCGGCCCAAGGTCACGATCACCAGCCCGCCGATCCAGAAGGCCACGAGGAATTTCACGCACCACAGGCCCAGCCCGCCCCATCCGAGCCTGTCGAGGTTGAGGAAGAAGTACGGGTAGAACCCGGTCTCCAGCCCCCGGATCACCGCATAGACCAGATAGACCAGCGGCCACGCCAGCCAGATCACGGCGTGGTGGCTCGTGAGCCCGCCTTTCGGCGCGAAAGCCAGCCACCAGACCGGCACGAGGATCGGCGCTGCGGTGTGGTAGAGCAGGTTCGAGACGTAATCGAGCCCGTGCAGCGGCGCGTCGCCGGCCAGCAGCAGGTGGTAGACCACGCCGACGATCAGGATCCATAGCACCAGCGCCGCGAGGAACGGCTTCGCCAGTGCCCGCTTGCGCCACGCCATCCAGCCGAAGGCGAGGCCCACTAGAGTATTCGTCCAGATCGTGAAGTAGCGAAACATCAGCCACAGGATGCCCAGCGGCACGGCGGCATGGGGGTGTTCAGCCATGTTGTTGACGAAGCTCGCGCCGAACGCCGCCAACTCGACGAGGGCGATCAGGGCGGCGAAAAGGATTGAGGCGCGTTTCATGGGTGTGAAGCTAGTGCGGCGCGCGACGTCTGCGCAATTCACGAAGCCGCTTGCGCCGCAACGTCACGGAAAGGATAGTCCCTCGCATGGACTGGCAAGACCTCGGCACGATCCTCTCGGCACGACCGCATGGCGAAAGCTCGATGATCGTCGAGCTGTTCACCTCGGCGCATGGACGACATGCGGGGGTCGTGCGCGGCGGGGCGTCGCGCAAGATGACGGGGATCTTGCAGCCGGGAAACCGGGTCACGGCGACGTGGCGCGCGCGGCTGGAAGATCACCTCGGCAGCTACACGATCGAGCCGTTGCAGAGCCGCGCGGTGATCCTGTCGGACCGGCAGGCGCTGGCCGGGCTGAACGCGGTGACGGCGCTTCTGCGGTTCACGCTACCCGAACGTGAGTCGCATGACGCGTTGTTCATGGCCTCCGAGGCGCTGTTCGATGCGATGGCCGAGGGCGGCGACTGGGTGCCGACCTATCTGCGCTGGGAGTTGGGGCTGCTGGAAGATATGGGCTACGGGCTCGACCTGTCGCGGTGTGCGGTCACCGGGTCGCGCGACGATCTGGCCTATGTCAGCCCGCGCTCGGGCCGTGCCGTCAGCCGGCAAGGGGCCGGGGAATGGGCGCCGAGACTGTTGCCGCTGCCGCTGTGCCTGTTGGGGCAGGGGCCCGCGAGCCTTGGCGAGATCGTGCAGGGGCTGCGGCTGACCGGGTTTTTCCTTGGCGAACGGATGGCGCCCGATCTGGGGGATCGCCCCTTGCCCGAGGCGCGGCAGCGTTTCGTGGATTTGCTGGGGCGAAGTGCGCGCTGACGGAGGGACGCGCCCGAGCCTCGGGTGGGCGCTTTGTTCGGCTCGTGGCTGGGCGCTTTATCTCGCAAGCCCGTAGGTCGGTCGTGCCTTTACTGTCTTCGCCAATGCGCCCTCCCGGGGGGAGGGTCGGGCGCGGCCCGGGGCTAGTCGCCCCGTGCTATAGTTGGAAACCCGCCGTGGTGCTCAAGGCCGCTCGCGATCGTCCAGCAACAGCGTCAGCAGCGCCAGATCCAGCCAGCGCCCGAACTTCTTGCCCACCTGCGGCATCAAGCCCACCTGCGTGAAGCCCAGCCGCTCATGCAGCCGGATCGAGCCCTCATTCGCAGCGTCGATCGCGCCGACCATGACGTGAAATCCGCCCTCTTTGGCACGCGCGATCAGCGCTTCCATCAGCTTCGCGCCCTTGCCGCCCGCGCGGTGGTCGCGGTGGACATAGACGGAATGCTCGACGCTCAGGTGATAGCCGTCATGGGGGCGGAACGGGCCGAAGCTCGCATAGCCCACGGCACGCCCGTCTTCCTCCCAGACCAGCACCGGATAACCCGCCGCCTGCCGATCCGCGATATAGGCGCGGCGGTTCTCGGGGCCGACCTCGATCTCGTTCCAGATCGCGGTCGTGTTGCGCACCGCGTCATTGTAAATCTCGGTGATCGCCTCTGCGTCTTGCGGTCTTGCGTCGCGGATCATCTGCGCCCCTCCAGTTCCTCGCGCCAGATTTGGCCGCGAAACCGGGCGAGCGCAACGCTATTTCTGCACGATGAAATGTCCGGTGCGGCGCACGGCCTCGGCGGCGGACACGAACTCTACCCCAAGATCGCGGGTCGCGGCCTCGTGGCTGAGGTGCATCTTCATCCCCAGCATCGGCTTGATCAGCGCGATCTGCTCGTCGAACAGCGCGAGGATCGAGACGATCCAGTTCGGCGCCTTCCGCGTCGGGATCTTGCGCTCGGGGAACTCGGCCTTCAGCACGCGCGCCATCTCGAGGAAGGACATGAAGCTTTCCGCACAGATGTAGCGGCGACCGATGCTCTCGGTCCGGTCGAGCGCCGCGACATGGCAGGCGGAGACATCGGCCACATCGACCACCGGAATATCGAACTCCGGCGCCATCGGGTCCTTGCCCGCCATCAGCCGCTCGATCACCGCGACGGACGAGCCGGTATGGCGATCCATCGGCGTGCCGCAGACGAGGCCGGGATTGATCACGGTCAGACGCATCTCGTGATGATCCTCGATGAATTCCCACGCCGCTTCCTCTGCGAAGATCTTCGAGCGCGTATAGGGGCTGCAGGTCGGTGCGCGCGGGTTCGACCAGTCGCGCTCGGTCATTGGGTCGGAGGTCACGCCATGCATCACCGCCTCCATCGAGGAGGTCTGGATCACGCGGGTCACACCGGCGGCCTGCGCAGCGCTCAGCACCCGCTTGGTGCCCTCGACCGCAGGCTGGATCACCTCGGCCTCGTTCTTCGGCTTGCTGAGCGGGAAGGGGGAGGCGGTGTGGATCACGGCGTCGACCCCCGCGATCGCCGCGTCCCAGCCCTTGTCCGCCATCAGATCGGCCTCGACGAAGCTCAGCCGTTCCAGCGCTTCGGGGCCGAGGTCACTCAAGGCGGCTTTCACCTCCTCGCCGCGGCTGGCCTTGCGCAGCGTGCCGCGCACGATCTCGCCCTGCGCCAGAAGGTCATAGGCAATGCGTTTGGCGATGAAGCCGGTGATGCCTGTGACCAGAATTGTGCGAGCCATGCGCCCTCCATTGTGCTGAACCTCGTCGTTCAGCTTGCGGGGGCGTTGCACGGGTGTCAAATCAGAACGGGGCGATGCGAGGTTCGCCCGCATCGCCCCGTTGAATAGAGTTTCGCTGGCTCAGCCGAGGAGACGCCGCGCGATAACCTGCGCCTGAATCTCGGCGGCACCCTCGAAGATGTTCAGGATACGCGCGTCGCAGAGGATGCGGCTGATCTGGTATTCCAGCGCGAAACCGTTGCCGCCATGGATCTGCAGCGCGTTGTCGGCAGCGGCCCACGCCACCCGCGCACCCAGCAGTTTCGCCATACCGGCTTCCAGATCGCAGCGATGGCCGTGATCCTTTTCCCAGGCCGAGAAATAGGTCAGCTGGCGGGCGATCATCGTCTCCACCGCCATCATCGCGAGCTTCGACGACACGCGCGGGAATTCGATCAGCGACTTGCCGAATTGCTTGCGGTCGATCGCGTATTGCATCCCGATCTCCAGCGCCGATTGCGCCACGCCCACGGCGCGGGCGGCGGTCTGGATGCGGGCGGATTCAAACGTCTCCATGAGCTGCTTGAAGCCTTTGCCCTCTTCGCCGCCCAGAAGGTTTTCGCCCTTCACGCGGAAATTGTCGAAGCCGAGCTCGTATTCCTTCATGCCGCGATAGCCGAGCACTTCGATCTCGCCGCCGGTCATGCCCTCGGTGGGGAAGGGGTTGTCATCGGTGCCCGGCGTCTTCTCGGCCAGGAACATCGACAGCCCCTTGTAGTTGTCGGTCGCGGGATCGGTGCGTGCGAGCAGCGTCATTACATGGGTGCGCTGCGCATGGGTGATCCACGTCTTGTTGCCGGTCACCAGCCAGTCGTCGCCATCCTTGACCGCGCGGGTGCGCAAGGAGCCCAGATCCGAGCCGGTATTCGGTTCGGTGAACACGGCGGTCGACAGGATTTCGCCCGACGACAGGCCCGGAAGCCATTTCTGCTTCTGCTCCTCTGTGCCGCCGCAGATGATCAGCTCGGCGGCGATCTCGGACCGGGTGCCGAGCGAGCCCACGCCGATGTAGCCGCGCGAAAGCTCCTCGGTCACGACGACCATCGAGGCTTTCGACAGGCCCAGCCCGCCATATTCTTCCGGAATGGTCAGGCCGAAGACGCCCAGTTCGGCGAGCTCCTCGATGATCTCCATCGGGATCAGCTCGTCCTTGAGGTGCCATTCATGCGCGTTCGGCTTCACGCGGTCCTCGGCGTAGCGGTAGAACTGCTCGCGGATCATCTCGAGCTCTTCGTCGAGACCCGAATTGCCGAAGACCGAACGGCCCTGAACGTCGCGCATCAGCTCGACCAGACGCATCCGGGCGGCGTTCGAATTGCCCTCGGCGATCAGCTTCGCGGCAGCCTCGGACGGGGTCCAGCTGACGTCCATATCGGCCAGGCGCACCATCTCGCCCTGGTTCATCTGGATGCCGCCCGCGATCTGCGCGAGATATTCGCCGAAGCCGATCTGCACGATCAGCTTCTCCATCTCGCCCAGTTTGCCTTCCTCGGCCAGACGTGCGGCCCAGCCGTGCAGTTGCTTGAGCGACTGCTGATAGGTGGTCAGCCAGGCAAGACCATGGGCGCGATATTGGTTCGCCTCGAGCGCAGCGCCGGAAATGCGGCCGTCTTTCTCGGTCGCGGCGCGCAGGCTCGCGGTCGCGTCGGAGACCAGCGTCTCCAGTTCGGGCAGGCTCGCCTCCGCGAGGCCCATCAGGTCGTCCAGAATGATCGTCGTCGGCATATCGGCCCCGTCATGTGCCATGAGTCGGCTCCTTATTCTGCAGTTGCAGCCTGTCTAGTTACTTCGCAACCGCAGCGCAATAAAAATTCGCAAATGAAGGTGATTGCGACGGATAATGTCGCGGAGGTTGTCGGCGCGGTCGGGTATCCGCCTCATTTCACGTCGCTTCACGGCTGCATCCCGCGGCGTAACCCGGTAGAAGCGACGCGGGACACAGAAGGGAACGCGCATGTTCGGGATGGAAGTTTGGCAAATATTCGCGGCGCTTGGCGTCACGCTTTTCGCAGGTTTCGTGAAAGGCGCGGTCGGTTTCGCGATGCCGATGATCATGCTGTCGAGCTTCGCGTCCTTCCTGCCGCCGCATCAGGCACTGGCGCTTTTGATCCTGCCGACGCTGGTGACCAACGTGATGCAGGCCTTCCGTCAGGGAGTCGGCGCGGCGGTGGGCTCGATCAAGAATTACCGGCTGTTCATCGCAATGATCATCGTCTTCATCCCGATCAGCGCGACCCTCGTCGACGTGATCCCGCAGCCGGTGATGTACGCGCTCTTGGGCGGGCCGATCGTCGCCTTCTCGATCTGGCAGATCTCGGGACGGCAGATCCCGATGCCCACGCGCCACCGCGCGGTGACCGAGACGGGGCTGGGCATCGTCGCGGGGCTCTATGGCGGAATTTCCGGGATCTGGGGGCCGCCGCTGATCATCTACCTGATCTCGATCGACGCGCCGAAACAGGAGGCCGTGCGCATCCTCGGCGTCGTCTTCCTGACCGGGGCGATCATCCTGACCGGCTCGCATCTGGTCTCGGGCGTGCTGAACGCGCAGACGATCCCGCTGTCGCTTCTGATGATCCTGCCCGCGCTGGCGGGGATGAAGTTGGGCTTCAAGGCGCAGGACCGGCTCGACCCGGAGCGTTTCCGGTGGTGGACGCTGATCCTGCTGGGCGTGGCCGGGCTGAACCTGCTGCGCCGTGCGCTGATGGGTTAAGCCACGAAGGGGCGCAGCCCCTGACGGCGGGCGGAGGCCAGCGTCTTCGCCTCATAGCCCGAGACG
This sequence comes from Thioclava sp. F28-4, assembly GCF_002020045.1. Taxonomy (NCBI): domain Bacteria; kingdom Pseudomonadati; phylum Pseudomonadota; class Alphaproteobacteria; order Rhodobacterales; family Paracoccaceae; genus Thioclava; species Thioclava sp. F28-4. Next base: position 240,327 of record NZ_MPZQ01000004.1, on the reverse strand, counting down.
ATCTTGCGCACCGGCTTGCGATGGAGCGGCACCCCGCCCTCGCGCACAAGCCCCGCAAAGGCCGTCGTCGCCGCCAGAAGCGGTTGCCGGGCGAGCCGCCCAATATGCAGGCTCTCCAGCTTGCAGCCATCCGCCATCAGCAGGTGATGGCCGCCCAGCAGCAGCCCGTGCCATTCCAGAATGCCCGGGCAATCGGGTTGCAGCGCGGCGCAGCCGTCGGCCAGCGAGCGCGCCTCGATCAGCACCTCGTCCTCGCCGAAGATGAAATCCACCGACGGCCCGCTCAGCGCCACGCGGTGCTGCGGCATGACCCACAGATCCTGCCGCGCCGAGAAGACCGGCGCACAGAGCTTCACCGGACGCAGGTGCCCGATCGCAGGGAGGCTGACCCGGCCCGACCAGAGCACCGGCTGCGGTCCGGCATCGATGGTCTCGACCAGATCGCCTTCGCGAAGCCGCGCGGCAGGCACCGCGCCCTCCGGCGTCTGGATCGGGGTCGCGGGGGCGAAACAGCCCGCCGGTCCCATCGGTTGCAGATGATCGCCAAGCGCCAGCCAGTCGACGCGCGGCCCGATCCGCGCGGGCCCCGCCGGATCGAGCAGGGCGGCGGCCTCGTCACGGGTCAGCGGCAGCGGGGCCACGCCCGCCTGCTGCCGGATCGTGCGCTGATCGAGCGCCTCCAGCGTCAGCAGGCTCTCGCGTCCCGGCCCGTCCCAGCGCCAAATGAGCCGCATCCGCCCACCGGTCAGCCGCTCCTGCGTAGCGTCGATCGAGATCGCATGGACCGCCGAGCCGCGCCGCTGCGCCAGCACGATGCGCCCGTCGACATCGAGATTGAGCGAGAGGAAATTCCGCCAGCCTTCGCGCTGATGCAGATGGATCAATGGCAGGGGCGATTGCTCGCCGCGCATCAGGGTGAATTCCAGCATCAGGCTGCCCCGTGCGAGCAGCTCCGGCAATCTGCGCTCGTCGAACCTGACCGCGCCGCGATGCGCGATCTGCGCACCGATCCAGCCCTGTTGCGCCCTCATCCGCGACGCTCCGAATGCTGCCGTGATCCCATGCCTGTCTCCGCGCCCGGGGAAGCCGACACGGAAAACGCGCGCCGCCTGAATGGGCCGCGCATGGGTCTTTTGCGTCTGACTACGGGCTTTGCCCTGCTCGATATGCCCGATTTCGGGCTTTTGCTTTTGACATATCATGACACCGCGACCTGCCTTTGGGTAGCCCCTGTCTCCGCGTCACTTGCGCCCGGTGTCGAGCCTGCAACAGCCATTGCCCCGAGGGCCTCGGCGCTCTAAGCCTGTAGCGCTGAAAAGGAGTGCCCATGACGACCGATCCCATCCGCCTGAGCGCCGATCTGATCCGCTGCCCCTCGGTGACCCCAGAGGAGGGTGGCGCGCTTGTGTTGCTGGAAGGCTTGCTGAGCGGGGCGGGTTTCACCTGCACGCGCGTCGATCGCAATGGCACGCCGAACCTCTACGCGCGCTGGGGCGCGAAGGGGGCGGCGAAAAGCTTCGGCTTCAACGGGCACACGGATGTCGTGCCGGTGGGCGATGCCGCCGCCTGGACGCATGATCCCTTCGGCGCCGAGATCGTCGATGGCGTGATGTGGGGGCGCGGAGCGACCGACATGAAGACCGCCGTGGCGGCCTTCGCAGCGGCAGCGGTGGATTTCGTGACCGAGACGCCGCCCGGCGGCGCGGTGATCCTCGCCATCACCGGCGACGAGGAAGGGCCGGGCCGCGACGGCACGCGGGCGCTTCTGGATTGGATGAAGGCCGAGGGCGAGGCGATGTCGGTCTGCCTCGTGGGCGAGCCGACCTGCCCCAATGAGATGGGCGAGATGATGAAGATCGGGCGGCGTGGCTCGCTCAGCTTCTACATCGAGGCCGAGGGCGTGCAGGGTCATGCCGCCTATCCGCATCGCGCGAAGAACCCGCTGCATGCGCTGGTCGATCTGCTGGGCCGGATGACCGCAGAGCCGCTTGACAATGGCACCGATCATTTCCAGCCGTCGAGCCTGCAGATCACCACCATCGATTGCGGCAACCCGGCCAATAACGTGATCCCGGCCAAGGCGCGCGCGACCGTGAATATCCGCTTCAACGATGCGCATACCGGCGAGGGGCTGATCGCCTGGGCCGAGGCGATGGCCTCCGAGATCGCCGCCGAGACCGGCATCCGTATCGCGCTCAACCCCGATATCTCGGGCGAGAGCTTTGTCACGCCGCCCGGTCCCTTCGTCGATCTCGTCGCGAAATCGGTCCAGGCGGAAACGGGCCGCGCGCCGGAGCTGTCCACCTCGGGCGGCACCTCGGATGCGCGCTTCGTGAAGGATCACTGCCCGGTCGTGGAATTCGGCCTCGTCGGCGCGACGATGCATCAGGTGGACGAGCGCGTGCCGCTCGATCAGATCGAAGCGCTCACGCGCGTCTATGCCCGCATATTGAGAGACTATTTCGCATGATCAAGATCGAGCCGGTCACCGATTACACGCCCTGCCACGCGCTGCGCCGCGCCGTGTTTATCGAAGAACAGGGCATCCCGGAGCCCGAGGAATGGGACGATCTCGACGATCAGGCGGTCCATCTTCTGGCCAGCGAGGATGGCACGCCGCTCGGCACCGCGCGGCTGATCCGCAAGGGTGAGACCGGCAAGATCGGTCGCATCTGCGTGGCGAAATCCGCGCGTGGCACCGGGCTTGGCGCGGCGCTGGTGCACGACGCCTGCGAACGGTTCGAGGAGATGGGCTGCACCCGTGCCTATCTCTCGGCCCAGAGCTACGCGATCCCGTTCTACGAGAAGCTCGGCTTCGTGCCCTACGGCGCGGATTACGACGACGCGGGCATCCCGCATCGCGATATGGAAAAACCGCTCTGAGCTTCCTCTTGATCCAAGTATCCCGGGGGGCGCGTCAGCGCGGGGGCAGAGCCCCCTCCGCCTAAGCCATGCGCGCCTGCGCACGCGAGGGCAGCGCCCCTCGAGACCCAGAATTAGCGCAACACTCTTTGAGTGACGCCCCTCACGCCCCATGTTAGGCAAACCCATGAGCAAACCTGCCCCCATCCCCTCGCGCCAGCAAATCCTCGACTGGCTGAACGACAACCCCGACCAAGGGGCCAAGCGCGATATCGCGCGGGCCTTCGGTGTGAAGGGGCAGGCGAAGATCGAGCTGAAGCGCATTCTCAAGGACATGGCCGAGGAAGGCCTGATCGAGAAGCGCCGCCGCAATTTCCGCGATCCCAACGTGCTGCCGCCGGTGTCCGTGCTGCGTGTGATGCGCGAGGATAGTCAGGGCGACCAATGGGCCGAGCCTGCGGAATGGACCGGTGACGGGCCTGCGCCGCTTGTGCTCTTCGTTCCGAAGGACGGCGATCCCACGCTGGCCGAGGGCGACCGTATCCTCGGCCGCCTGACCCCGGTCGAGGATGAGGATTACGGCTACGAGGCGCGGCTGATCCGCAAGATCGGGCAGGCCTCGCATCGCATCGTCGGCATCTTCCGCAAGAATGCCGAGGGCGGGCGGATCATGCCGATCGACAAGGGGGTCGGCAATGAATGGCAAGTGCCGGCGGCGGTCACGCAGGGCGCCAAGGATGGCGAGCTGGTCGAGGCCGAACAGACCGGGCCGCGCGGCCGCATGGGGCTGCCCAAGGCGCGCGTGATCGAGGTGCTGGGCGATCCGTCCGCGCCGAAGGCGGTCTCGCTCATCGCGATCCACCAACATGGCATCCCCGACGATTTCCCCGATGCGGTCGTGGCCGAGGCCGATGCCGCAGAGCCCGCGCCCTTGGGGGATCGCGAAGACCTGCGCAAGCTGTCTTTCGTCACGATCGACCCGGCGGATGCGCGCGACCGCGACGATGCGGTGTTGGTGATCCGCGATGACGATCCGAAGAACGAGGGCGGCTTCCTGATCTGGGTCGCGATTGCCGATGTGGCGCATTACGTGACCCCGGGCTCCGAGCTGGACCGCGAGGCGCGCAAGCGCGGCAACTCCACCTATTTCCCCGACCGCGTCGTGCCGATGCTGCCGGATCGTCTGTCAGGCGATCTGTGCTCTCTGCACGAGAACGTGGATCGCGCGGTGCTGGCGGTGCGGATGAAGATCGACGCGCAGGGCCGCAAGGTCAGCCACCGCTTCACGCGCGGGATGATCCGCTCGGTCGGCTCGCTCGAATACGGGCAGGTGCAGTCGGCGCGCGACGGCAATCCGGACGAGAAGACCGAGGATATGGTCGAGGAGATCATCGACCCGATCTACGAGGCTTACGAGGCGCTCAAACATGCCCGCGCGATCCGTCAGCCGCTGGAGCTGGACCTGCCCGAGCGGCAGATCGTGATCGGCGACGATGGCCATGTCGCCTCGATCCGGTTCAAGGAGCGGCTCGATGCGCATAAGCTGATCGAGGAGTTCATGGTGCTGGCCAATGTGGCCGCCGCCGAGGAACTGGAAAAGCTGCGCCGTCCGCTGCTGTATCGTGTTCACGAGGAACCGAGTCTCGAGAAGATCGAAGCCTTGCGCGAAGTGGCGCAGGCCTCGGGCTTCAACCTCGCGAAGGGGCAGGTGCTGCAGACCGCGCATCTGAACAACCTGCTCAGCCAGTCCGAGGGCTCCGAGTTCGACGAACTGATCAATATATCGACGCTGCGTTCGATGACGCAGGCCTATTACGCGCCGACGAACTACGGGCATTTCGGCCTCGCACTGCGCTCCTATGCGCATTTCACCTCACCGATCCGGCGCTATTCCGACCTGATCGTGCACCGCGCGCTGATCCTCGGCCATGGCTGGGGCAAAGACGGGTTGAGCGCGTGGGATATTGAGAACCTCGAAGACACCGCGAAGCAGATTTCCGACACCGAGCGTCGCTCGATGGTGGCCGAACGCGACACGACCGACCGCTATCTGGCCGCCTACCTGTCGGACCGGGTGGGCAGCGAGTTCACCGGGCGGATTTCGGGCGTGCAGAAATTCGGCGCTTTCGTGAAGCTCGACGAGACCGGCGCGGACGGGCTCATCCCGATCCGCGAGATCGGGCGCGAATTCTTCCATTTCGACCGCGAGGCGCAGGAGCTGGTGGGCTCGGATACCGGGATGGTCATCACCATCGGCCAGCGCGTCCGGGTGCGGCTGTCGGAGGCCGTGCCGATCACCGGCGGGCTGATGCTGGAGCTGCTGGAAGTCGAAGGGCAGGGGATGCCTTCGGGCGACGGCAAGCGCCGCAAGGGCCGCCGTCCCGGTACGCGCCCGCCGCGCAAAGGGCCCGGCAAGGGGCCGCGCAAACCGGCCCGCGACGCCGCCAAGAAGAAGGCGGTCGCGCGCAAGGTGAAACGCACGCGCAAGAGCTGAGGCTTACAGCATCCACTCGATCGGCAGGCGCTGCGCGATCCAAAGGAAGATGCGGTGCGAGAAGGGCACGCCCGGCTCGCGCTTGCGCACGCCGTGCCCGGGGCGCGACCAGCGCAGCCGCTGGGTCCGTGTCAGCCGCAGCCGCCAGGCGCGGGCGGGGATGAATTCCTTGAAGGTCTCGGAGATTTCCGTCGCGATCTCGGGCGCGTCGATCACGATGCCCAGCTCTGTATTGAGCCGCATAGAGCGCGGATCGAAGTTGAACGAGCCGATGAAGACCCGCGCGCGATCCACCGCGAAGACCTTGGCATGCAGCTTGTTGCGCGAGAACGGAGAGGTGCCGCGAATATCGGAGCCCAGCAGCCGCTCGCGCCGGTTGCGCTCACTCGGGCGGCGGTCTTCGGCGTCGGCTGCGTATTCGTAAAGCTCGATGCCCGCGCGCAACAGCCCCTTACGGCGATGCGCATAGCCGGAATGGACCAGCGCCACATCGGTCGCGGCATAGGAATTCGTCAGCACCTTGATCGTCGCCCCGGACTTCGCGATCCGCTTGAGATAGCGCACCCCGGTCCGCGTCGGCACGAGGTAGGGCGTGACCAGCACCAGTTCTTCCAGCGGCTGCCCCAAGGCGCGCACCAGATATTGCCAGAGCAGTTTGCGTCCCTGCAAAAGCCCGCGGATTTTCGACGGGTGGTCGTAGATCAGCTGCGCCTCGGCGAAGATCACCCGCGCCTTGCCCGACAGCAGCCGCGACGTCCGGTCGGGATGCTGCAGGTCGTCCGCATAACGCTTCGCCTCGGGCTCCGAGAGGCGGACCTCTTCGGTCTTGATGATGGTCTCGGCCTCCTTCGCCTCGCAGTCGCCCAGCATCTTTTCCGCAGGGATCGCGGGGGGCGCGTTCCAATACAGGTCGAACTGCTTGCCGATCTGCGCCAGAACCGGACCCGCGACGGCGACGTCGAGATCCATGTAGAGCCCGCTCTCGGAGAGGCTGTTGAAATAGTCGTCGCCGATATTGCGCCCGCCTAGGATCGCCATCCGCCCATCCGCGATCATCGCCTTGTTGTGCATCCGGCGGTTCAGGCGGCGGAAATCGGACAGGTAACCCAGGAAGCGCGCGGTCCGGATCGGGAAGGGGTTGAACAGGCGCACGTCGACATTGGGCAACTGGTCGAGCGCGGCCAGCGTGCGGTCCATCCCCGCCGTGCCGTTATCGTCGATCAGCAGCCGGACACGGACCCCGCGCTTGGCCGCCTTGCGCAGCGCGCCGAGCATGATCGCGCCCGCCGTGTCGTTCTGCCAGATGTAATATTGCAGATCGAGCGAGACCTCCGCCGCGTCGATCAGTTCCAGCCGCGCCGCCAGCGCGTCGAGCGGATCGGCAAGCAGCTGGACCGCGCTCTTTGTCTCAATTCCAGCGAGCCGGTTCTGCAACGCCATCGCGAAGCGCCCGGTTTCGGGGGCGAGCTGCATATGGGACTTGGGGAACGGGCCTTTCGGACGCCGATGCGACAGCCGTGCGACGATCAGCGTCAGACCGGCCAGCGCGATGAGGCCGGCGATCAGGGCGAAGCCCAGAATATGAAGCAGTTCCAGTTTCATGGCTGGCATCATGTAGGCGGTTCAAGGGTTTAGGAAAGTGGGCGTCGCACATGAAAAAGGCCGACGTGATCGCCGGCCTTCTTAAAAATCTCGTGTTCCGGGTTCAGCGGATCAGCCGATTGCCGCGGCTTTCACGTCGTCGTCGATATAGGGCACGTATTGCGCGAAGTTGTCCGAGAACATCTCCACCAGCTTCTGCGCCTGCGCATCATAGGCCGCCGCGTCGTCCCAGGTGCGGCGCGGGTCCAGAAGCACGTCCGAGACGTTCGGGACCGAGACCGGAACCTCGAAGCCGAAGTTGGGATCCTTGCGGAACTGCACGTCATGCAGCGAGCCGTCGAGCGCGGCTTTCAGCAGCGCACGGGTCGCCCGGATCGGCATCCGCGAGCCGGTGCCGAAAGCGCCGCCGGTCCAGCCGGTGTTCACCAGCCAGCACGACGCGCCGGTGTTGCGGATCTTCTCTTGAAGCAGCTTGCCATAGACCTCGGGGCGACGCGGCATGAAGGGCGCGCCGAAGCAGGTCGAGAAGGTCGGGAGCGGCTCGACCACGCCGACCTCGGTGCCCGGGGTCTTCGAGGTGAAGCCCGACAGGAAGTGATACATCGCCTGCGCCGGGGTCAGCCGCGCGATGGGCGGCAGGACACCGAAGGCGTCGCAGGTCAGCATGATCACGTTCTTGGGCTGGCCCGCCATCGCGGTATCCGAGGCGTTCGGGATGTAGTGCAGCGGATAGGCGCAGCGCATGTTGTCGGTGATCGAGTTGTCGTTGAAGTCCAGCTCCAGCGTCTCCTCGTCGAACACCATGTTCTCGACCACGGTGCCGAACATGGAGCAGGTGTTGTAGATCTCCGGCTCGGCTTCTTTCGACAGGTTGATCGTCTTGGCGTAGCAGCCGCCTTCGAAGTTGAAGATGCCGTTATGCGACCAGCCATGCTCGTCATCGCCCACGAGGATGCGCGAGGGATCGGCCGAGAGCGTCGTCTTGCCGGTGCCAGAGAGGCCGAAGAAGACCGCCGCATCGTCGGGATCGTCGATCGCGTGGTTGGCCGAGCAGTGCATCGCCATGATGCCTTCGCCGGGCAGGATGTAGTTGAGAAGGGTGAAGACGCCCTTCTTGTTCTCACCCGCATAGGCGGTGTTGCCGATCAGGATCGTCTTCTTCTCGAAGTTCAGTGCGATCACGGTTTCCGAGCGACAGCCGTGCTTCTCGGGATCGGCCTTGAAGCTCGGGCAGTTGATGATCGTCCATTCCGGGTTGAACGCGTCGAGCTCCTCGCGCTCGGGGCGGCGCAGCATGGTGCGCAGGAACAGCCCGTGCCAAGCCATCTCCGCCACGAGGCGCACGTCGAGACGATGCTCGGGATCGGCACCGCCGAAGAGGTCCTCGACGAAGTAATCCTTGCCCTTCATATGCTCCAGCATGTCGGCATAGAGGCGGTCGAAGGCTTCGGGCTCCATCGGGGAGTTGTTCTCCCACCAGATGCTGTCTTCGACCGAGGCGGTGCGCACGACGAACTTGTCTTTGGGCGACCGGCCCGTGTGTTTCCCGGTGGTGCAGTAGAAGGCGCCACCCTTGCCGAGCGTACCTTCGTTGCGCTTGATCGCTTCTTGGATCAGCGCCGGTTCCAGCAGGTTGTAATAGACATTCCCGAGACCTTCGATGCCTTGATCTTCCAGCCGTTTCGCGGGGTTAACGCGTCCAATGTCCATCTGATGCTCCCGATGCCGTCGCGCGGCGTTCACAGGGTTATTCCCGGCGCGTCGGGGCCTCGAAGCGCCGATCCGAGCAACAATGTTACCCGGATGGATCGCCTATAGCATGACAATTTTGCGAAGGAACAGAATGGATAGGGGGAGTTAGCGCAACCATTTCTAGGTTTAGCGCAATCACGGCGAAATGTCGCGGAAAGGTGAGGCAAATTAGTCAAAGGTTCGGAAATTCTGGCTCTGATGATTCGCGAAACCTTGGTGATTCGCAGCTTTTTGTTGATTTGAAGGCAACGAACGCGGAATATGCGTGTAATAACTATAAAGTAGCAGTGAAGGGATATTCCGACATGTCGAGAATCGCGCTGGTCGACGACGACCGCAATATTCTGACCTCTGTCTCGATGACGCTCGAGGCGGAAGGTTACGATGTCGAAACGTATAACGATGGACAGGCTGCATTCGACGCGTTCACCAAGCGTCTCCCGGACATGGCGGTTCTGGATATAAAGATGCCGCGAATGGACGGCATGGAGCTGCTGCAGCGGCTTCGCCAGAAGACCGCGATGCCGGTGATCTTCCTGACCTCCAAAGACGACGAAATCGACGAGGTTCTGGGCCTGCGCATGGGCGCGGACGATTACGTCAAGAAGCCGTTCTCGCAGCGTCTTCTGGTCGAACGCATCCGCGCGCTGCTGCGCCGGCAGGAAGCGATCTCGACCGGCGAGGTCGCCTCGACCGAAGACACCAAGGTAATGGTGCGCGGCTCGCTCGAGATGGACCCGCTGCGCCACGCGGTGACCTGGAAGAGCAAGGACGTCACGCTGACCGTGACCGAATTCCTGCTGCTTCAGGCGCTCGCGCAGCGGCCCGGTTTCGTGAAATCGCGCGATCAGCTGATGGACGTGGCTTACGACGATCAGGTCTATGTCGACGACCGCACGATCGACAGCCACATCAAGCGCCTGCGCAAGAAGATGCGCAGCGTCGATGATGATTTCACGGCGATCGAGACACTCTACGGCATCGGATACCGGTATAACGAAGAGTGATGCTACGTAGATGAGTATTGCCGGGAAGATCGGATTGGCTCGAAAGCGCTCCTCAAACTTCGCCCGTCGCGCGCCGGAAACGGAAGTCGTGCTCGGCGAGGATTGGATCGGCCCGGCCGATATCGTCGACGACGATCTGCGCAAGGGTCGGGCGCGGCGGTCGATGTTCTCGCTCAACCGCTCGCCGCTGGCGCGCAAGATCATCACCTTCAACCTGTTGGCGATGATCGTGCTGGTGACCGGCGTGCTCTACCTCAACCCGTTTCGTGACAGCCTCGTGCTGCAGCGCGAAGGCGGGCTGGTGAACGAGGCGCAACTGGCCGCAGACGTGTTCGAGGCGCAGCTTCCGGCGGGGGCTCCGGTCAATCTGGCCGCCGGTGACGGGCTCGACCCGCTCGCGACGATCCGCGGGATGGAGCTGCCCGAAGGCGCCGATCTCTACCTGTTCGATCCCAGTGCGGCGCTGCTCGGCACGACGACCACGGGCGACCGCGCGCCGGTCGAAGAGGTCGACGGGCTCAATTTCGACAAGCGCTCCACCGTGCTCAGCGATTTTCTCGGTCAGATCTGGGACTCGGTCGCGGGTCTGTTCGAGCGCGGTGGCGGCACCGCCGCCGATAGCGCGCTCGACATGGTGCGAGATCTGGTGCCCACGGCGCTGGACGGCCGCACCAAGATCGCCTCGCAGAAGAACGCCGCCGGCGAGACCATCTTCGCCGTCGCCACCCCGATCCGGCAGGGCGATCGCGTCGTGGGCGTGGTCGGACTGATCTCCGTCGCGGGGCAGATCGACGCGCTGGTCCGTGTCGAGCGCGAGCAGGTGCTGCAGATGTTCGTGATCGCGATCATCGTCTCGATCGGGCTGTCGCTGGTGCTGGCCTCGACCATCGCCAACCCGCTTTCCGATCTTGCCGCCGCTGCCGAAATCGGGCGCGACAAGAACGCGCGCAAGATGGCGCCCGCCCGGGTGCGCATCCCCGACCTGACCGCGCGACCTGACGAGATCGGACGATTGTCGGGCGCAATGCGCGGCATGGTCGGCGCGCTTTACGAACGCATCGATGCGAACGAACAGTTCGCCGCCGACGTCGCCCACGAGATCAAGAACCCGCTGGCCAGTCTGCGCTCTGCCGTGGCCTCGCTGCATATGGTCAAGAAGGAGGAGCAGCGCACCCGCCTTCTGGAAGTCATCGATCACGACGTGCGCAGACTGGATCGTCTTGTGAGTGACATTTCCAATGCATCGCGGCTCGATTCCGAGCTGGTGAAAGAAGAGGAAGAGCGGTTCGACCTGATCAAGATGGTGTCGAATCTCAGCGAATTCCTCGGGCAGCAGGCGCGCGAGAAGGGCGTCGATTTCATTACCGACCTGCCGTCGCAATCTGTGGTCATCTCGGGGCTGGAAGCGCGTCTGGCGCAGGTCTTCGTGAACCTCATCACCAATGCGACCTCGTTCTGCGAAGAGGGCGACGCGGTGCGGGTCTGGGCACGCCAGCGCGACAATCGTGTGCTGGTCGTGGTCGAGGATACCGGGCCGGGCATTCCCGAAGAGGCGCTGACCAAGGTCTTCAAGCGGTTCTATTCGGAGCGTCCCGAGGGGCAGTTTGGCGATCACTCGGGTCTTGGCCTCGCGATCTCCAAGCAGATCGTCGAAGCCCATGGCGGCGTGATCTGGGCCGAGAATATCCGCCCCACCGATGCCGACCGGACCTCCGATCCTCTGGGCGCGCGTTTCGTCGTGGGCCTGCCGGTAAGCTGAATGACCGGGTCGGACGACCTCTCGACCAATCTCCATGCCAGTGCCGTCGCGCTCGACCCCGAGCGCGGCGTTCTCATTCGTGGAGCCTCTGGCAGTGGCAAGTCGCTTCTCGCGTTGCGGTTGATGGCGCTGGGGGCGTCACTCGTCGCCGATGACCGGGTCGACCTGCGCGCCGAAAATGGGGCGCTGATCGCAAGCGCACCGGAGGCGATCGCGGGCCGGATCGAGGCGCGTGGCGTGGGTATCCTGCGCGCCGATCACCTGTCGCAGGCCCGCATCACCTTGCTGGTCGATCTTGATCGAGAAGAGGTCGAACGCCTGCCAACCTGTCGAAAAGACAGGGTGTTGGAGGTCAATCTGCCCCTTGTGCTGCGCGTGCAGCATGGTCATCTTGATGTGGCAATCTTGCAATGGCTGAAAGGGGGCCGATGGGCGTGACCCGATCCGATCCGGTATGGGCACAGGCTGGCCAGCGCGTCGTGCTGGTGACCGGCCCGTCAGGTGCGGGCCGCACCACCGCAATCGGCGCTTTGGAGGATCTGGGCTACGAGCCGATCGTCAACCTGCCGCTGAGTCTCGTGCCGCGCCTTCTCAAGGGGCATCTGACCGGCCCGGTCGCGCTTGGCGTAGATGTACGCGGGCGCGATTTCTCGGCCGCGGCGCTGATCGAACTGGTCGATATGCTGACCAAGCGCCCGGACCTGCATCTCGACCTGCTCTATCTCGATGCGCGCCCCGAAGTACTCGAACGGCGCTACTCCGAGACGCGCCGCCGCCATCCGCTGTCGCCCGAGGAAGACCCCGGCGCAGGGATCGCGCAGGAGATGGACCTGCTCTCGCCGATCCGGATGCGCGCCGATGTCCTGATCGACAGCTCCGAGATGAGCCCGCATGATCTGCGCGCCGAGGTCGGGCGCTTCTTTGACACGGGCCGCACCGAGGCGCTCTCGGTCACGGTGAATTCCTTCAGCTACAAACGCGGGGTGCAGCGCGGGCTCGATCTGATGTTCGATTGCCGCTTCCTCGCCAATCCCCATTGGGAGCCGGAGCTGCGCGCGCTTGACGGGCGCGACGCGGCGGTCGCCGATTATGTCGCCGCCGATCCCCGCTTTGCGGAGTTCCACCAGCGCGTGCTCGATCTGCTGTTGTTCCTGCTTCCCGCCTATGTCGCGGAGGGCAAGGCTTACCTCTCGGTCGGCTTCGGGTGTACCGGGGGGCAACACCGCTCGGTTGCAATGACCGAGAGCATCGCCAAAGCGCTTGCGGAAGCAGGGTGGCGCGTGTCTAAACGTCATAGGGAATTGGAGCGTCTCGGCCATGCCGAGAACGAAGAAACGAAGGTGAGGTCGGGCGCGTGATCGGTATCGTGATCGTGGCACATGGTGGTCTGGCGCGCGAATATCTCGCCGCTATAGAGCATGTCGTGGGCCCGCAGCGCGGCATTCGTGCCATCACGATCGAGGACGATCACGACCGCGCGGGCAAGCAGGCGGAGATTCGCGCCGCCGCAGATGCGGTCGATGACGGCACCGGTGTCGTGGTTGTGACCGACATGTTCGGCGGCTCTCCGTCCAACCTGTCGCTGATGGCCTGCGAGGCGCGAGACCGCGAAATCATCTACGGTGCGAACCTGCCGCTGCTGATCAAGCTGGCGAAATCGCGCAGCCTCGCGGTCCATGCCGCGGTCGAGGCCGCGCTCGATGCGGGGCGAAAATATATTAATAGTTACAATGCCCAAGCGGGAGTGGTGAAATGTCCGTGACCCGCGAGTTGGAGATCGTGAACGAGAAGGGCCTGCATGCGCGCGCCTCTGCCCGTTTCGTCGAGGTTGTCGAGGATCATGACGCCCGTGCGACGGTGGCGAAGGACGGCCAGTCGGTCTCTGGCGACTCGATCATGGGGCTTTTGATGTTGGCAGCTTCGCGTGGAACCACTATTGAAGTGACGACAAGCGGGGCCGAGGCAGAAAAGCTCGCCGATGCGCTTCAGGCATTGGTGGCCGACAAGTTCGGCGAAGGTATGTGACGCTCCGCACCCAGCGAGAGGGTTCGCCCAATGAACCAAGAGAGCGACATCGCAATCGACGCCGCGCAAGCGGTATCGCGACCCTATGACAAGCGCCGTCTGTCCTATGCGGGTACGTTTTCCAATCCGTTCAAGGTCGGCACGATCCGCACCCTGGAATGGCTGACCGCGAAGGCGCAGCTTCTGCATCTGATCCGCAAGTTCGAGAAACGCGGCGCCCCGGTCGGGGCCGAGTTCTGGCCGCAGGCGCTCGACGTGATGGGGATCGATGTCACGACGCCGCCCGAACAGATCGCCCATATCCCGAAAGAGGGCCCCTTGGTGGTCGTCGCCAACCACCCGCACGGGCTGGTGGACGGGATGGTGCTGGCCTACCTGATCGGTCAGGTGCGTGACGATTTCCTGATCCTGACCCGCTCTCTGCTGACCGGGATTCCCGAGGTCGAGCAATACATGCTGCCCGTGCCCTTCCCGCACGAGCCCAATGCCCGCGAGGACAGCCTCAAGATGCGCGCGGCCTGCATGGCGCAGCTCAAGCGCGGCGGCGTGGTGGTTCTGTTCCCGGCGGGGCAGGTGGCGCATTCCGAAACGCTGATGGGGCCGGTGATCGAGCAGGAATGGAACCCCTTCACCGCGAAGATGCTCGCCCGGTCGAACGCCTCGGTGCTGCCGATCCACTTCCCGGGCCAGAATTCGCGCGCCTATCAGATCGCTAACAAGCTGAGCGCGACGGTGCGGCAGGGGCTTCTGCTCTATGAGATCAAACGTGCGCTGAACAAGCCGCAGAACCCCGCGATCGGTCCGGCGAAGCGGCCCGAAGAGATCGCCGAGGCGCTGCAGAACCCGCGCAAGTTCCTCGCGGACCTGCGGGCGGAAACGCTGGCGCTGTAAGACGACTGGTGGAGGGGGCTCTGCCCCCGCGGCTCCGCCGCCCCCCGGGATATTTTGAAAGAGCGAAGCCGCTTACTCGGTCTTAACGAGACTCGGGGCAGTCTGTCTTTGCGGCACAGGCGGGGACGCCGATGGCCGCAAGAGCGAAGACACCCGGTTCCCCCGCAATCGCGGCCCGAGCCGGGTGTCGATCCATCTTGTATTCGCTCTTGGAAAATATCCCGGGGTGAGCGGCAAAGCCGCGAGGGGCAGGGCCCCTCGAGTCCGTCGTTTCAGCGCGTCGGCACCGGCTCTTCGCCGCGATAGTCGTAGAAGCCGCGCCCGGTTTTGCGGCCGAGCCAGCCGGCTTCGACATATTTCGTCAGAAGCGGGCAGGGGCGGTACTTGGTGTCGGCGAGACCGTCATGCAGTACGTTCATGATCGCGAGGCAGGTGTCGAGCCCGATGAAATCGGCCAGCTCCAGCGGCCCCATCGGATGGTTCGCACCGAGCTTCATCGACTCGTCGATCGAGCGCACGTTCCCCACGCCTTCATAAAGCGTATAGACCGCCTCGTTGATCATCGGCATCAGGATGCGGTTCACGATGAAGGCCGGGAAATCTTCGGCAGACGCGGCGGTCTTGCCGAGCTTTTCCACCACTTCGTGCAGCGCCTTGTAGGTTTCCTGATCGGTCGCGATGCCGCGGATCAGCTCGACCAGTTGCATCACTGGCACCGGGTTCATGAAGTGGAAGCCCATGAATTTCTCGGGCCGGTCGGTGCGCGAGGCGAGCCGCGTGATCGAGATCGACGAGGTGTTCGAGGTCAGGATCGTCGTCGGCTTGAGATGCGGAAGCAGGTCTTCGAAGATCGCCTGCTTGACCGTCTCGCGCTCGGTCGCGGCCTCGATCACCAGATCGGTCGGACCCAGATCGCTCAGTTTCGTGGTCGTAGTGATCTTCTTCAGCGCGGTGTTTTTCTCGTCTTCCGAGATCTTGCCGCGCGACACCTGTCGATCGAGGTTCTTGGTAACCGTGGTGAGCGCCTTCGTCAGCGCGTCTTCGCTGATGTCGTTCAGCAGAACGTCATATCCGGCCAGCGCGAAGACATGGGCGATGCCATTGCCCATCTGCCCTGCACCCACGATGCCCACTTTCTCGATCGCCATAATTTTCCCTCTCACGCTTTGCGTCCTGACCATAGTTCTCCGCTCGGTCCATGCAAGCGAAACGCAGGGCTGAGATCATTTTAACATTAGCCGTTTGGCAAGATTTTGGGCGCAATCTGGCCTCGGGTGAGTCGAACACAGACTGAGGTGGGAAAATGGCTTTCGAATATACGGGCGATGGCGCCCTCGATTACTTCCCGTGCAGATACGGGAAATCCAAACTGCTGTTCCGCGGGCCGCGCCGTGCGCTGCAAGGCGATTTCATCGCCGCGATGGGCGGGACGGAGACCTATGGTAAATTCGTGGAGCATCCCTGGCCCGCGCTGCTCGAGGCGCGGCTGGAGATGCCGGTGGTGAATTTCGGCTATCTGAATGCCGGGATCGACGTGTTCCTGCACGAGCCGCAACTCGCCGCCGCATCGGAGGCCGCGAAGGTCACGGTGATCCAGTTGCTCGGCGCGCAGAACATGTCGAACCGCTTCTATGCGGTGCATCCGCGTCGCAATGATCGCTTCCTGCGCGCGTCGAGCCTGATGCGCTCGATCTTCCGCGGCGTGGATTTCACCGAGTTCAATTTCACCCGCCACATGCTGAGCGCATTGAAAGAACGCGAGCCCGAGAAATTCGCCTTGCTCGAGGTCGAATTGCAGGAGGCGTGGCTGCAGCGGATGACCGCGCTTCTGGCCAAGATCAAGGGGCGCAAGCTGCTTCTGTGGCTGGGCGAATTCCACGATCCGGCGCATAGCGACACGCTCGGACACGAGCCGCTGATGGTGACGGAGGCGATGGTGGAGACGTTGCGACCGCTCGTGGCCGATATCGTGCGGGTCGAGCCTTCGGTGACGGCGCGCAGTGCGGGCACGACGGGGATGCATTTCTCCGCGCTGGAAGAGCCTGCGGCGGAAATGGTGCCGGGGCCGCTGGTGCATGAGGAGATCGCCGCGGCCCTCGCGCCTGCGCTGCAGCCATTTCTCTAACAGGAAAGGGCGGGGAAATTCCCCGCCCTTTCTAATTGGTTCAACTCTCCCGGGGGGCAGTGCCCCTTCCGAGGATCAGAGCTTCTCGGTCAGCGCCGGAACAGCCTCGAAGAGGTCCGCGACCAGGCCGTAATCGGCGACCTGGAAGATCGGCGCTTCTTCGTCCTTGTTGATCGCGACGATGATCTTCGAGTCCTTCATGCCGGCGAGGTGCTGGATAGCACCCGAGATGCCGCAGGCGATGTAGAGCTCAGGGGCCACGACCTTGCCGGTCTGACCGACCTGCCAGTCGTTCGGTGCGAAGCCCGAGTCGACGGCGGCGCGCGAGGCACCCACAGCAGCGCCAAGCTTGTCGGCCAGTGCTTCGATCACCTTGAAGTCCTCTTCCGAGCCGACGCCACGGCCGCCCGACACGACGATCTTCGCCGAGGTCAGCTCCGGACGATCGCTCTCGGCGACCTTGTCTTCGATCCAGCTCGACAGAGCGGGCGCGTCCGACATGGCGACGGTCTCGACCGAAGCCGAACCGCCTTCGCCGGCGGCGTCGAAGGTCGAGGTGCGGAAGGTGATGACCTTCTTCTCGTCCTTCGATTTCACGGTCTGGATCGCGTTCCCCGCGTAGATCGGGCGCTCGAACGTGTCGGCATCGACGACGCCGGAGACATCCGAGATCACCATCACGTCGAGAAGGGCTGCCACGCGCGGCATCACGTTCTTCGCATCGGTCGTGGCAGGCGCCACGATATGCGAATAATCGCCCGCGAGCGACACGATCAGCGCGGCGGTCGGCTCCGCCAGACGGTGGCTCAGCGACGGGTCCTCGGCCACGAGAACCTTCGCGACACCGTCGATCTTGGCGGCGGCTTCACCCGCGGCAGCAGCCGAGGCACCCGCGCAGAGCACGGTCACATCGCCCAGCGATTTCGCGGCGGAGACGGCCTTGGCGGTCGCGTCGACCGACAGTTCGCCATCATTCACTTCACCCAGCAGCAGAACGGCCATCACACGACCCCCTTCTCTTTGAGTTTCGCAACCAGCGTGTCGACATCCGGCACCATTTCGCCAGCCTGACGCGCTTCGGGCTCGGTGGTCTTCACCACTTCGAGGCGCGGCGAGACGTCGACGCCGTAGTCGTCGGCGGTTTTCTCGTCGAGCGGCTTCTTCTTCGCCTTCATGATGTTCGGCAGCGACGCGTAGCGCGGCTCGTTCAGACGCAGGTCGGTGGTGACGATCGCGGGCAGCTTGACCTCGATGGTCTGCAGACCGCCGTCGACTTCGCGGGTGACCTTCGCGGCCTCGCCCTCGACCACGACTTCCGAGGCAAAGGTCGCCTGACCCCAGCCCAGAAGCGCCGCCAGCATCTGGCCCGTCGCGTTCATGTCGTTGTCGATCGCCTGCTTGCCGAGGATCACCATGCCGGGTTGCTCTTCCTCGACGACCTTGGCGAGGATCTTGGCGACGGCCAGCGGCTCGATATCGGTCTGCACGTCATCGGCGGCGACCACGAGAATCGCACGATCCGCCCCCATCGCGAGCGCGGTGCGCAGGGTTTCCTGCGCCTGCTTCACGCCGATGGAGACCGCGATGATCTCTTCGACGGCGCCCTTCTCCTTCAGACGGATCGCCTCTTCGACAGCGATTTCGTCGAACGGGTTCATCGACATTTTGACATTGGCGAGATCGACACCGCTTCCGTCCGCTTTCACGCGAGCTTTCACGTTATAGTCGATCACGCGCTTCACAGGCACGAGAACCTTCATGGCGTGTCTCCCTTGTGTAGTCCGCCAAATTGCGGCGAACGGATTCATTCGGCAATTTTGTTACAAGAGCAAAGGGCGAAGGGACAGGGGGAAAACGCCTCGTTTTGGCCCTGAAACGTCACGTCTTTTCGACTGTTTGCGCTAGCGGTGCGTGCGAATTGCCCTAGCGTCGCGCTGTGTCCACGATCCGTCCATGAAAAAGGCCGCCCGAAGGCGGCCTTTCGCGTTTGTTTGCCGGGCAAGGTCAGTCGTCCTTGCACTCACCGGCGATCTTGCAGTCATTCTGCATCTCGAGCCACATCGCGTTGGCGACGGCGACCAAAGCGGCCAGCGGAAGCCCGAGGATCCATGCGAAATACCACATCTGTCTGTCTCCTTAGTAAACGGTATGGCTGTCGCGCTCGACGTCTTCGACCGTCACCTTGCCCCACAGGACCTTATAGACCCATGCGGTATAGGCGAGGATGAGCGGCATGAAGATGAGCGCGCAGACGAGCATGATGAACAGCGTCTGGTGCGAGGACGAAGCGTCCCAGACCGTCAGCGAGGCGTCGGGCATTTTCGAGCTCGGCAGGATGAAGGGGAACATCGTCAGGCCGACCGAGGAGATCACGCCGAAGATGCCCAATTTCGACCAGAGCAGCGTCGAGACTTCGCGCCCGGCGCGCAGCCCCCGCACCGCCATCGCGATACCCGCGAGGCCGAGGATCGGCGCAATCGCGATCCACGGGCGGTCCGCATAGGCCTGCATCCAGCTCCCGCTATGCTCGACCGTCGAGAAGAGCGGGTTGGAGGGGCCGTTGTCCGGCACCACCGAGGTGATGTGGTAGCCCTTGATCCCGAAGGCGAGCCAGATCCCCGCGAGGATATAGGCCACGAAGGCCACCATGCCCGCAACGGAGCCGATCTCGGTCGCGCGAACCTTCACCGCGCCTTCGGTCTTCACCGAGAGCCACGCCGCGCCATGCATCATCAGCATCGACAGCGACACCACGCCCGCAAGCAGCGCGTAGGGGTTCAGAAGGCCCAGCAGCTTCATGATGAAGTTGCCCGGATAGAGCGGCATCAGCATGTCGTTGAGCTCGAAGGGCACGCCTTGCAGCACGTTGCCCACGGCCACGCCGAAGATCAGTGCCGGCACCGCGCCGCCCACGAAGAGCGCCCAGTCCCAGCCGTTGCGCCAAGCAGCCGAGTCGCGCTTCGAGCGATACTTGAAGCCGACGGGGCGCAGGATCAACGCCGCGAGCACGAGGAACATCGCGAGATAGAACCCCGAGAAGCTCACCGCGTATAGCGGTGGCCAGGCCGCGAAGATCGCGCCCCCGCCGAGGATGAACCAGACCTGGTTGCCTTCCCAGACCGGGCCGACCGTGTTGATCGCCACGCGGCGCTCGCTATCGGTCTTGCCGACGAAGGGCAGGAGGGCCCCCACGCCCATATCGAAGCCGTCGGTGAGCGCGAAGCCGATCAGCAGGACGCCCAGCAACAGCCACCAGATGACGCGCAGAACGTCGAGGGGGATGAGTTCATAGAGGATCATTGGTTCTTACTCCGCAGGCATGGTGACAGGGGCGTTGCCGTCGCGACCGGACAGGCGGTCGTCATGGCGCTGCAGCCACTCTTGAGTGACCTCGACATCCTGATACGGGCCTTTTTTGATGTATTTGATCATCAGGCCCATCTCGATGACGAAGAGCACGGTGTAGAAGGCCACGAAGCCCAGCAGCGTGAACAGTAGGTCGCCCACCGACAGGTGGCTGACCGAGAGTGCCGTCGGCAACACGCCGTCCACCGTCCAGGGTTGGCGTCCGAACTCGGCGGTGAACCAGCCCAGTTCCGCGGCGATCCACGGGGCGGGGATGACGATCACGGCCAGACGCAGCGCCCAACGCGGATATTGCATGCCCTTCCAGTTCGAGACGACGAAGAAGTAGACCATCAGCGCGATGAAGGAGAAGCCAAGCGCCACCATCAGGCGGAAAGACCAGAAGATCGGCCAGACCGTCGGCACGGTGTCATCCGCGGCCATCTTGATCTGCGCATCGGTCGCCTGTCGCGGATCGTCCACGTAGCGTTTGAGCAGATAGGCGTAGCCCAGATCGCCGACGTTTTCGTTGAACTGCTTGGTGACTTCGGGCGGGACATCGCCCTTGGCTTCGCGGATCTTCAGCAGGTCGTCATAGGCGACGATACCGTTGCGAATCCGCTCTTCCGAGCCTTTCACGAGCTCGTCGATCCCGGTGATTTGCTCGGTCAGCGAGCGGGTGCCGATCAGGCCCATCACCCACGGGATGTGGATCGCGTATTTGGTCTCGCGATCTTGCTGGTCGGGGATGCCGAAGAGGGTGAAGGAGGCGGGGGCCGGTTCGGTCTCCCACATTGCTTCCATCGCGGCGAGCTTCATTTTCTGGTTGTGAGTCGTCTCGTAGCCCGACTCGTCGCCGAGGATGACGACCGACAGGGCCGAGGCGAGACCGAAGGCGGCCGCGACCGCGATAGAGCGGCGGGCGAGTTCGAAATGACGGCCCTTGAGCATGTACCAGCTCGACACGCCCATCACGAAGACAGCCGCCGTGACGTAGCCTGCCGACACCGTGTGCACGAACTTGGCCTGCGCGACGGGGTTGAACACGACGTCGAAGAAGGAGGTCATCTCCATCCGCATCGTCAGCGGGTTGAAATGCGCCCCGACCGGGTTCTGCATCCAGCCATTGGCGATGAGGATCCAGAGCGCCGAGAAGTTCGACCCGATGGCGACGAGCCAGGTGACGACCATGTGCTTGACCGGCGAGAGTTTCTCCCAGCCGAAGAACATCAACCCGACGAAGGTCGCTTCCATGAAGAAGGCCATCAGGCCCTCGATGGCGAGCGGCGCGCCGAAGATGTCACCCACATAGTGCGAATAGTAGCTCCAGTTCATGCCGAACTGGAATTCCATCGTGAGGCCCGTGGCCACGCCCAGCACGAAATTGATGCCGAACAGCGTGGCCCAGAACTTGGTCATTTGCCGCCAGATGGGGCGGTTGGTCATCACATAGACCGTCTCCATGATCGCCACGATGATCGACAGACCAAGCGTCAGCGGCACGAAGAGGAAGTGATACATGGCGGTCATGGCAAATTGCAGCCGTGACAGCTCAACGATCCCGAAATCCATTCTCGTTCTCCGTTTCCCTACTTGCACCCGACCTCGCCAAAAGCCGAGTTTCTCGGAAATATTATTCCTGGATGCAGCTTATGGGCGGGCGGTCTGCGCCTGACATTGAGCCAAATCAAATTGACGATGTGTCGCACGGAGGTGTGAAGAGCCGTGAACGACAATATGTCACATAAAATTAAGGACTTATTGTCGCAGGTCGTGCGTCATTTCAGCGCGATGGTGCCCGTGGCGGCGCTCTGATCGGGCTGACGGTGAGACACCAGAAGGAAGCCTGCGTCGGGCAAAAGCGCGCGCAATCCGGAGAGAGTCGCAGCGGCCGTCGGCGCGTCGAGCCCTTCGGTGGGCTCATCCAGCAGCAGGATGTCGGGCTGGCGCAAAGCCGCACGGGCCAGCGCTAGGCGTTTCGTCTGGCCGCCCGAAAGACCGGTGCCGCCTTCGCCAAGCCGTGCCTCAAGGCCACCGCGCGCGGCGATCACCTCATCGAGCGCGACGGCGCGCAGCGCGGCCCAAGCCGCGTCTTCATCGAGCTGCGCCTCGGGCGGCAGGGCGAGCGCGAGGTTCTCGGCGATGGTGCCGCCGATCAGCTGGCTGCGCTGCGGGACCATGGTGAGCACATCGCGCAGCGCTCCCTCGGGCCAGTCGGGCAGCGCGCGGCCTTTGACCGTGATCTCGCCACCGGAAGACTTGAGAAGGCCGGACAGCACGGCGAGCGCGGTGGATTTCCCCGCGCCCGAAGGCCCGGCGAGCATCACCGTCTCACCGCGCGCGAGGCTGAAGGTCAGATCGGAAAAGAGCGGCGCGGCGCTCTTGGCACGGGTGAAGGCCACGTTGCGGGACTCGATCAGCGGGGCGCCCGCATCGGTGGGGGCGTGGCCGTCTGGCTGGGCGCGTGCTGGCGTATCGGTCAGATCGATGACCCGCGCGCCTGCTTCCTGCATCCGCCCGATTTCTGCCATGCCGCGACGGAGCAGCATCAGCGACTCGGCCAGCGCCAGCGCGACGAACAGGCCCATCGCGGCGCGGGCGGGCGTGATCTGCCATGTTAGCGCCATTTGCCCGGCGATAGCCAGAGCGGCGGCTCCGGCAAGCGCGGTGGTTGCCGAAATCACGGCCCCCACGCGCCGGTCGAGCGCCTCGAGATTGCGCCGCGCCAGCGCCTCGGCCTCGACCTCGGCCAAGGTCTGTGCTGTGGCGGTTTCCAACTGTCCGGCCACGGCCAGATCGGCGCGCGCACGCATCGTCTCCAGCGCGCGGCGGCGGATGTTTTGCAGCGCGGTTTCGGCGGCGCGGGCATCGTGGCGGGCGGCGCGGGCCACCCAGATCAGCCCGAGCCCGCCGCCCAGCAGGTAGATCAGGAAGACCGCCAGCCCGATCGGCAGCCCTTCGAGCCACCACAGCATCAGAAGAGCCGCAATCTGCACCATGCCGCCTGCGAGGAAGGGGATGACCAGCCGCAGCAGCACGCCGTCCAGCGCATCCACATCCGAGGTGATCCGGTTCAGCGCCTGCGCACCGCGCAGCCGCGCCTGTTCCTCATGCGGGCGGCGGGAGACGCCATCCATCAGGTCGATGCGCAGCTTGGCCAGCGCGCGCAGCGTGGCGTCATGGGTCAAGAGCCGCTCGCCATAGCGCGACACAGCGCGACCGAGCGCGAGACCGCGCACGCCTGCCGAGGGGGTGAAGAAATTGAAGTTGAGGCCCAGCCCCGTGATCCCGGCCAAGGCCGAGGCGGTGATGAACCAGCCCGACAGGCCGAGCAGTGCCGCCCCCATTGCGAGCACGAGGAAGGATAGCGCGAGGCCTCGGCTGAAGGCCCATTTCTGATCGGCGATCAGGCGGGCGGTGAGGGTCAGAAGGGTCTTCATGCTGCGCCCTCCAAGTCGATCTGGCGGTCCATCGCGGCAACGAGGGCGGGGTCGTGGCTCGCGACGATCAAGGTGGTGCCGTGGGCGCGCAGCGCCAGCAGCGCCGCGATCACCTTGGCGCCCGTCTCGGCATCGAGATCGGCGGTCGGTTCGTCGGCCAGCACGATCGGGCGACCCGCGTAATGGGCGCGCGCGATCAGCAGACGCCGCGCCTCGCCACCCGAGACGCCGCCGCCCATATCGCCCAGCCGGGCGTCGAGCCCGCCGGGAAGGCCCGCGACGACCTCGGTGGCCTGCGCAGCCTCCAGCGCTGCATCGAGATCGCCGGGACGGTTCAGCGTAATCAGCTCGCGCAGGCTCGCATCGGCAAAGCGCGGGCTTTGCGGAATCCAGCCGAAGGCCGCGCGCCAGTCATCGGCGTTTTGCTCGGTCAGCGCGGTGTCGCCCAGTGTGATCTCCCCCGCCTCGGGATGGATCAGCCCGACCAGCGCGGTCAGAAGCGTCGTCTTGCCCGCGCCCGACGGCCCGGTGATCGCCACCGCCTCGCCCGGCGCGATGTCGCCATCGGGCAGAGGGATCGGATCGGAGGCCTCGCCGGGGCGAATTTGCAGACCGTGCCAACGCAGCGCGCCAAGCTGCGGCGCCGTGCCTTCGCCCCCGGTGCCGATCAGCGTGTTGGCCTTGGCGATGGCAGTCTCGGTCGTCTCCAGCTCGGAGGCCACGGCGAGCGCGGCGGCCCGGTCATGCCACGCGGCTGCCAGATCGCGCAGCGGCTGGAAGAACTCGGGCGCGATCATCAGCAGGAAAATCCCCTCGGCCGGGGTCATCTTACTGCCCCATGTGCCGAAATTCATCCAGCCGATCAGCGAAAAGCCGACATAGACCGCGACCAGCGCCACGCCGATCGCGGCGAACAGTTCCAGAAGCGTCGAGGAGAGGAAGGCCACCCGCAGAACCGCCATCGTGCGGACGCGGAGGTCTTCGGATTTGGTCTCAAGATCGGCGCGCGAGCGGGCCTCCGCGCCCAGAAGCCGCAGATCGGTGATCGCGGCGATCCGGTCGATCAGCAGGCGGTTCAGAGAGCCGATCTCGACCATCTGCTTTTCCGAGGCGTCCTGCGCGGCCATGCCCACAAGCGCCATGAAGAGCGGGATCAGCGGCCCCGCGATCAGCAAGATGCCCGCGACCGCCCAGCTTTGCGTGGCGGCGAGCAGGATGAAGGCGAGGGGGATGATCCGGGCGCGCAGGAAGGCGGGCTGGTAGCGCGTGGCCCAAGGACCGAGTGCGCCGAGCTTCTCCGCCGAGAGCGAGGCCAGTTCCGCAGGCGACAACGCGGCGGCCCCGCTGGCTTGACGCAGCGCCTTTCGGATCAGTGTCTCGCGGCTCTCGCGCAGCACGACCTCGGCGGCATCGGCGGAAAGCTTCTGCGAAATCCAGTCGAGCACGATCCGCACGAGCGCCAGCGCCACGAAACCCGCGGCCCCGGCAAGCGGCGAAAGCGCGGGGCTTACCCCGGGCGCGACCAGATCGCCCAGCACCAGCCCGATCAGTGCGGCCTGCGCGGGCCAGATCAGCGCCGAGGCTACGCCGAGCCATCCGGCGAGCTTCAACTTTCCCGCCACCGGCTGAGCGATACGGGCCAGAACGGCTTTCGGCTTCGGCGCTTCGGTCGTGGCGTCTGTCATAGGAATTTTGGGGTCTTTTTCTCTGTCGCGCTTGGCTGTGGAGATAGCCGGGCAGAGGGGCTGCGGCAATGGCGTGCGACAATCCGCGCTTGTCACGTCTGCGGCACGTTCCGCCATTCGCGCATGAAAAAACCGTTCGGATGAGGGTCCGAACGGTTTTCGAGGTTACCTGTGGCGGGGCCTTAGCAGGGCGCGATGTACTCGCGGCCATAGGAGTCGCGATAGCGGCACTGACCCGGCTGGTTGGCTTTGCCGATCAGAGCGCCGGCAACGGTACCGACTGCGCCGCCGATCGCGGCGTTCTGGACGCGGTCGCCGTCATCCGAAACAGCAGCGCCGATAGCGGCACCGGCAACACCGCCGGTCGCGGCAGCGCGGTCTTGTTGCGACATCTGGCAGCCTGCAACAGCAACGGTGGCGCTGAGCGGCAGGATGAGGAACATCTTCTTCATGGTACGTGTCTCCCTTCTGTATCTTCGACATCCAACGTCGCCCCTCTCCGGGCAGTTCCAAGTTTTTCTTAATTAGTTTTGAGCCCGTATCCTGAAGCCGTGATGGTCGTGTGGCTTGACATGCGAGGTCATTCGGGGGTCAAGCAATATGGAACCCTTCGACACAGACGACAGAAAGACACGCCTATGAGTTCGACCGCTTGGCGCGTTCCCCTGATCGGGGCGCTTTTCCTTTTCGCGCTGAGCGCGGTGGTGTTGATGGTCATGCGCCCGCTGATGGCGATCGACGAGACGCGCTATGTCACCGTCGCCTGGGAGATGTGGCAGGGCGGCTCCAAGCTGGTGCCGCATCTCAACGGGGCGATCTATTCCGACAAGCCGCCGCTTCTGTTCTGGCTCATCAATATCGTCTGGAGCGTCACGGGCCCCAGCGAATGGGCGGCGCGGCTGGTCGCGCCCGCCTTCGGGCTGCTGTCGGTCGGGCTGGTGGCGATGCTCGCGCGCAGGCTCTGGCCGGAGGAGCCCGAGCGCGCCGGGCTCGCCGCGCTGATCCTCGGCACGAGCGGGGTATTTCTGCTCTTCGGCTCCACGACGATGTTCGACACGATGCTGACGGCGGCGACTCTGCTGGGGATGCTCGCGGTCTGGGCGATGCGCGACACGGATCGGTTCGCGCCGGTGATCGGGCTCGGCTTCGCGCTGGCCTTCGGCGTCTTCGCCAAGGGGCCGGTGATCCTCGTGCATGTGCTGCCGACTGCGCTTTTGATGCCGCTTTGGGCGACCGGGACAGAGCGGCCCGCGCTCAAGCAGTGGTATGCGCGGATCGGGATCAGTTTTCTGATCGGTTTCGGCATCGTGCTTCTGTGGCTCGGTCCGGCGATCATCTTCGGCGGGGCGGAATATCGCGAGCAGATCCTGTGGAAGCAAAGCGCCGGGCGGATGGTGGAAAGCTTCGCCCATGGCCGCCCCGTCTGGTTCTTCGCGGCGCTGCTGCCTTTCTTCCTCTGGCCGTGGGGCTGGAGCCGCGCGGGGCTGGCCACGTTCAAACCCTCGCGGCTTTGGGAGGATGCGGGCACGCGCATGGTGGCGGTCTGGTTCGCCACCGCCTTCTTCGCCTTTTCGCTGATTTCGGGCAAGCAGGCGCATTACCTCGTGCCGGAACTGCCTGCGCTGGCGCTGATCCTGTCGGGGCTGCTGCCCACGGCGGAGCGCCGGATGCGCTGGCTGCGGTTGCTGTGGCTTCTGCCCGGCGTGGCGACGGCGATCGCTGCGGCATCGGTGCATTTCGGGGCGTTCCCGGAACTGCCCGAGGGCACCGGCTCGTGGCTCTTCGTGATCGCGGGTGTGGCGCTGCTCGTGGGCGGCGCGCTGATCGTGCTGAAAGCGCGGCAGGGGTGGTTCGCCGAAGCCTTCGTCGCGCCACTGGTGCTGATCGCCATTCAGATCATGGTCTGGCCGATCCTTTGGAAAGTCTACGATCCGGCGCCGATCGCGAGCCTGATCGCCGCGCATTCCGAGAATGGTGTGGCGACCACCGATCGCGGCTATGCGGGACAGTTCTCGTTCGTCGCGCGGCTCGAGAAGCCTGTGACGGTGCTTGGCAACAGCGCCGATCTGGGGCGCTGGATGGCGGATCATCCCGGCGGTCTGATCCTCGCCGCGAAGCCGATCGAGGGCGCCGACGGTCTGAGCCAGATCGCGGAGCGGCATTTCCGGCAGGACGACTGGCGGCTCTATCAGGTGGCGGAGACGATCGTGCCGCCTACCTCCGACCCTGCGCCCGCGCCCGTGTCGACTGCCGCGCCCAGCAGCGCAAACTGACCCTCCAAACTAAAAGACACGCCCGAAGCAGATGCTCCGGGCGTGCCTTCTAACCGATAGACTTCAAGTATTATGACTTGGTCTTCTCGGTGGGCCGCTCATCAAGAGTGACGGAGAGCGTGAGCGGCTTGTTCGCGCGCAGCAGCGAGAGCTGCACTTCGGTGCCCGGCGCGTCGGACCCGATCGCACGGGTCAGATCGCGGGGCTCTTTCATCGGCTTGCCATCGACACCGACGATGATGTCGCCGCGCTTCAGGCCAGCTTTCTTCGCGGGCGTATCGGACGACACATCGGCCACGAGCACGCCTTCGGGCTTGTCGAGACCCAGCGCCGCCGCGATGTCTTCGCTGACCGGCTGGATCTGCACGCCGAGGAAGCCGCGCTTGACGGTGCCGTCGTTCTGCAGATCGGCGACGACGCCCTTGATCGTGTCGGAGGGCACCGAGAAACCGATCCCGACGGAACCGCCGGTGGGCGACAGGATCGCGGTGTTCATGCCGATCACTTCGCCTTGGGCATCAAAGAGCGGGCCACCCGAGTTGCCTTTGTTGATGGCTGCGTCGGTCTGGATGTAGTTATCGAACGGGCCCGATTTCAAGTCCCGACCCTTGGCCGAAACGATCCCGGTCGACACGGAGGTGCCAAGGCCGAACGGGTTGCCGATCGCCACGACCGGCTCGCCGACCTGCGCAGCCTGGCTGTCGCCGAAGCCCACGGTCGGCAGGTCCTTGTCGGTGTTGACCTTGACCACGGCGATATCGGTGGCCTTGTCTTCGCCGATCACTTTCGCATCTGCGGTCGAGCCGTCGGAGAAGGTGACCTTCACGCTCTCGGCACCGTCGACGACATGGGCGTTGGTGACGATATGGCCGTCTTTCTGGATGATGAAGCCGGTGCCGAGGCCGGTGATCTCAGGACGTTGCATCTGCTGGCCCTGACCGTTGGGACCCGGACCCATGTCGGGCATGCCGAAACGACGCTGGAAGAACTCGAAGGGGAAATCCTGCGGCATCCCCATCTGGGCCATTTCCTGATCGTTGGCCTGCTTCTTGATCTCGATGGTGACCACGGCGGGCATCACCTTCTTCACCAGATCGACGGTGTTGGTGAAGGTTTCGGCGGCAGCCACGTTCGGGACCAGTGCCAGACCGCTCGTCGCAACGGCGCCTGCGCCGAGCATGGCGGTGGTGGCGAGGGTGCGCAGCAGGGGGGCTTTGCGGAAGTCCTGCATGTTTCTCTCCTTGTTGACAGGTATGCACCCTATGTGAGGGCCTAGCCTGTCAGGGACTCTGCGGGAAGATTGCAGAGCTGTTATCCTTTTCACCTTTAGGGGAGGGGTGCGTGACTTGTGCGGTGGCATCGGCCACATATGTCGCGAACCGAGAAAGCGAGTGCGATGAAACTGCTGTTGATCGAAGACGACGCGACCACCGCCGATTACGTGCTGCGGGGCCTGCGCGAAGAGGGCCACACGGTCGACCATCTCGCGAATGGCCGCGACGGGCTGACCCAAGCGCTGGGCGGGACCTATGACGTGATGATCATCGACCGGATGCTGCCGGAACTGGACGGTCTTTCGATCACCCGCGCGATCCGCGCCGCGAAGGTCACGACGCCGATCATCTTCCTGACCGCGATCGGCGGGGTGGATGACCGGATCGAGGGGCTCAACGCAGGCGCGGACGATTACCTCGTGAAACCCTTCGCCTTCGGCGAGCTCTCGGCGCGGCTCGCCGCACTGGCGCGCCGTCCGCAGGCGCAGTCGGAGCAGGTGATGCTCGAGGCAGGCGATCTGAAGATGGACCTGATCGCGCGCAAGGTGACGCGCGGCGGGCAGGAGATCGACCTTTTGCCGCGGGAGTTCTCGCTTCTGGAATTCCTGCTGCGCCGCAAGGGCCGGGTGCAGACCCGGACGATGTTGCTGGAGGGCGTTTGGGATCTGAATTTCGATCCGCAGACCAATGTCGTGGAAACCCATATCTCGCGGCTCCGGAACAAGGTCGACAAACCGTTCGACCGTGACCTCATCCACACCGTGCGCGGCGCGGGCTACCGGATCGAGGGCTGATGAAGGCACGTCTGAACCGCGCGGAAATCCTTGCCTCGACGCCGCTGCGGCAGGCGCTCGGGCTGATGGGGATCGTCTTCGCAATCCTTCTGGTGACGCTGGGCTTTGCCTATGTCGCGCTGCGCTCCTCGACCGAGGATTCGATCCGCGCCGATCTCAAGCAGCAGACGGCGGTGTTTCAGGTCGCGGCCAATCCCGAGACTCTCTCGGTGATCGTCTCGGCGGAGGCGCGGGCCTCGGACCCGTCCGAGCGGGCGATCGCCTTCGTGATGTCGGATGGGCGGCAGGTCGGCAATGTGCGGGTCACGCATCAGGGCGACCGCTGGGTCATCTCGCGGCATCCCGAATATGCGCCGCTTTCGAAACATGGCTATTTCACGCTGACGATGCCGCTTGCGGGTGGCTTGCTGGTGATCGGGGAGAGCCGCGCGCCGATTGCGGAACTGACCTCGACCTTCCTCGCGATCCTCGTCTTCTCCTTTGTGCCGTCGCTGCTGGTCTCTGCGGCCTATGGCGCTTGGGTCGGGATGCGGGCGCGCAAGCGGGTGAGCGCGATCGAAGAGACGCTCGACGATCTGACCGAAGGGCGGTTGGAGGCGCGAGTGCCGCGCGATGAGGTGAAGGCCCGGAAAGGCGACGACCTTGCGCGGATCGGGGCGCGGCTGAACGTGATGGCCGAGACGCAGGAGGCGACGGTCGCGGCGCTGCGTCAGGTTTCCGCCGATATTGCACATGATCTGAAGACGCCGATGCAGCGAATTTCCGTGCTGCTGTCGGAGCTGCAAGAGGCTTTGCCCGAGGACACGCCGCCCCGGGCGCTGGCCGAGCAGGCGGGCACCGAGGCCGAACGCGCGGTGGCCGTGTTCCACTCGCTCCTGCGGATTGCGCAGATCGAGGGCGGCAGTCCAAAAGCGCGCTTCGCGCGGGTCGATCTGGGCGCGCTCGCGGCCGATATCACCGAGCTCTACGAGGCGAGCGCCGAAGAGGCGGGCGGGGCGCTGACCCTGCAACGGCCCGATGCGCCGCTGATGGTGCATGGCGACCGGGGGCTGCTGGGGCAGATGCTGTCGAACCTGATCGAGAATGCGATCCGCCATGGCGGGCCCGCGCCGAAGATCGCGGTGGCTCTGTCTCGCGAGCGCGGTGCAATCACGCTCAGCGTCGCCGATCATGGCCCCGGCATTCCCGAGGCGGAGCGCGAGAAGGTTCTGCGTAGGCTTTATCGGCTGGAGCGCTCGCGCACGACGCCGGGCAATGGGCTGGGGCTTGCGCTGGTTCATGCGGTGGCGGGGCTGCACGAGGCGGAGCTGGAGCTGTCCGACAATCGCCCCGGCCTGATCGTGTCGCTGCGCTTCGCCGCGACGGGTCAGTCGGCCTGATCGGGCAGGTCGATCTCGGTCAGGAAACGCAGGCTCAGCGGCAGGGTCGCGGCCCCCAGCGCGCGGGCATCGGGGCCCACCTGCCCCTCGCGCACGATCGGAACGCCCGCGCCCGAGAGGTTGATCTTCGCCAGTTCCGCTTCGGTGGCGGCGACGAGCCGCGCGCGCAGATCGTCAGGCATCCAGCCGTCGATTACGATCGCGTCGAGATCGCACAGCGCCGCCGAGGAGGCGGCGACAGTCGCGAGGCCGCGCGCCGCTTTCGCGAGCCAGTCCTCGACGATGTCTTCGGGAAGGTCCCATTCGTCGCGCCGCTCCCAGAGGAAGCTCGCATTGAGGCCGCGCTCCGCCATCGCCGCTTCGATGGCTGAGAGCGAGGCCACGTCGAGCAACTGGCATTGCCCGCCGTGACCGTCGGGCACCGGCATCGAGGCAAGCGCGCCCGCATTGTTGTTGGGACCGGTCACAAGCGAGCCGTTCATCACCAGTCCTCCGCCCACGAAGAAGCCCACGAACGCATAGAGGAAATCGTCCGGCAGGGTCTGATCGCCCAGCAACAGCTCTGCCGAACAGGCGGCGGAGGCGTCGTTTTCCAGCACCACGGGGAATGGGTAGATTGCCTCCAGCTCGGCACGGATGTCGCGCTCGCGCCAATCGGCCATCGCACTTTCGTCGAGGCCGAGCGCGACGCCCCAGTCCCACATCCGGAACGGCGCGCCGATGCCGAGACCCGAGATGCGCTCGCGTTTCGAGGCGGGCAACTCCGTCACCATCCGCGCGATCGCGTCGATGGCGAAGGCGATGGTGTCGGCGGCGGTGGGGTAGTCGTGGCGCGAGACGCTGCGCGAGATCGGCGTGCCCATCATGTCGATCAGGATCACCTCGCTGCGGCGGCGTCCGACCTTCAGGCCCAGAAAATAGGCGCCTTCCGGGTTCAGGCGCATCGGCACCGTGGGCTGGCCGACCTTGCCGCGCACCGGGTCGCAGCGCAGCAGGAAGCCTTCATCTTCGAGCGCACGCATGATGACGGAAACGGTCTGCGCCGAGAGGCCGGTCATCCGCGCGATCTCTGATTTCGCCAAGGCGCCACGGCGGCGAATCAGCGACATCACCAGCCGTTCGTTGCGGTTGCGCATTGAGGAATGATCCGTGCCAATTTTCACCGGGGCGGTCTTGATCATTTCCATCACGCGCTGGGGCACAGTTCATTCTCCGAGGCTGCTCGCGCTTAAGTTACGCTGAGTATTTATCGGCTTCCAGAGGGTGTTCTGTCAATTAATAAATCCACGTGACTTATCTATTGACGAGTCGCCCCGTCTTCGCACATGATTTGCCTCGAAGCCGATCGGAGAGACGGCTGAATTGTTTCTGGGAGGAGACCTGACATGATGAAGAAAACCGCAATTCTCGGTGCAACCGCGCTTGGCCTGATGGCGACGGGCGCTTGGGCGGAAACCACTGCCTGCCTGATCACCAAGACCGACACCAACCCGTTCTTCGTGAAGATGAAAGAGGGTGCCTCGGCCAAGGCCAAAGAGATGGGCATCACGCTCAACACTTATGCGGGCAAGCTCGACGGCGACGTGGAAAGCCAGGTCGCGGCGGTCGAAAGCTGCATCGCGGCAGGCGCCAAGGGTATCCTGATCACCCCGTCCGACAGCCGTGCGCTTGCGCCTGCGGTTACGAAGGCGCGCGAGGCCGGTGCGCTGGTGATCGCGCTCGACACCCCGTTCGAACCCGCCGACACCGCGGATGCGACCTTCGCCACCGACAACTTCAAGGCAGGCGAGCTGATCGGTCAGTGGGCCAAGGCGAAAATGGGCGACAAGGCTGCGGATGCGAAGATCGGCTTCCTCGACCTCAACCCGAGCCAGGTTTCGGTCGATTACCTGCGCGATCAGGGCTTCATGAAGGGCTTCGGCATCGACATCAAAGACGAGAAGAAGATCGGCGACGAAGACGATCCGCGCATCGTCGGCCATGACGTGACCAACGGCAACGAGCAGGGCGGCCGCACGGCGATGGAGAACCTTCTCCAGAAGGATCCGGGCATCAATGTCGTCTACACGATCAACGAGCCCGCTGCCGCTGGTGCCTATGAGGCGCTGAAATCGGTCGGCATGCAGGATCAGGCGATCATCGTTTCGGTCGATGGCGGCTGCCCGGGCGTGCAGAACGTCAAGGAAGGCATCATCGGCGCGACCTCGATGCAGTTCCCGCTGAAGATGGCCTCGATGGGCATCGAAGCGATCGCGGCCTTCGCCAAGGACGGCACCAAGCCGCAGAACTCCGAAGGTCTCGACTTCTACAACACCGGCGTGACGCTGATCACCGACCAGCCGGTCGATGGCATCGACTCGATCTCGTCGGAAGAAGGCCTGAAGCAGTGCTGGGGCTGATCCCCGCCTGAAAGACCGGAAGGGCCGCCCCGCGCGGTGGCCCTTTCCTTTGGGCCGCGTGACGGCCCTTCACCCCACATTGCACAAAGAGGATGACGGACATGACCCAGACCGTTCCGCCTCGCGGCCAGTCCTTCGAGCACGGCCTCGACCAAAGCGACAAGACCGTCGCGGCCTTCAAGAGTAAGAAACGCGGGCTTCTCGGCACGATCCAGCACGGGCTGCACGGCAATCCGACGATGGTGCCGGTGATCGTGCTGCTGTTGTCCGTCGCCGTGTTCGGCCTGGTCGCAGGGGGCAAGTTCTTCTCGGCCTTCAACCTGACCCTGATCATGCAGCAGGTCTCGATCATCGGGATGCTGGCTGCGGCGCAATCGCTGATCATCCTGACCGCAGGCATCGACCTTTCGGTGGCCGCGATCATGGTGCTGATGTCGGTCATCGCCGGCAACCTTGCCGTCTACATGGGCGTGCCCGCACCGATCGCGCTGCTGATTTCCTTCGCAGGCGGCACCGGCGCCGGTTTGCTGAACGGCTTCCTCGTCACCAAGGTGAAACTGCCGCCCTTCATCACCACGCTCGGCACCTGGTCGATCTTCTACGCGCTGAACCTGTGGCTTTCGGGCGCGCAGTCGATCCGCTCGCAGGATATCGACAAGTTCGCGCCCCTTCTGAAATTCTTCGGCAACACGATCACCGTCGGCAATGCGCGACTGACCTATGGCTCGGTCCTGATGGTCGTGGTGTTCCTAGTGCTCTGGTATCTGCTGAACAAGACCGCCTGGGGCCGCCACGTCTATGCCGTGGGCGACGACAAGGAGGCGGCGGAACTCGCGGGTATCCGCACCGACCGCACGCTGCTGTCGGTCTACGGTCTGGCGGGTCTCGTCTGCGCGATCGCAGCCTGGGCGTCGATCGGCCGCGTGGGATCGATCTCGCCGCAGGCCTTCTACGAGGCGAACCTGCATTCCATCACCGCCGTGGTGATCGGGGGCATCTCGCTCTTCGGCGGGCGCGGCTCGATCCTCGGCGCATTGTTCGGGGCGCTGATCGTGGGCGTGTTCCAGTCGGGGCTGCGGCTCGCGAATGTGGACGTGCTCTGGCAGGTCTTCGCCATCGGCTGGCTCATCATCATCGCGGTCGCTATCGACCAATGGATCAGAAAGGTTTCGGCATGACGCAAGAACCCATTCTCACCGCACGCGGTCTGGTCAAACGCTATGGCCGCGTCACCGCCCTCGACGAGTGCGACTTCGATCTCTACCCGGGCGAAATCCTTGCCGTGATCGGCGATAACGGGGCCGGGAAATCCTCGCTCATCAAGGCGATCTCCGGGGCCGTTACGGCCGACGAGGGCGAGATCAAGCTCGAAGGCAAGCCGATCTCCTTCAAGAGCCCGCTGGAGGCGCAGGATGCCGGGATCGCGACGGTCTACCAGACGCTCGCGCTCTCTCCCGCGCTGTCGATCGTGGACAACATGTTCGTCGGGCGCGAGTTGCGCCGCGCCGGTCCGATGGGCAAATGGCTGCGGATGCTCGACAAGCCCGCGATGCGCGCCTTCGCCCGCGAGAAGCTGAACGATCTGGGGCTGGCGACCATTCAGGACATCGATCAGGCGGTCGAGACGCTGTCGGGTGGTCAGCGTCAGGGCGTGGCGGTGGCCCGTGCGGCGGCCTTCGGGTCGAAGGTGATCATCATGGACGAGCCGACGGCGGCGCTGGGCGTGAAGGAAAGCCGTCAGGTGCTCAACCTGATCCTTGATCTCAAGGCAAAAGGTCTGCCGATCATCCTGATCTCGCACAATATGCCGCATGTGTTCGAGGTGGCGGATCGGGTCCACGTTCACCGGCTGGGCAAGCGGCTTTGCGTGATCGATCCGAAGAACCATTCGATGTCGGATGCGGTGGCCTACATGACCGGCGCGAAGCAGCCCGAGGATGCGAACGAAGCTGCTTGAGGGCAGGCAAGAGAGCCCTAAGCGCTCGGTCGGATCGGCCGGGCGTTTTTCGTTTGGGGCTGCGTCCTTGGCGCGGGGCGACCAGCCCCGGGCCGCGCCCGACCCTCCCCCTGGGAGAGCGCATTGGCGATGTCAGCGCGGGAACGAATGGGCGACGGGCTTGCGAGATAAAGTGCCCAGCCACGAACCGATCAAAGCGCCCACCCAAGGCTCGGGCGCGTCCCTCACCCAAAATAGAAAAACCCGCGCCCTCCCGAGCGCGGGTTTCCCGTGAAACAACAACGGCTCGTCAGTTGCGGCGACCCGCTTCCAGCGCGTCCTCGAAGGTACGCAGCCCGGTTTTGGGCGCCTGCACCAGCACGGCCATGTTGCCCGGCTTATGCTCGTTGCGCAGCATCTTGGTGTGGGCCTGCGGGATCTGATCCCACGGGAAGACCTCGGACATGCAGGGGTCCAGACGCCGCTCCACCATCAGCTTGTTGGCCGAGGCCGCCTGCTTGAGGTTGGCGAAGTGCGAACCCTGAAGGCGCTTCTGGTGCATCCACATGTAGCGCACGTCGAAGGTGCAGTTGAAGCCACTCGTGCCCGCGCAGATCACCACGATCCCGCCCTTCTTCACGATCAGCGTCGAGACCGGGAAGGTCGCCTCGCCGGGGTGTTCGAAGACCATGTCCACGTTCACGCCCTTGCCGGTGATGTCCCAGATCGCCTTGCCGAACTTGCGGGCCTCTTTCAGCCACTCGTTATATTCCGGCGTGTTGACCGTGGGCAGCTGACCCCAGCACTTGAAGTCCTTGCGGTTGATCACGCCCTTGGCGCCCTGGTCCATCACGAACTGACGCTTGCTTTCGTCCGAGATCACGCCGATCGCGTTGGCGCCTGCGGTGTTCGCAAGCTGGATCGCGTAGGAACCCAGACCGCCCGAGGCACCCCAGACCAGCACGTTCTGACCGGGCTTGAGCTCATGGGGGTGGTGACCGAACAGCATCCGGTAGGCAGTGGCCAGCGTCAGCGTGTAGCAGGCGGCCTCTTCCCAGGTCAGGTGCTTCGGGCGCGGCATCAGCTGTTGCGCCTGCACGCGGGTGAACTGCGAGAACGAGCCGTCATGCGTCTCGTAGCCCCAGATCCGCTGGGAGGGAGAGAACATCGGGTCGCCGCCGTTGCATTCCTCGTCGTCGCCATCGTCCTGGTTGCAGTGGATCACCACTTCGTCGCCGACTTTCCAGCGTTTGACCTTGTCGCCCACCTTCCAGACGATGCCGGACGCGTCCGAGCCCGCGATGTGATAGGGCTGCTTGTGGCCGTCGAAGGGCGAAATCGGAACGCCAAGACCGGCCCAGACGCCGTTATAGTTCACGCCCGCGGCCATCACGAGGACGAGCACTTCGTGGCTGTCGATCTCCCAGGTGTCGACGACTTCCTGCTGGAAAGACTGCTCGGGCTCGCCATGGCGTTCGCGACGGATCGCCCAAGCGTACATTTTCGGGGGGACGTAGCCGAGGGGCGGCATCTCGCCGATCTCGTAAAGGTCCTTCTCCGGCGCATCGTAGGGCGCGATACCGGTTTCCTGATCAAGGGCCATGGCTCTCTCCTGTCTGTCCTTGCCGCGCCGCAGAATCGGGCGGTGTTCGTTCAGAGGGATACGCATGGCTGCGCAACTTTTCAATCCCTGACGTTCCGTTTTTGTAATTTTATGTCCCTCTCGATTTTAGGGCTGCGGGCAAACCCCTATTTATCAAGCCTCGCTACGCGGACGCTGCGTGAAAGCCAGCCACGCCGCGTTGCAGCGAATTGACAGGATCACAAAATTCAATTTAAACCATCCCAACGCGCAACAATATTGCGCAACGAAGATTCGTATTCCGATGGAGGCCGCCATGACCGACACGATGCCCGCCAAAGACCGCCCCTGGCTGTTTCGCACCTATGCGGGCCATTCCACGGCTGCCGCCTCGAACGCGCTCTATCGCAACAACCTCGCCAAGGGGCAGACGGGCCTCTCCGTGGCTTTCGACCTGCCGACCCAGACCGGCTATGACAGCGATCATGTCCTGTCGCGCGGCGAGGTGGGCAAGGTCGGTGTGCCGGTCTGCCATCTGGGCGACATGCGCGCGCTGTTCGATGAGATCCCGCTCGAGCAGATGAACACTTCGATGACGATCAACGCGACCGCGCCGTGGCTCCTGTCGCTCTATATCGCGGTGGCCGAGGAGCAGGGCGCGGATGTGTCGAAGCTGCAGGGCACGGTGCAGAACGATCTGGTGAAAGAATACCTGTCGCGCGGCACCTATATCTGCCCGCCGAAGCCCTCGCTCGCGATGATCACCGATGTCGCGGCCTATACCCGCGAGCACCTGCCGAAATGGAACCCGATGAACGTGTGTTCCTACCACCTGCAGGAAGCCGGGGCGACGCCGCAGCAGGAGCTGGCCTTCGCGCTGGCGACCGCGATTGCGGTGCTGGACGATCTGAAAACCAAGGTGCCGGAAGAGGCCTTCCCCGCGATGGTCGGGCGGATCTCCTTCTTCGTGAATGCGGGCATCCGCTTCGTGACCGAGATGTGCAAGATGCGCGCCTTCACCGAGCTGTGGGACGAGATCTGCCGCGAGCGCTACGGCGTCGAAGAGGAGAAATTCCGCCGTTTCCGCTATGGCGTGCAGGTGAACTCGCTCGGCCTGACCGAACAGCAGCCCGAGAACAACGTCTACCGCATCCTGATCGAGATGCTGGCCGTGACGCTGTCGAAAAACGCGCGCGCCCGCGCCGTGCAGCTGCCTGCGTGGAACGAAGCGCTCGGCTTGCCGCGCCCCTGGGATCAGCAATGGTCGCTCAGGATGCAGCAGATCATGGCCTATGAGACCGACCTTCTCGAATATGGCGATCTCTTCGACGGCAACCCGGCGGTGAGTGCGAAGGTCGAGGCGCTGAAGGACGGCGCCCGCGCCGAGCTGGAAACGCTCGACTCGATGGGCGGGGCGATCGCCGCGATCGACTACATGAAATCGCGTCTGGTGGAATCGAATGCCGCGCGGATCAACCGGATCGAGGCCGAAGAGACCATCGTTGTCGGCGTGAACCGCTGGCAGCAGGGCGAGCCCTCGCCGCTGACCGCAGGCGATGGCGGCATCATGGTTGTGGACCCGGCGGTGGAGCAGGAGCAGATCGACCGTCTGAACGCCTGGCGCGCCGAGCGTGACGAGGCCGCGGTGCAGGATGCGCTCGCGCAACTCAAGGCAGACGCGAAGGCCAGCAAGAACATCATGGAAGCCTCGATTGCCGCCGCGAAAGCGGGCGCGACCACGGGTGAATGGGCGGGCGTGATGCGCGCCGTTCATGGCGAGTATCGCGGCCCCACGGGCGTCTCGCGCTCGCCCTCGAACCAGACCGAAGGGCTCGACGATATCCGCGAGGCCGTGGATGCGGTCAGCTCGCAGCTGGGTCGTCGCCTGAAATTCCTCGTCGGCAAGCCGGGCCTCGACGGCCACTCGAACGGCGCCGAGCAGATCGCCTTCCGCGCCCGCGATTGCGGCATGGACATCACCTATGACGGCATCCGCCTGACGCCCGAACAGATCGTCGCCAAGGCAATCGAGGACGAGGCGCATGTGGTGGGGCTGTCGATCCTGTCGGGCTCGCATATGCCCCTGATCGAGGAGCTGATGGAGCGGATGCGCGCGGCTGGCCTCGATCACGTGCCGGTCGTCGTCGGTGGGATCATCCCCGAGGAAGACGCGAAGAAGCTCCTGAGCTTCGGCGTCGCGCGCGTCTACACGCCCAAGGATTTCGAGCTGAACCGGATCATGATGGATATCGTGACGCTCGCGACCCCGGCCGAAAAAGCCGCCTGAGCGCGCAGCCCGTTTGGGATCGGGAAGAAGCAGGCGTCTTCTTCTCGACCCAAATATCCCCGCCGGAGGCTCCCGGCGTCGGACCCCGCGAAAACCGCGCCCTTTCGCCCGCCAAGGTGCGCAGGTAAGGTCGCGCCATGACGACCCCCATGATCCAGTTTTCCGAGGACCAGGCCGAGGCTTGGGATGCCGTTGCTTCCGCGCTCGAGGCGGCGGGGGTGGATATTCTCGAAGGCTCGATGACACCGGAAAGCGGCAGCAATCGCGTGCTTTCGGTGATCGGCAAGGCGGGGTCGGGCAAGACGCTACTTCTGGCGGAGCTCTATAAAGCGTTGGAGGCGGCAGGCGTCGATCTGGTCTCGGGCGATTTCGAGGGCAAGCGGCGCCGCGAAAAGCGCACGCTGGCGATCCTCGCGCCCACGAATAAGGCGGCGAGCGTATTGCGGTCGCGTGGCGTACCCGCGACGACGATCCACCGCATTCTCTACACGCCCGTCTACGATCCCGAATATGAGCGGATCGCGGAATGGCTGACCGGGCAGGGCGAGCGGCCCAAGCCCGAATTGCTGATCGAGATGGGCCTGACCGAAGCGACGCTCGACCGGGCGAAGGCGTTCTACGAGCTGCACAAGTCGATCCCGGCGGCGCTGGCCTCGGCGGGGCTGCGCGGCTCGGATTTCATCAATGGTTGGAAGCGGCGCGAAGACCCGCTCGATATCGGGTTTGTCGACGAGGCCTCGATGCTCGACGAGCGCCAGTTCGACGATCTGCGCGAAATTTTCCCGACGCTGGTGCTGTTCGGCGACCCGGCGCAGCTGGCGCCTGTGAACCAGTCGGGCGAGATGGTCTTCGAGCGTCTGCCCGACGAGCGAAAACACATCCTGCACCGTATCCACCGGCAGGCCGAGGATAACCCGATCCTCGATCTGGCGCATATGCTGGGCGATGAGAGCGTGACCTTCGAGCAATTCGAGCGCGAGATCGAGAAGGCCGCCGCCAAGGACGACCGCGTCGTCTGGGCCGAGCGGGTGGAGAGCGACCTGATGGCGCGCTCGCCGGTGCTGGTCTGGCGCAACGCCACGCGC
Source organism: Thioclava sp. F28-4 (assembly GCF_002020045.1). NCBI lineage: Bacteria > Pseudomonadati > Pseudomonadota > Alphaproteobacteria > Rhodobacterales > Paracoccaceae > Thioclava > Thioclava sp. F28-4. The sequence continues at coordinate 200,331 of NZ_MPZQ01000004.1, read as the reverse complement.
ATCCGGCTGATCCATGCGTTCCGCGCCGCGCATTCCGCGCCAGCCGACATGATGCTGCCGGGCGAGCCCCTGATCTGCGACGGGATCGAACTGCCGGTGAAGCACCGCAAGAAGCGGATCGATCTGGAGGCGCGCGGGCTGATCAAGGGCGCGCAGGTGATCTATCTCGGCCCCGGCAAGAAGCCCGGCTTCTCGCGGCTGCATGTGATGGGGGCGGAAGATCCGCGGCTCTCGGCGGCCTCGATCGTGAAGATCGAAATGCCCGACGAGGAGGAGCCGTTCATTCCGTTCGCGGCCCGGATGGGCGCGACCTTCCTGCATGGCGCGGCGGTGACGATCCACAAGGCGCAGGGCTCGCAATGGGAAGACGTGCAGGTCTTCGCGCCCGATATCTACGCCGCCTACCGGGCAGGGCGCATCGAGGCGGGCATCCCGCTGTGGAAGCGCCTCGCCTATGTCGCGATCACCCGGGCGCAGCATCGACTCTTGTGGGTGGTGCGGGCGCGGTTGGCGCGGCCCTCGGCGCCGCTGACCATTGACGACCTGCCGAAAGGCGGCGGTAAGCTGGAACTGAAAGCCGAACCGCAGGACGGATAGGGCAGGAGCCTCCGGCGGGGATATTTGAGCCAAGGCGAAGGAGGGGCGAGATGGGCGTGATGGTGGTGACCGGGGCGAGCGCCGGGATCGGGCGCGCAGTGGCAGAGGCCGCGCTGGCCGAAGGCTGGCAGGTCGCCTGTCTGGCGCGCTCGGAGGACAAGCTGGCGGAGGTCGCCGCGCAAGGCGACGGGCTGGCGGTGGCTTGCGATGTGAGCGATGCAACAGCGGTGGAGCGCGCCTTTGCCGAGGTCGTCGCGAAGTTCGGGCGGATCGACTTGCTGTTCAACAATGCCGGGATGTTCCCGCCTGCGGCCTTGCCCGACGAGGTCACGCTGGAGGATTGGGACGCCTGTATCGCGGTGAACCTGACGGGGATGTTTCTCTGCGCCCGGGCCGCTTTCGGGCAGATGCGGGGGCAGGCGCCGCGCGGCGGGCGGATCATCAATAACGGCTCGATCTCGGGGCAGGTGCCGCGCGCGAAATCGCTCGCCTATACGACCACCAAACACGCGATCAACGGCATGACCAAGCAGATCGCGCTGGACGGGCGCGATTTCGACATCGCCTGCGGACAGATCGACGTCGGCAATGCGCGCACGGGGCTTCTGGCGTACATGGATTCGGCGGCGACAAAGACGGCGGAGCCCACGATGGACGTGGCCAATGTCGCGCGCTCGGTGCTGCACATGGCCTCGCTGCCGCTCGAGGCGAATGTGCTCAACATGACGGTGATGGCGAGCGCGATGCCCTTCGTCGGGCGCGGTTAACGCACGAAGCGGAAGATCGCGGCGGCCGCCCAGCCCGCGAAGACCGCAAGCGCGAGTGACAAGAGCCCGTAGAGCGCCGCATTCTCATGCGCGAGCGTGTAGAGCCAGCGCTCCAGCCCGACTTTGCGCACCTCGATCGCGGATTGGTACTTGTCCACCAGCTTGCCATCGCGCAGCAGGAAGATGCGGGTCTTGTAATCGCCCTCGGTGAGGTTCGCAGGCAGCGCGAAATCGGCGCGGAACAGCGTGTTATCCACGATATGCACGCCGCCGGTCTCGAGTTTGTAGAGCCCCTGTTCCTTTCGGATATCGACGAGCGCCTCGGTGAAGGGGATCGAATCGTCGACGGTGATCGGACCGGAGAAAGCGCGCATCGCGAGCGGAATCGAGATCCGCTGCTGGGTGTCGGTGCGCCGATCGAGGATATCGCCGAGCGGGCCGGAGGTGGCGACGGCGTAATAGCTGGGGGCAGCGGCGACGCCGACCGAAGCCGTGTTCACCCAGATCCCGAATTCACGCGATTTCTTGCGGATGGTGACTGGGCCGAGCGGCCCTTCGAGCGTCACGATCACGGCGAGCTTCTGCCCTTCGGGCTCCGGCTTCTCGCGTTTGATGGCGCCGTAGATCAGGATCTGGCTGCCGTCGAACGAAGTGGTGATCCCGATATTGTCGCGGCTGAGGCCTGCCACGATCTGCTCATCGGGTTCGGGGCGATTGGTGATCGGCATGCCCGGACGCGCGGGCAGAACCTGTTGGTCCTGTGCCAGAGCGGGCAGGGCCACAGCGCAGAGGCCGAGGGCGAGGAGGGCGGTGCGGATCATCATTCGCCCCCCGTCGCGATGGAGTAGAGGTTGCTCGGATGAAGCACGAGGTCGAGGCCGAGCTTGCCCGCGACGATGATCACGAGAAGCGCCAGCAGGATGCGCAGCTGTTCCGCCTTGAGGCGCGCGCCGAGACGCGAGCCGATCTGCGCGCCGATCACGCCGCCGACGATCAGCAGGAGCGCCAGCATTACGTCCACCGTCTGGTTGGTGATCGCGTGCATCAGCGTGGTGAAGGCCGAGACGAACAGGATCTGGAACAGCGAGGTGCCGATCACGACCTTGGTCGGCATGTTGAGCAGATAGATCATCGCCGGAACCATGATGAAGCCGCCGCCGACGCCCATGATCGCCGCGAGGATGCCGACCGCGACCCCGACCAGCAGCGGCGGGATCACCGAGATATAGAGGCCCGAGGCCCGGAACTTGAACTTGAAGGGCAGCTTGTGGACCCAAGTGTGCTGCACGCGTTTCTTGCGCACGCCACCGCCCTTGCGCTGCTTTTGGATGGTGCGGATGCCCTCTTGCAGCATCAGAAGGCCGATCAGGCCGAGGAAGACGACGTAGCAAAGCTGCACCGCGAGGTCGATCTGGCCCAGCTCGGTCAGCAGGTTGAAGACGTAGATGCCGCTCGCCGAGCCGAGCAGGCCGCCCACCAGCAGCACGAGCCCCATCGGAATGTCGACCGCCTTGCGTTTGAGCTGCGCCAGAACGCCCGACACGGACGAGGCGACGACCTGGTTCGCGCCGGTCGCCACGGCGACGGATGGCGGGATGCCGATGAAGAACAGAAGCGGGGTGATCAGGAAGCCGCCGCCCACGCCGAACAGGCCCGAGAGAAGCCCCACGATACCGCCGAGCCCCAGCAGGGTGAAGATATTGACCGAGACTTCGGCGATGGGCAGGTAGATCTGCATGAACTGCACCCGCTGAGGAGGTTGCATCGTTAGTGTCCCCGAAGGGCAGGCGAAGTCAAACCCCGCCGTGCCGCAGGGTTACAACTGTTGCAGATATCGTCGCAAAACCTGTTCGAGCTTGGCTGCGCCCATCGGCGCGATCGCCTTGGTCTGCTCGTGGCTGATATTCTCCTGCGCCATGCCCGCCCCCATATTGGTGATTACGGAGACGGCGGCGACGCGCAGGCCGAGGAAGCGCGCGAGGATCACTTCCGGCACGGTCGACATGCCCACCGCATCGGCGCCGAAGACCTTGGCGGCGCGGATTTCGGCAGGGGTCTCGAAGGTCGGTCCGGAGAACCAGCAATAGACGCCTTCGGGCAGTTCGATCCCTTCGGCCTTCGCTGCGGCTTGGAGCCCGGCGCGGATCTCCGGGTCATGTGCTTCGGTCAGCGGCACGAAGCGGGCGTCCGACGGCTCGCCAATCAGGGGATTGTTGCCCGAGAAGTTGATGTGATCGTTGAGCATCATCAGCCCGCCGGGCTGGATGTCCTCGCGCAGGCTGCCGGCCGCATTGGTCAGCAGCAGGCTCTCGCAGCCGAGCGCCTTGAGGATCTCCAGCGGCAGGCGCATCTCGGCGGGGTTGCCGTGTTCATAATAGTGAACCCGACCGCCGAAGACGGCGACGCGGACGCCTTCGAGCGTGCCGATCACCAGCTTCGGATTGTGGCCCGAGACGCCCGCATGAGGAAAGCCCGGAAGCTCCGAATAGGGGATCGCCACGCCCTCGACCTCCTCGGCCAGATGGCCGAGGCCGGAGCCGAGGATCAGGCCGAGGCGCGGGGCCTCGTCGCCCGCGCTTTCGCGGATCAGTTGTGCGAGTTCAGCGCTCTTTGACATAGGGCTGCCCCCCTGCACGCGGCGGGATCGCCTTGCCGATGAAGCCCGCGAGGATGATGACGGTGAGGATGTAGGGCACTGCCTGCATGAACTGGATCGGCAGCGTCACGACGCCCAGATCGATATTCGGATAGCGGTTCGAGATCGCTTCCAGCAGGCCGAAGAGCATCGTCGCCCCAAGCGCCGGAACAGGCCGCCATTTCGCGAAAATCAGTGCCGCGAGAGCGATATAGCCGCGCCCGGCGGTCATTTCCTTCACGAAGCCAGCCGCGAGGCCGGTCGCCAGATAGACGCCACCCAGACCCGCCAGCACGCCGGTGATGGCGACGGCGGTGTAGCGCATCCGAATGACCGAGATACCTGCGGTGTCGACCGATTCCGGGTTCTCGCCCACCGCGCGCAGGCGCAGGCCGAAGCGGGTGCGGAACAGCACCCACCAGGTGATCGGCACCATCGCGAAGGCGACATAGACGAGGATCGAGTGGCCCGAGAGAAGGTTCGAGTAGATCGGACCGAGGAAGGGCACATCCTTCACCGCCTCGGCGCCGGGCAGGGTGATCGGATCGAAGCGCCCGTTGCCCGACAGTTGCGGCGTGCGACCGCCCTGATGGAACCAGCTTTGCGCGATCAGAACGGTAAAGCCCGAGGCAAGGAAGTTTACCGCGACGCCGGAAATCAGCTGATTGCCGCGGAAGGTAATCGAGGCGAGGCCATGCACGAAGGCGAGGCTCATCGAGCCCCCCACACCCGCCAGCAACCCGAGCCACGCATTGCCCGTCACCGCCGCGACCGCGCCGGAGAAGAAGGCGGCCATCAGCATCTTGCCCTCGAGGCCGATGTCGAAGATGCCCGCGCGTTCCGAGAACAGACCTGCGAGGCAGGCGAGCAGCAGCGGCGTGCCGAGGCGAACCGCGCTATCGAGAATTTCGATGATCGTTGCGAAATCCATCTCACGCCTCCTTCCGGGCGTTGGCGCGCGCGACGAAGAAGCTCTCGATCGGTGCGCGCAGCATGTTGTCGAAGGCCCCGGTGAATAGGATCACGAGCGCCTGGATCACGGTGATTAGCTCGCGCGGGATCGTGGTTTCCAGCGCCAACTCGCCGCCGCCCTGATAGAGGAAGCCGAAGAGAAGCGCGGCGAGGAACACACCGAACGGGTGGTTGCGGCCCATCAGGGCGACTGCGATCCCGATGAAGCCCGCGCCCTCGACCGAGTTCAGCACGAGGCGATGCGCCTCGCCCATCACGTTGTTGATCGCCATCAGACCGGCGAGGCCGCCCGAGATCAGCATCGCTGCCATGACGATCTTCACCGGAGAGATGCCCGCATAGCGCGCGCCCGTCTCCGACCGCCCGAAGGCGCGGATCTCGAAGCCCAGCTTGGTGCGCCAGATCAGCACCCAGACGAGGTAGCAGGCGAGGATCGCCACGAAGAAGGACACGTTTGCCGGGACCGATTTCGAGAAGAACTGACCGATCAGCGGGAAGTCATGGAAGGTCGGCAGATGCGTCGCAGGTCCGAAGCGCGCGGTGGCCGGGTCCATCGAGCCGCGCGGACGCAGCACGTTGACCAGCATGTAGTTCAGCACCGCCGCGCCGATGAAGTTGAACATGATCGTGGTGATCACGATATGGCTGCCGCGCTTGGCTTGCAGATAGGCCGGGATCGCCGCCCAGGCCGCGCCGAAGATCGCGCCGCCCGCCATCGCCGCGATCAGCGCGATGGTCCAATGCGGCCACGGGAAGGCCAGCAGCACCAGCGCCACGCCAAGCCCGCCGAGCGTCGCCTGCCCCTCGCCGCCGATATTGAACTGGCTGGCGTGATAGGCGACCGCGACCGCGAGGCCGGTGAAGATGAAGTTGGTCGCGTAATAGAGCGTGTAGCCCCAGCCATAGGGCGAGCCGAGCGCGCCCGAGACCATGACCTTGATCGCCTTGATCGGGTCTTCGCCGATCAGCAGCACCACGATCCCCGAGATCACGAAAGCGATCAGCAGGTTGAGGAGCGGGATCAGGGCCACATCGACCCATTTCGGTGTCTTTTCCATTATTGGCTCTCCTCGGGCGCGGCGATCGTCCAGCCGTCCATGCCGCGCACGTCCTCGCCGCCCATGCCCGCCATCAGGCAGCCCATGCCGGTCTGGGTGGCGGTCTCGACGGGGCCGATGCCCATGATCTGCCCGTCGAACATGACCGCGACCCGGTCCGAGAGCGCCCGGATCTCGTCAAGCTCGACCGATACCAGCAGGATCGCAGCGCCTTGGTCGCGCAGTTCGATGATGCGTTTGTGGATGAATTCGATCGCGCCGATATCGACGCCGCGGGTGGGTTGGCCGACCAGCAGCAGCGCCGGGCTTCGTTCGATCTCGCGGGCCAGCACGATCTTTTGCTGGTTGCCGCCCGAGAAGCTTTTCGCGGGCAGGGTCGGGATCGGCGGGCGCACGTCGAAGCGTTCCATCGCCTCGGCCGTGTGGGCCACGATCCCCGCATTGTCCATCACGAAGCGGTTCTTCTGATAGGCCGGATCGGAGTGATAGCCGAAGACCATGTTCTCCCACGCAGCGAAATCGAGGATCAGGCCGAGGCTGTGGCGGTCTTCGGGGACGTGCGAGATGCCCCGGCGGCGGCGCGACTGACCGTCGCTATGCTTGCCGGTGAGGTCGATCTCTTCGCCGTTGATGCGAATGTTGCCGGTGCCGTTGGCGAAACCGCCGAGGATTTCCAGCAGTTCGGACTGGCCGTTGCCCGCCACGCCCGCGATGCCGAGAATCTCGCCCGCGCGGATTTCAAGATTGATGCCCTTGAGGCGCTCGATCCCGTCTTCGTCTTTCACGCGGAGGTTCTCGACCTCCAGCACGGTTTTGCCGGGCTGTGCGGCGGTCTTGTCGACGTTGAGCAGAACCTTGCGGCCGACCATCAGCTCGGCCAGTTGCTCGGGCGAGGTCTCGGCGGTCTTCACCGTCGCCGTCATCTCGCCGCGGCGCATCACGCTGACCGTGTCGGTGATCTCCATGATCTCACGCAGCTTGTGGGTGATCAGGATGATCGTCTTCCCTTCCTTGCGGAGGAAATCGAGGATGCGGAACAGGTGGTCGGCCTCGGCGGGCGTCAGCACCCCCGTCGGCTCGTCGAGGATCAGGATATCCGCCTGACGATAGAGCGCCTTGAGGATTTCCACGCGCTGCTGGTGGCCGACGGATAGCTCTTCGATCTTCTCGTCGGGATCGACGTTGAGCTCGTATTCCTCGGCGAGGCGCTTGAGTTCCTTGCGGGCCTTGGAGAGCGAGGGGCGCAGCAGCGCGCCATCCTCGGCACCAAGGATGATGTTCTCGAGCACGGTGAAATTCTGCACCAGCTTGAAGTGCTGGAAGACCATGCCGATGCCGGCGCTGATCGCGGCCTGGCTGTCGGGGATATGGGTGTGCTTGCCTTTGATCCAGATCTCGCCCGCATCCGCCTTGTAGAAGCCGTACAGGATCGACATCAGCGTGGATTTCCCCGCGCCGTTCTCGCCGATGATGCCGTGGATCGTACCGGGCATGACCCGGATCGAAATGTCCTTGTTGGCTTGCACCGTGCCAAAGGCTTTCGAGATGCCTTTCAGCTCGATCGCGGGCGCGCCCGTGGGCGTGGCGGCAGCGTGGGCCGCTTCGGCCGCATCGCTGGCGTTTTCAGTGGCAAGGGCGGCAGTTGCCTGCCGCCCCGCGTTGTTCGACTCTGTTGTGCTCATCACTCGACCGGGCAGCTGTCGTCCGACATGTAGTCATGCACTTCGATCTTGCCCGACGCGATGTCGGCTTTCGCCTGCTCCACCGCTTTTTCCATCTCGGGCGTGACGAGCGACTTGTTGTTGTCGTCCATCGCGACGCCGACGCCGTTCTGGGCCAGACCCATCACCTTGATGCCCGGCTTCAGATCGGGGCCCGCCGAGAACGCGTCATAGACGGCGTTGTCGACACGCTTGAGCATCGAGGTCAGGACCTTGCCCGGGTGCAGGTAGTTCTGGTTGCTGTCCACGCCGATCGACAGGACGTCGCCATCCGCGGCTGCCTGCAGAACGCCGATGCCGGTGCCGCCAGCGGCTGCGTAGATCACGTCCGCGCCCTGGCTGATTTGGGCCTTGGCGATCTCGCCGCCCTTCACCGGGTCGTTCCACGCCGCCGGGGTCGTGCCGGTCATGTTCTGGATGACTTTCGCGTCGGGGTTCACGGCTTTCACGCCCTGAACGTAACCGCAGGCGAATTTGCGGATCAGCGGGATGTCCATGCCGCCGACAAAGCCGACGGTGCCGGTTTTCGACGCCATCGCGGCCATCATGCCGACGAGGTAGGAGCCTTGCTCTTCCTTGAAGACGATCGACTCGACGTTGGGCTGGTCGACGACCATGTCGACGATCGCGAACTTGGTGTCGGGATAGTCGGGAGCGACGGTGTTGAGCGTGTCGCCGAAGGCGAAGCCGGTCATCACGATCGGGTTGGCGCCCGACTCGGCCAGTTTACGCAGGGCCTGCTCACGCTGAGCTTCCGACTGCATTTCCAGTTCCTTGTAGGAGCCGCCGGTCTCTTCGGCCCAACGCTTGGCGCCGTTGAAGGCGGCCTCGTTGAAGCTCTTGTCGTATTTGCCGCCCAGATCGTAAATGATCGCGGGATCGGCCAGCGCGGCCCCGGCGCTGAGCGCGAGCGCGGTCGCGGCGCCGAGGAACTTGGTGAAATAGGTCATGGATTACTCCCGAACGTTATGGCCCTGTTGGATAAGCCTGTTGGCGCGCTCGGTTCAGCGCGCGGACCCGGCGATTTGGGCAGAGCTTGCCAAAGGGGTCAAGCGTCAAGTTGTGGATGACGCGAGGTCGCAAGACAAATTTGATTGAACGGTCAGCTTGTCGCTCTAGCGAGCGGCAAAGTGAGAACGAGAGCGTCGATGCGATCGCCTTCCGGGCTGCGGTAATAGCCTTTCCGGCGCCCCGATTCCTTCCAGCCGGTCGCGGCATAAAGCGCGCGCGCGGCGTCGTTCTCGGCGGAGACTTCGAGGAAGGCGCTTTCGGCCCCAAGCGCCTCGACTTCCTGTGCGAACCGCTCGACCAGCGCGCGGCCCGTGCCGTTGCGGCGGCCTTTCGGGTCGACCGCCAGGGTCAGAAGCTCGGCTTCGCCCGCGATGACGCGTCCCAGCAGGAAGCCTCGGTTTTCGTTCAACAGGAAGGTGCCGGGGCCGCGTATCAGATCCCGGAATTCGGCCTCGGTCCACGGGCGTGGTGTGGTGAAGCAGGCGGCATGCAGCTCGGCGAGGGCTTCGGCGCGCATCAGTCGAGGATCCTCGGCGGCGGGTCGGAGGGCGGGGCGGCATCGGCCGCGCGCAGGTAGAGCGGTGCCGGGCGCTCTCCGGGGATGAATTCGCGAGAGGCTGCGATCCGTGCGATGGCTTCGGCGGGGGCGAAAGCGGCGGGCGCGGCGGCGGCGCCGATCCGCTGGGCGACCTCGTCGGCGGCGGTGCCAATGCAGGTCAGTCCGGGTTCGGCCAGACCTTCGGGCAGCGCGTCGAGCTCATGCAGATCCAGCGGGATGGCCTGTGCGGTACGGAAGCCCTCGAGATAGACGCGTTCGCGCGGCGCTGCGACGGCGGCAAGCACCGGACCTTCGCTGCCGAATTGCGCCGCGTCGGTGATCGAAACACCGAGCGCTGGCGCTCTCAGGCTCAGCGACAATCCACGCGCGGCGGAGACGGCGATGCGGACGCCGGTGAAATTCCCCGGTCCGATCCCGACGCCGATCCGCGTCAGGTCGCGCCAGCCGACGCCTGCCTCTGCGAGCACCTCTTCTAGAAGCGGCATCAGCCGTTCGGCCTGTCCGCGTCCCATTTCCTCGTGTCGCGCGACGAGGCAGTCATCACCCGACAGCAAAGCGGCCGCGCAATGCGCGGCCGATGTGTCGAAGCCTAGCGTCAGATCAGGCATTGACCGGACGGACCTCTGAAACCTCGGGGATGTAGTGTCTGAGCAGGTTCTCGATCCCCATCTTGAGCGTCAGCGTCGAAGACGGGCAACCGGCGCAGGCGCCCTGCATGTGCAGGTAGACCACGCCACGCTCGAACCCGTGGAAGGTGATGTCGCCACCGTCCTGCGCCACGGCCGGGCGCACGCGGGTGTCGAGCAGTTCCTTGATCTGCGAGACGATCGCGCCGTCCTCGCCGTCATGCTCGGCATGGCCCGAGGGCGCGGCTTCGCCTTCGATCACCGGGGCGCCGGATTGGAAATGCTCCATGATCGCGCCGAGGATCGCCGGTTTCGCGTGATCCCAGCTGGTCGCGTCATCTTTCGTCACGGTGACGAAGTCCGAGCCGAAGAACACGCCGGTCACGCCGGGCACTGCGAAAACGCGCTTGGCCAGCGGCGATTTGGCCGCCGTCTCGGCGGTGGGGAAATCAGCGGTGCCGGTCTCCAGCACGGTCTGGCCGGGCAGGAATTTCAGCGTCGCGGGGTTCGGGGTCGTCTCGGTCTGAATAAACATCGCGTGCCTCCTTGGCTTGCCGCTCATATGCGCCTTCCGACTGAATTAATCAAGTAATCGCGGCTATGCGCTAGATGATGCGCGGCGCGATCTGGGCGGGATCGGTGACCTCCGGGCGCCAGAACGCCTCCGCTTCCGGTCCGATCCGCGCGAGAGCGGCCTCGAAGTCACGATGATTGACGTGGCGCCAGAGGGCAAAGGCGGTGGCCTCGATGGCGTTGTCGGGGGTCAGGTTGTGATGCGGGCGCAACGCTTGCGCTTCGCGGGTCATCTCGGTCCGGCTGCCGAACGGGCGCGGCGTCGCCATCACATCCCAGTGGTACAGGAAGATCGCGCGCAACACCGCAGGCAGGCAATCGGCGAAGGCGATGGCCTCGACAGGGCGCAGCCGTGCACGGAAGGTGACGAAGACGCCCTCCACCGCCGTGTAGGTCATGTTGTCGGAGTCGAGGCCCATCCGATCGCGCGCATCGGCGAGGAAGGAGGCGAACTCCTTCTGCGCGTGGCGATAGGTCCAGGGCATCGGCATCGGTCAGGTGATCTGTTCGAGCTTTTCCTTCGACATCTCGCCCGGCACGATCGTCAGCGGGCAGGGTAGCGTCCCGGCCTGTTTGACCATCTGGCTGACCAGCGGCCCCGCGCCGCCTTTGCCGGAGCCTGCACCGAGGACAAGCACGCCGATCTCGGGATGCTCGTCCATCACGGCGATGATCTCGGGCACGGGCTCGCCCTCGCGGATCACCAGTTCCGGCTCCACGCCCTGACGGTCGCGCATCCATTTCGCGAAGACCTCGAAATGCGCCTCGATCCGCTCGCGGGCTTCTTCGCGCATGATCTCGGCCACGCCGATCCAGTGTTGGTATTCGTCGGGCGGGATCACGGACAGGATGATCACGCCGCCGCCGGTATGGTTCGCGCGCATCGCCGCGAAACGCATCGCGTTGAGGCATTCGCGGGTATCGTCGAGCACAACCAGAAACTTGCGCATGGCTCCTCCGGGACGGGGTGTTCGTGGATCATCGCCCGGCGCGAGGTCTTTGGCAACCGCGGGGGTGTCGAGGCTCAAAGCGGTGACCCTTGCGCCCAGTCCATATAGGCCTCGCGCGCCCGCTGCGTGCCCTTGCCGGGCGTGTAGCTGACATCGTCGAAGCCCGCGACCGGGGTGACCTTGGCGAAGTTGCCGGTCAGGAAGACCTCGTCGGCATTGCGGAAATCGTAGAGCGTCAGCACCGCTTCATGCACCGTCTCGCCGCCCTCGCGCAGCAGGCCCATGATCCGCTTGCGCGTGAGCCCCGCGAGGAAGGTGCCGTTCGGCATGGGCGTGAAATACTCGCCATCCTTCACCATCCAGACATTCGCGGTCGCGCTTTCGGCGACATTGCCCATCGCATCCTGCACGAGCGCGTTGCCGAAGCCCTTGCGCTGCGCCTCGACCAGCATCCGGGCGTTGTTCGGATAGAGGCAGCCCGCCTTCGCATCCGTGACGTTATCGGCCAGAACGGGACGGCGGAATTGCGTGGTGGTCAGCGTCGTCGACTTGCCGGGATCGGGCATCGCCACCTCTTCGAGGCAGAGCGCGAATCCGGTTTCGCCGGGCTTCGGCGCCACGCCCAGATCGGACCCCGCAATCGCCCAATACATCGGGCGCACGTAGACGGCAGTACCCTTGTCGTATTTCCGCAGGCCTTCGCGCGCAATCTCGACAATCTCCTCGGCGGCGAGGGTCGGCGTGATCATCAGCGCCTCGGCGGAGCGGTTGGTGCGCGCGCAATGCGCGTCGAGATCGGGGACGACCCCGTCGAAAAGCCGCGCCCCGTCAAAGACCGAGCTGCCTTGCCAAAGCCCGTGATCGGCGGCGCGCATGACGGCGATATCGCCCTCGTGCCATGCGCCTTCGAACCATGTGCGGATGTTTTTGCCGAATGCCATCGGTGCCTCCTTCGTATCGGGCGCGATCCAACCACTCGCGCCTCGCGAAGTCCATACGACCGATTGTATCGGTGTCAGGTGTCGTAAGGTCCGGTCGCGTCTCGGTGCGGTTGAGCGTTAACCGCATGGCAACCGCGACCTGCCTAGGCTTGCGGAAGTTTCGCCCCTTGTGGCTACCCGTAACTGGAGATTTGGCATGACCCCGGCCCGGCGCAGGCGTAAACGTCTCTTCGATCTGACGCTGGCGGTGCTGGCGCTGCCCGTGGTCTTGCCGCTGATCGTGCTGGTCTGGTTGGCGGTTGCACTGGTGCAGGGGCGACCGTGGTTCTACGGCGGCGAACGGATGCACAGTCCCACGCGCAGCTTTCAGATGTGGAAGTTCCGCACGATGGAGGCGGAGGCGGGCGATCACGGCATCACCGCCGGGCATAAGCGCGCGCGGATCACCCCGCTTGGGCAGATCCTGCGCCGGTGCCACGCGGATGAGTTGCCGCAAATCTGGAACGTACTTCGCGGCGATATGAGCTTCGTCGGACCGCGCCCTCCGCTGCGCGAGGTGGTTGCGCGTTTCCCGCAGCTCTACGCGCAGGTGCTCGCAAGCCCCCCGGGGATCACCGGGCTCGCGAGCGTGCAGTTCGCACAAAAAGAGGCGCGTCTGCTGGCGCGATGTCGGACAGCCGAAGAAGCGCGACGAATCTACGATCAGGCTTGCGTCCCCGAGAAAGCCCGGCTCGATCTGCTTTACCAAAGACAGGCCTCGTGGCGGCTCGATCTTGCGCTGATCTGGCAAACTCTGCGCGGAGGGATCGCGTGAGGGAAGCGCTAACCGACAAGATCGCGACGCGCCTGATCGCGCTGTCGCGCCCGCGCAAGGCGGCTGTCATCGCGACGCTCGATGCGCTGCTCGCGATGGCGTGCCTTGCGTTGGTGTTGCAACTCACGCGTGCCTTGAGCCGCTGGAGCCTCGGGGAGAATGCCTGGCTCCTGGTCCTGATCGGGAGCGGTCTCGCCGCGGTGGCAAGCCTTGGCACCGGCTTGGCGCGCCTGCCCCTGAAGGACTTCGCCATGCTGGGGGCGGGAAAGTCGGTCGTCCTCTCCTGCCTTCTTGCACTGACCCTCTGGGTCGGCCTCGGATGGCAGGGTGGCGGCACTGCGCTCTTCTTCGGTTGCGCGTTTCTATCGGGCATCGTGGTCCAGCGCCGGGCGCTTCTGGCGCTGACGGGACGGCTTTATCGACGCTCGAACGTCGTCTCGCGCATCGCGATCTACGGTGCGACGCCGGAGGGGATCGCGTTGGCACGGGCGTTGCGCGACCGATCCGGGTTCTTGACCTGCGCCTATCTCGACGACAGCCCGGTTTTGCGCGGCGCGACGTTGGACGGGGTGCCGGTTCTGGGTCCCGCGGCGCGCAAGGCGCTGATCCGCAAGTTCAATGTCGATCGCGTCGTCCTCGCCGATCCGCGCCTGCCCGAGCCGCGCAAGGCCGCGCTGGCGCGTGACCTCTCGCGCCGTGGATTGCGCTGCGAGGCGCTGCCGGATTTCGCCCTGCTGGTCGGCGGCGCGGATCTTGCCGCGCGGCTCGAACCGGTGCGCCCCGAGCGTTGGCTGGGCCGCTGCGAGATCACCGGGGGCGACCCGCCCGAGGCGGAGTTCTACTGCGGAAAATCCGTGCTCATCTCGGGGGCGGGCGGCTCCATCGGGGCAGAGCTTTGTCGTCAGATTCTCGCCTGTGGCCCGACGAAACTCGTCCTGCTCGAACTCTCGGAACCCGCGCTGTTCGCTCTACTGTCCGACCTGACGCCGCTCGCCGCCCGCGCGGGTGTCGATCTCGTCACCCGGCTCGGCTCCGCCGGGGACGCGGCGCTGGTGCGGGAGATCTTCGCACGCGAGGCGATCGACGCTGTGTTCCACGCCGCCGCTTACAAGCACGTCGCGCTCGTGGAAGAAAACCCGCTTTCCGGATTCGCGAATAACGTCACCGCCACGGTCTGCCTCGCACGGGGCGCGCGGGCGGCGAAAGTTGCGCGGTTCGTGCTGATTTCCAGCGACAAGGCGATTGCACCGAGCTCGGTCATGGGCGCGTCGAAACGAATGGCCGAGCTGGTGGTGCAGGATCTTGCGACCCGCGTGGGCGCGACGGTTTTCTCGATCGTGCGCTTCGGCAATGTGATCGGCTCGTCTGGATCGGTCGTGCCGATCTTCGAGCGGCAGATCGCCCAAGGCGGCCCGATCACGCTCACCGATCCTGACGCCACACGCTATTTCATGACCATCGCCGAAGCGGCGCGGCTCGTGCTGATCGCGGGCCGCTGGGAGGTCTCGGGGCGGGTCTATGCGCTCGATATGGGCGCACCGATCCGGATCGGCGATCTCGCCCGGCAGATGGTCGAGGCGCGCGGGTTACGGCTGCGCGGGCCAGACTGTCCAGACGGCGAGATCGAGTTGTTGCGGATCGGTTTGCGGAGGGGGGAGAAGTTGCACGAGGCACCCGTGACCGGCGCGCATAGCCGCGCGACCGCGCATCCGAAGATCAGGCATGCCGCCGTGGCCCACCTCTCGGAGCGCGGGACCGCCCTGCTTCTGCGTGATCTAGATGTGGCTGTGGCGCAGCGTTGCCGGGAGCGGCTGGAGGCGCTCATGTCACGGCTGCGCGGCGAGGAGAGCCAAGTCCCCGCGCCATGTCTAGGTGAGGCGTTCAGCGCACCAAGTGCGGAAGAACGCGATATCGAGCCGGCCGATAGCGAGATGTGCTGGCAAGATGGAACGCCTGGAAGCCGGGTCGCGTGTTCCGTGACAGAGGGCCGGAGCTTCGCTCTCGCTCAGACGCGCGGCATCGCCCTGCCAACGCCAATGCGTCCCGCCCCGCCGGGCGCTCGGGTCGCGTCAGGCGAAAGGATCGTGGGGATAGCCGACCGCGCTTAGATAGAGGCCCTGCGGCGGGCAGACCGGTCCGCAAGCGGCGCGGTCGCGCGCGGCGAGCGCTTCGCCCACGCGCTCGGGCGGCCAGGATCCGGCGCCGACGCGCTCCAGCGTGCCGACGATCGAGCGGACCTGATTGTGCAGGAAGCTGCGCGCGCGCAAATGAAACCGGACCTCGCGCCCATGCGGGATGTCGAGCGACTCGATCCGGATCTCGTCGAGCGTTTTAACTGGAGAGTTCGACTGGCACATGGTCGAGCGGAAAGTGGTGAAGTCATGATGCCCGATCAGATGCGCGGCCCCTTCGCGCATCGCCTCGATATCGAGCGGGTTGAGCACCTGCCAGACCAGCCCGCGATCATGGGTCACCGGCGCGCGGCGTTGCACGAGCCGGAACAGGTAGCGCCGCTCTAGTGCAGAAAACCGGGAGTGGAATTCGTCTTCGACCCGGGCGCAGGCGAGGATCGCGACCGGCGCGGGGCGCAGGTGATAATTCAGCGCCTCCGACAGCCGGAACGGGTCCCAATCCTTCGTCAGATCGGCATGGGCGACCTGCCCAGTGGCGTGAACGCCCGCATCGGTGCGACCAGCCGCCGCGATCGTATGGGGGCCGGGTTCGAGCTTCGCCAAAGCCGCCTCGACCGCGCCCTGCACCGAAGGCTGGTCGGCCTGACGCTGCCACCCGGCAAAGGGCCCCCCGTCATATTCGATTTTGAACGCGTATCTCGGCATGGAGCGGCCATAGCCCGAGCGCGCCCCGTTTCGCAATCCCCTCCCGGCCATGCGCCGCGATTGCGGACCCCTGCACGGGGCGGCTTGCCCTCGTCATGACCCGGAGCTACCGATGGCCGGTCGGGCAGAGAAGGGCGCGGATATGAGTTTGACGATCATGGCGGCGGTGCTGGGCGCGGCCTTCCTGCATGCCCTGTGGAATGCGCTGATCCGCCTGGGCGGCTCGAAAATCCGCGCCATGGTGATGCTGTCCATTGCCGAGGCTCTGATCGGGCTTGTCGTGGCTTTGTCGCGCCCCTTGCCGGACAGCGCCGCGCTGGGCTGGATCCTCGCCGCGGGGGTGATCCATTTCGGCTACAAGTTCTTCCTCGCCCATGCCTATGAGCAGGGCGATCTGAGCCGGGTCTACCCGATCGCGCGCGGAACCGCGCCGATGATGGTGGCGATCGTCTCTGCTGCGCTGGCGATCGATGCGATCAGCGGGCTCGAATATGCGGGGATCGCGGTGCTGGGGCTCGGAATCGCCCTGATGGCGCGCGGCGTGTTCACCGATGGCGAAAGCCGCCGCCTGCTGCCCTATGCGCTGGGCTCCGCGCTGGCGACCGCGAGCTATACGCTGGTCGACGGGATGGGTGCGCGCATCTCGGGCGAGCCCGTGGGCTATGTCGGATGGATCATGGTGCTGGGCGGCGTGTTCTTCGCGACGGGCATGGTCGGGCTGCGCGGGACCGCGATGTTGCGCGCCGCGCCACGCGAATGGGGGATCGCGACGCTAGGGGCAGCGGCTTCCTATGCGGCCTATGCGATCTCGATCTGGGCGATGACCCGCGCGCCGATCGCGCTGGTCGCGACCCTGCGCGAGACTTCGATCCTGTTCGCGGTGCTGATCGGCTGGCTCGTCTTCGGCGAGAAGATGCGGATGACGAAGGCGCTGGCGGCGCTGCTGATCGTCTCGGGCGTGGTGCTGACGCGGGTCTGAGCGCTCAGAATTGCGGCTTGCCTTGCGCGTCGCAGCTGCTCGGCATGGCGTCGTCCGCGGGCCGCGGCACGAGATGCCCGTCTTCGATCTGAAGGGGTGTGAAAGGTGGCTCTTGGATTGCGGGCTGAATCTGGCGGACGACGTAGCAACCACCGAAGCTTTCGGTATTGCCATCGGTGGTCCGCGCCGTCACCGTCACCCCGAGCGTAGTGTAAATCGAGCCCGCCGCGCCTTCCGATGTCACCGGGCCGACCGTGACCGAAGCCGCCGCGGTATCGGCATAGCCTTTCGCGAAATCCGCGTAATCGCGCTCCTTTTCGGCATCGGCGAAATAGCTCCAGGCGCGGGCATATTGTTGCAGCGAAATCGCATTGTAGAGCGAGCGGACCAGCGCCGCGGGGGTCGAGCGGTCGTCGAGGTAGTCCGGCGCGGCGATAGCCGCGTGCCCGGAGAGGGCGAGAACGAGGAGCGCGAGAGTACGACGCATGTGGCCTCCTGAAAGATGTTGGTGCGGGTAGCCGGTACGGCCACCGCAGGATCAACGTCTTTCGGGAACGATTTGTTGCACGATGCCGACGAGCAGCAGGTAGATGGACGTGACGACCAGCCCCCAATGCGCCCAGCTTGCCGGATCGAAGTCGACCCATGCGGCCCAGCCCGCGAAGAACGTCCACAAAAGCGCCATCGGCAAGGAGACTACGCGCCAGCGCTTCGTGCGCACCGGGTGAATGAACTTGAGGGGCAGGAACATCGCGATGGCGAGCGCCACGACGACGAGAAGGATCGTCCAATAGCCGGGCTTGAGCGCGAACAGCACCAGCACCAGCATGTTCCACGCGCCCGGGAAGCCCTGGAACGAGTTGTCCTTCGTCTTCATCCGGGTGTCGGAGAAATAGACGACGCTGCCATAGGTGATCGCGATGATCGCGAGCCAGCCCGTCCATCCCGGCAGCAGGCTCGACTGGAACAGCGCGAAGGCGGGGATGAAGACATAGGTCAGATAGTCGATGATCAGGTCCATCAGGACGCCGTCATAAAGCGGGAAATTCGCCTTCACATCATAGCGCCGCGCGAGCGGGCCATCGATCCCGTCGACGAAGAATGCGGTGACGAGCCAGAGGAACATCAGCGCCCATTCGCCCTCCGCAGCCGCGAGAAGCGCGAGCATCGACAGCACGGCGCCGGTGGCGGTGAGGAGGTGAACGAACAGGGCTTTGATGCGGATATCCATCTGCCCGTGATGCCGGATTTGCGACGCAGGGGCAAGCGAACTTCAGGCGCGCGGATGGCTCTTGTCGTAGATTTCCATCAGCCGCGCGGCATCGACGGCGGTGTAGATTTGGGTCGTGCCGAGGCTCGCATGGCCCAGCAGTTCCTGAATGGCGCGCAGGTCGCCGCCGGCCGCCAGCAAATGCGTCGCGAAACTGTGGCGCATCGCGTGCGGGGTCGCCGTGGAGGGCAGGCCCAGCGACATGCGCGCCCGCTCCATCGCCTTGGAAATCATGCGCGGATTGAGCGGCTTTCCGCGTGCGCCGTAGAACAAGGGCGCATCCGGCTCGGCGGGGTAGGGGCACAGGCGCATGTACTCCGCGACCGCCTCGCGGGCGGCGGGCACGACCGGCACAAGCCGCTCCTTGTCGCCCTTGCCGCGGATGCGCAGCACCTCGGGCAGAGGATGAGCCTCGGCGCGTAGGGCGAGCGCTTCGGAGATTCGCAGCCCGCAGCCATAAAGCAGGGTCAGCACGGCGGCGTCGCGCGCGGCGATCCACGGTTCCATCGCCTGCGTGTCGACCTGTTCGATCATCCCGGCCGCGGCGTCCTCGTTCAGCGGGCGCGGCAGTTTGCGCTGATATTTCGGGCTGCGGGTCGAGAGAATATGGCTCGCGTCGAACCCGTCGCGATCGGCGAGCCAGCGGATGAAGCTTTTCACCGAAGAAAGCGCGCGGGCGAGCGAGCGCGACGAGACCTCTCGGCCGCGTTCATGCGCCATCCAGGCCCGCATATCGGAGGGGCCAAGTTCTGCGATCCGGGCGGTGCCCAGGCTCTCGCCATGATGGGTTTGCAGAAAACCCAAGAAGCTCGCCACGTCGTGCCGGTAGGCGGTGATAGTGTGATCGGAGGCGTCGCGCAGCCCGCGCAAATGGCTCAGCCATTCGGCGAGCGCGTCTTGCAACCCTGCGGACGGCTCCGCCATCAATCCAGCCAGCGGCGCATCGTGCGTTCGAATACGCCTGCGAAGAAGGCCAGAAGGTCGGTGCCTTGCGACGGTTTGAACTGATGCGGGTCCTCGGCGGCCATGACCAGCATGCCGGGCAGGCGGCCTTCGCCCAGATCGAGTTGCATCAGCGCCTCGGAGCGCACCCAGTTCGCCGTCTCGCCGAAGATCGCCTCGGAGCCCGGCACGGTCTGGCGCAGCACGACCTGTCGCGGTTGCCCGCCACGCCCGCCGCGCATGTATTCGGTGATGAAGCCGGGTTCGGCCACGCAGAGCACCTCGCCCAGCTGGCGCAGCGCCGGGTCGTTCTCGTTCTGGTGGCTTTCCAGCACGAGGCGCACCGCGTCGACGCGCAGGATCTCGGCCACTTCGGTCGCGAGGTTGGACAGGAAGGACTGGAAGTCATGCGGGTCGAGCATCCGCAGCACCGCGCGGTGAATCTGGTTCGTGCCCGCGAGGTTCTCATAGGCCGCCGCGATGACAGACCGGTGGGTGTCTTCCAGCCGGTCGAGCCGCGCCTCGAGCCGGGACATGGCCGCGCCGCGCAGATCGACGATATTGCCGCCCATCGCGGCCTCGTTCGCAGCGATCAGCGCCCGCATCAGGTCGCGGTCCTCGAGAATCACGTCAGGGTCGGAAATGATCTTGTCGCGGAGTTGCTCCACGAGGGCCGGTTCGGTCATGCCTGTCTCGTCGCTGGTCGATGCATCATTTTTTCCAAGCATACACGATGCGCCCCGCGACGCAGTCGAAAAAATCGGCCCGTTCGACGAAAAAGGCCCGCCGGAGAGGCGGGCCTTTGCTGTATCGGACTCACGCGAGAAGATCAGATCTTCTGGCCGGTCGCTTCCCAGTCCTTGAGGAACTGGGCCAGACCCTTATCGGTCAGCGGGTGGTTGACCATCGACTTGATGACCGCCGGCGGTGCGGTGATCACGTCGGCGCCGATGCGGGCAGCGTCGCTGATGTGGTTCACCGAACGGATCGACGCGGCGAGGATCTGGGTCGTGAAGTCGTAGTTGTCATAGACCGTGCGGATGTCCTCGATCAGCTGCATCCCGTCGAGGTTGATGTCGTCGAGACGGCCGATGAAGGGCGAGATGAAGGTCGCGCCCGCCTTCGCGGCGAGGATCGCCTGCGCGGTCGAGAAGCACAGCGTGACATTGACCATGTGGCCTTCGGATGCGAAAGCCTTGCAAGCGGTCAGGCCGTCCCAGGTCAGCGGAACCTTGATCGCGATATTGGGGGCGATCTTGGCGAGCTTCATACCTTCTTCGATCATGTCCTTGGCTTCGGTGGCCACGACTTCGGCCGAGACCGGCCCGTGGACCATGTCGCAGATTTCCTTGGTGACTTCGAGAATGTCGCGGCCCGATTTAAGGATCAGCGACGGGTTGGTGGTCACGCCATCGACCATGCCCAGATCGTTGAGTTCCTTGATCGCGGCGGTGTCGGCGGTATCGACGAAGAATTTCATGGCAGCTCTCCTTGGCAGCAGTCGCGAGCGTGTTAGCGCAAAAGTGGCGACGGCGAAAGAGGTCGCAGCAGGACGGGGGCTCCGCCCCGCGGCTTCGCCGCTCCCCGGGATATTTAGTGCAGTTGGAAGGCATGGCGATGTCTGAACCCGGTTGGTTCGAAGAGGGCGCGCGGGTCGCGGTACTGACGGCGGAGCCGATCGGGCGCCCGCTCGATTATCGCGCGCCGGAGGGTGGCTGCTACAACGGGGCTTTCGTCGAGGCGCCGCTGGGGCCGCGCAAAGTGCTGGGCGTGGTCTGGGGACCGGGCGAGGGCGGTTTCGACGCCGCCAAGCTGCGCGCGGTGAACCGGGTCTTCGACGTGCCGCCGATGCGCGACGAGCTGCGGGTGTTTTTGGAGCGGATGGCGGAATACACGATGACGCCGCTCCCGCAGGTGCTGCGGCTTGCGACGCGGGCGCCGGGCTTGGGCGACCCGCCGGGGATGCGAACGATTTACCGGCTGGGTGATCGGGAGCCGTCGCGGATGACCGATGCGCGGGCGCGGGTGCTGGAGCTGCTGGAAGAGCATGGCGGTGCGGGCTTCTACCTCAGCGAGCTGGCGCATCTGGCCGGGGTGACGACGCAGGTGGTCAAAGGGCTGGTGAAGACCGGCGCGCTGATCGAGGCGGAGGTGCCGCGCGATCAGCCGTTCCCGCGGCTCGATCCGGCGCGGCCCGGCAAGGCGCTGTCGGAGGCACAGACCACGGCGGCGGAGGCTTTACGCGCGGGCTCCGGGGCTTATTCGACGACGCTTCTGAAGGGCGTGACCGGCTCGGGCAAGACGGAGGTCTATCTGGAGGCGGTCGCGGAATGTCTGCGCAAGGGGCGGCAGGCTTTGGTGCTGCTGCCCGAGATCGCGCTGAGTTCGGAATTTCTCTCGCGGGTCGAGGCGCGGTTCGGCGCGCGTCCCGGCGAATGGCATTCCGGCGTCACGCAGAGCGAGCGGCGCAGGCTGTGGAAGGCCTGCGGTGCGGGCGAGGTGCAGCTTGTCGTCGGCGCGCGCTCGGCGCTGTTCCTGCCGTTCCGCGATCTGGGGCTGATCGTGGTCGATGAGGAGCATGACAGCTCTTACAAGCAGGAGGAGGGCGTTCTCTATAACGCCCGCGACATGGCGGTGCTGCGCGCCTCGGGCTGTTCCGCGCAGGTGGTGCTGGCCTCGGCGACGCCAAGCCTCGAGACATGGGCGAATGCAGAGGCCGGGAAATATCAACGGCTCGATCTGGGCGCGCGGTTCGGCACGGCGGAACTGCCCGAGATGGGCACGATCGACATGCGCGACGAGGCGATCGAGAGCGCGCATTGGATCGGGCCGACGCTGGTGAAGGAGGTTCTGGCGCGGGTTGCCGAGGGGCAGCAGGCGATGCTGTTTCTCAACCGTCGCGGCTATGCGCCGGTCACGATCTGCCGCGCCTGCGGGCATCAGATCGGCTGCGACCATTGCGACGCGCGGATGGTGGAGCACCGTTTCCTCAAGCGGCTCGTCTGCCACCAATGCGGCGAGACCAAGCCGATCCCGGTGAAATGTCCGAGCTGCGAGGTGGAGGGCAAGTTGGCACCCGTCGGGCCGGGGGTGGAGCGGCTGGCCGAGGAAGTCGCGGAGCGCTTCCCCGAGGCGCGTCTGGCGGTGCTGTCCTCGGACCTGTTCGGCTCGGCCCGCGCGCTGAAGGAGAAGATCGCGGAGATCGCGCAGGGCGAGGCGGATATCATCATCGGCACGCAGATCGTGGCGAAGGGGCATAACTTCCCGCGGCTGACGCTGGTGGGGGTGATCGATGCTGATCTGGGGCTGCAGGGGTCGGACCTGCGCGCGGCGGAGAAGACGTTCCAGCTGATGCGGCAGGTGGCGGGCCGGGCTGGCCGCGCCGAGGAGAAGGGCGCGGCGCTATTGCAGACCTATCAGCCCGAGCATCCGGTGATCCGCGCGATTCTGGGCGGCGACGAGGAGGCGTTCTGGGCGCAGGAGGCCGCCGCGCGGCAGGCGCAGGGTGTGCCGCCTTACGGGCGGATGGCGGGGATCATCCTGTCGGGGCCGGATTTGCAGCCGCTGTTTGAGGTGGGCAACCACCTCGCGCGCAACGATGCCGCGCTTCGCCGGATCGGGGCGCAGGTCTTCGGGCCGGCGCCTGCGCCGATCGCGCGGGTGCGTGGGCGGCATCGGGTGCGGCTCTTGGTGAAGGCAGAGAAAAGCGCGCCGCTACAGGGCGCGCTCAAGGCTTGGCTCAAGGGGCTGAAGCTGCCGACGAATGCGCGGCTCGCGGTCGATATCGATCCGCAGAGCTTCCTATAGGGAGGCGCTTAGCGGCTTCCCCTTCCCTTCGCCGGTGCTTCCACCGGAAGCCCCGCCACTGACTTCGTCAGCGGTTCGCTCCGGGAACCCACAACACATCGTCCTTGCCGTCGTCATTCGCGATCCGGGCTGCGACGAAGAACCAGTCGGACAGGCGGTTGAGATATTTCACCGCCCATTCGTTCACACCTTCGATTGCGGCCAGCGAGACGGTTTCACGCTCGGCGCGGCGCGCCACGGTGCGCGACATGTGAAGGTGCGCGGCAAGCGGCGTGCCGCCGGGCAGGATGAAGCTGCGCAGCGGCTCCAACTTCTTGTTCATCGCGTCGATCTCGGTCTCGAGCCGGGTCACCTGGGACTCGACCATGCGCAGGACCGGGTAGCCCGCCTCGTCGTCATGCTCCATATCGGGCCGCGCCAGATCGGCGCCCAGATCGAAGAGGTCGTTCTGGATCACGGAGAGCTGCTTTTGCAGCGCCTCATCTGCATGCAGGCGCGCAATGCCCACGGTCGCATTCAGCTCGTCCACGGTGCCATAGGCGGTCACGCGCGCGGAATGTTTGGCGACACGCACCCCGTTCGAGAGCGCGGTTTCCCCGGCATCGCCGGTGCGCGTGTAGATGCGATTGAGAACGACCATCAGCCACCCCTTCTAAGATAAACGAACAACAGGATCAGCGCGATCGCGACCGCCTGGGCGGCAATGCGCAACCGCATCAGCTTGTTGGCATGTTTCTTGTTGAAATCGCCCCCGCGTCCGAAGCCCGCGATGCCGATCATCAAGATCACCAGAACCGCCAAACTCGCCAGAGCGACGACATAAAATAACGGGTCGTTGCGCATGTAGTCTCTCTCCCTCTGGGCTCAAGACATAGCTGGAGATCACGAAAATGCGAAAGGATTTTCAGCCCTTGTCCAGCACCCAGTCGAGCATCCGGTCCGGCAGGAAGCGGCGCACGACGCTGATTGCCTTGGTCGGCGTGGTGATCTTGTAGCGCGGCTTCGGGTTCGGGGCCTCGAGCGCCTTGAGGATCGCCTTGGTCACCTCGGAGGGGGGCAGTTCGAACGTGTCGGGCTTGCCGCGGCTTTGGTAGAGGCGCTTGAGCAGACTTCCCTCGTATTGCGCGCGGCGGGCGGAGTTCTCCCAATCCACCCATTTCTCGAAAGGCGGGATCGAATTGACCCGGATTTTCGAGGTGATCGGGCCGGGCTGGATCAGCACGATCTTGATATTCGTATCGGCCATCTCGAGCCGCATCACATCGGTCAGCCCTTCCAGCGCGAATTTCGTCGAGGCATAGGCCGCGCGCCATTTCAGCCCGACGAAGCCCAGCACCGAGGAGCATTGCAGGATGCGCCCCTCGCCATTGTCGCCCTGCGCGCGCATCACCTTGATCGCGCGGGTCGTCAGGTCGTGCAGGCCGAACAGGTTGGTCTCGAAAATCTCGCGCAGCGCGCCGGGGGGGATGTCCTCCGCAGCGCCGGGGCAGGCGAAGGCTGCGTTGTTGTAGAGCGCGTCGAGCCGACCGTGCCCGCGCGCCAGTGCCTCGTTGAAGCCAGCCTCGATGCTTTCGGGATCGGCCACGTCGAGTTGGAAGGAGATCAGCCCTTCGGAGCGCAGGCGCTCGCAATCCTCTTCACGGCGGCAGGTGGCGAAGACTTTCCAGCCCGCGGCTTTAAGCCCGTGGGCCGCGTCATAGCCGATGCCCGAGGAGCATCCAGTGATAAGGATCGTCTTGGCCATGCGCGCGCCTTCCCTCTGATCCGGCAGCGCAAAGAAAAACCCGCCGGAGATTTGCCTCCGACGGGGGTATTTCGAGCCATTTGAAAAGGCAAGATTTTAGCGGCTGGCAGGCCGCTTTAGGTCAATTTGCCGGGCGCAGGTACTTCTTCGAGACCCAGCCTTCGGTGCCGTCGCCCTCGATCTTTACATTCGCCCAACCGCCGATTTCGGCCACGACGAGCACTTCGTCGTTCTTGCGGACGCGGTCGATCACGCTGTCGCTGGTGGACGGGCCGGAGCGCACGTTGAGCGCATTGGCAGACACGCTCCAGAGCGTGCCGCCCTCGACTTTCGGCGCCGAGGTGTCGCGATATTCCGGCGACGGTTTGAGCTCGGGGCCCGGCATCCGCGCGTTCGGCGTGACGCGGGTGATCAACGAGGCTTTCTCGATCTTCGGCGTGTTGGCTTGCGATGCGGCGGCAGCCTTCGCGACAATTTGAGGAGCTTCGCTGGCCGAAAGCTCTTGATTATCGCTCGCGGCGCGTGAGACCTGTACGGTGTCATTCGACGTGGCCGCAGAGGCCTGTTCGACGTTCCCGGGAACGTCGCGTCCGGCGATGGCCATAACGGCGTAAATACCCGCCAAAGTGGTCAGCAACAACTTGCCCATGATCAACCCCCTGATTCCGATTGGCAGCTGGGGAAGCGTGAAAATATTAACACGATTCTCTCTGCTCTAGGTCGGTGAAATTCCGCCGACGGGGGAAAAGTTCCATGGAAATTCCTATTCCTGCTTTTCCCGCTGGACCGGGATCGGGCGCGGCTTTAGTAAATCCGCATGAGCAGTGACGAAGAAAATCCCCTCTCCACCAGTTCCGAACCGCTGAGCCGCGCGATCGGCGAGCGCTATCTGACCTATGCGCTCTCGACGATTATGCACCGGGCGCTGCCCGATGCGCGCGACGGGTTGAAGCCGGTGCATCGGCGCATCCTCTTCGCGATGCGCGAGCTGAAGCTGTCGCCGACCGGCGGTTTCCGGAAATCCGCGAAAATCTCGGGCGACGTGATGGGGAACTACCACCCCCATGGCGATGCCGCGATCTACGACGCGATGGCGCGTCTCGCGCAGGATTTCGCGATGCGCTACAAGCTCGTCGACGGGCAGGGCAATTTCGGCAATATCGACGGCGATAACCCGGCAGCTTCGCGTTACACCGAGGCGCGTCTTGCCTCTCCGTCCGAGGCGCTTTTGCAAGGTCTTGCCGAAGACGCAGTCGATTACCGCCCGAACTACGACGGCACGCTGACCGAGCCGGTCGTGCTGCCCGCCGCCTTCCCGAATCTGCTGGCCAATGGCGCAAGCGGCATCGCGGTCGGCATGGCCACGAACATCCCGCCGCACAATCTCGGCGAGCTGGTCGAGGCGCTTTTGGAGATGATAAAGCGCCCCGGCATCACCGATGACGAGCTGGTCGAGCATATCCCCGGCCCCGATTTCCCGACCGGCGGTGTGCTGGTCGAGCCGCCCGAGAATGTCCGCGACGCCTATCGCACGGGCCGCGGCGCGTTCCGCCTGCGGGCGCGTTGGGAGAAGGAGGAGCTGGGTCGCGGTCAATGGCAGATCGTCGTGACCGAGATCCCCTATCAGGTGCAGAAATCCAAGCTGATCGAGCGTCTGGCCGAGGTCATCCAGACCCGCAAGGTACCCGCGCTGGCCGATGTGCGCGACGAGAGCGCCGACGATATCCGCATCGTGCTCGAGCCGAAATCGCGCACCGTCGAGCCTGAGATGCTGATGGGGATGCTGTTCAAGAACTCCGATCTGGAGGTCCGGTTCTCGCTCAACATGAACGTGCTGATCGACGGGCGGGTGCCGAAGGTCTGCTCGCTCAAGGAGGTGCTGCGCGCCTTCCTCGATCACCGGCGCGAGGTGCTGCTGCGCCGCTCGCAGCACCGGATGGACAAGATCGATGCGCGTCTCGAAGTGCTCGAAGGCTACATCATCGCCTTCCTGAACCTCGACCGGGTGATCGAGATCATCCGCTACGAGGACGAGCCCAAGGCGATGCTGATGGCCGAGTTCGAGCTGTCCGACGTGCAGGCCGAAGCGATCCTCAACATGCGCCTGCGCAGTCTGCGCAAGCTCGAGGAAATGGAGCTCAAGCGTGAGCGTGATGCGCTGATCGAGGAGCGCTCGGGGCTGGAAGACTTACTCGCTTCCGAAAAACTGCAATGGAAGACGATCGGCGGTGAGCTGAAAGACATCGACAAGAAATTCGGCCGCAATGCCGAGGGCGGCGCGCGACGCACCGGCTTCGCCGAGGCCGGCGAGGTCGAGGAAGTGCCGATCGAGGCGATGATCGAGCGTGAGCCGATCACCGTGATCCTGTCGAAGATGGGCTGGATCCGGGCGATGAAGGGCCACAACGCGCTCGATGCCGAGGTGAAGTTCAAGGATGGCGACGGGCCGATGTTCGCCATGCATGCCGAGACCACGGACCGGATCGTCGCGATGGGCTCGAACGGTCGTGCCTATACCGTGCTGGGCGCGAATCTGCCCGGCGGGCGCGGCATGGGCGAGCCGCTGCGGCTGATGGTCGATCTGCCCAACGAGGCGGAGGTGACGCATCTGCTGCTGCCGAAGGCGGGCGAGAAATACCTGCTGGCCTCCTCGGATGGCGACGGCTTCGTCTGTCCGGGCGAGGAGCTCGTGGCGCAGACTAAATCGGGCAAGCAGGTTCTGAACATGAAGGGCGCGGCGAAAACCACCGTCTGCTCGAAGATCGACGGCGACACGGTTGCCTGCGTCGGTCAGAACCGCAAGCTGCTGGTCTTCCCGCTGGAAGAACTGCCCGAAATGGCGCGCGGCAAGGGCGTCCGGCTGCAGAAATACAAGGATGGGGGGCTGAGCGATGCGAAGACCTTCACCCTGGCCGATGGTCTGAGCTGGAAGGACCCGGCTGGCCGCACCCGGACCGAGACCGATCTCGCCGAATGGACCGGCAAGCGGGCCTCGGCGGGCCGTATGGCGCCGCGTGGCTTCCCGCGGGATAACAGGTTCACCTGAGGCTTTGCCTGAGGGATCGTCCGGGCAGGCCCGGGCGATCCGGCAGGGGACGCTGCCCCCTCTTGCCCTGTCGGGCAATTCACCCCCGGGATATTTTCGCCAAGGCGAAGGGTGAGTGTTTGCTCTCGCCCGTCACGCGCGCTCCGCTGTCAGCCAGATGCCGCCCTTTGGGCGCGTGGTCAGGATCATCTCCGGCACAGGCTCGCGCCCCGGCACGGCGGTGAAGCGGAACCGGGCGAGGAGCGTGGCGAGGATGATCTGCGCCTCCTGCATCGCGAAGCCTGCGCCGATGCAGATCCGCGGCCCGGCCCCGAAGGGCAGGAAGGCGAAGCGGTCATGCGTCGGATTGGCGAAACGGTCCGGGCGGAAGGCATGCGGGTCGTCCCACAGCGCGTGGTGGCGGTGGAGCGCGTAGATCGGCAGCATCACCGTGTCGCCCGCGCGCACCTCGCGCCCCAGAAGCGTGTCGGGTTTGCGCGCCGTGCGCGACAGGAAGCCCGCAGGCGGGTAGAGGCGCAGGCTCTCGTTCACGATCTGCGCGATGAGGGGCATGCGGGGGAGGTCGTCGACGGTCGCTGCGCGCGCGCCAAGCGCGGCCTGCGCCTCGCTGCGGGCGGCCTCCTGCACCTCCGGGTCGAAGGCGCAGAGATAGAGCGCCCAGGCGAGCGTCAGCGCGGTCGTCTCGTGGCCTGCGACGATGAAGGTCAGCAGGTTGTCGCGCAGCTCGGCGGGGCTCATCTCGCGGCCGGTTTCGGGGTCCTGCGCGCCATCGAGCAGGTCCAGAAGGTCGGGCACAGCTTTCGCCTCGCCCGCGCGCCGGGCCTCGATCGCGCGGTCGGCATGGCGCTTGAGGTCGCGCACGACGCCTGAGGAGATCACCCGATGCGGGCGCGGCACCCAGGCGGGCAGGGCGAAGAGATCCAGAAGCGACACCTTCGCCGTCTGCGCGATATAGGCGTCGATCGCCCGATGGATCGCGGCACGGTCGAAGCCCTCGTCGCCCGAGAAGGTCACGTCCGAGATCACCTCGAAGGTCGCGGCCACCATTTCCTGATGCAGGTCCACCGCGCGGCCGGTATCGGCGGCGATGCTGATACGTGCGGCAGAGGCCTCCGCTGCGGCGCCCATGACGGGGGCGAGCGCCTCCATGTTGCGCGCGGCGAAGACCGGAGAGGCGGCGCGGCGCTGCCAGCGCCATTCGGCCCCTTCTGCGACGAACAGCCCTTCCCCAACGGCAGGGCCGAGAATGAGTTTGGTCACCACCGATTTCGGATAATCCTCGACGCGCGTCTTGAGGATGTGGCGCAGGCTGTCGGGGTCCATCACCATATGCCAGCGCGCCCCGGTATTGCCCGAGATGATCGGCGCATGGGTCGCCAGTTCCGGTATGATTTCCAACAGGTTGCGCCGCGCAGCGCGGAAGCTCGCGAAGATGCCCAGCGGATGCTCGGCAAGGGGCGCGCGGGCCGGAAGGCGGTGGGTGTCGTCTGTCGCAGCGTAATCCATGGAGAGATGGTAGTGCGGCGCCGGTCGCCGCCCAAGGGAAACCGCGAACACAGACAGGGGAAACCCTGCATTCCGGGCTTGATTTTTCCCCGCCAGCGCAATAGGTAGCGCGCGATATTGACTCGGGCTCGCTGCTAGCGGCCCCCTAACCAGAGGCGCCCCGCGAGATGGCAAAGGAAAAGTTTGAACGTAACAAACCGCACGTCAACATCGGCACGATTGGCCACGTTGACCACGGCAAGACGACGCTGACGGCTGCGATCACGAAGTATTTCGGTGATTTCCGCGCGTATGACCAGATCGACGGCGCGCCGGAAGAGAAGGCCCGCGGGATCACGATCTCGACCGCGCACGTGGAATACGAGACCGAGTCGCGTCACTACGCGCACGTCGACTGCCCCGGCCACGCCGACTACGTGAAGAACATGATCACGGGTGCAGCGCAGATGGACGGCGCGATCCTGGTTGTGAACGCAGCTGACGGCCCGATGCCGCAGACCCGCGAGCACATCCTGCTCGGCCGTCAGGTCGGCATCCCGGCGATGGTCGTGTACCTGAACAAGGTTGACCAGGTCGACGAC
The DNA here is from genome assembly GCF_002020045.1 of Thioclava sp. F28-4. Classification (NCBI taxonomy): domain Bacteria; kingdom Pseudomonadati; phylum Pseudomonadota; class Alphaproteobacteria; order Rhodobacterales; family Paracoccaceae; genus Thioclava; species Thioclava sp. F28-4. The sequence goes on along the minus strand of NZ_MPZQ01000004.1, from coordinate 170,395 downwards.
GAGGAGCTGCTCGAGCTCGTGGAAATGGAAGTTCGCGAACTTCTGTCGTCCTACGACTTCCCCGGCGACGATATCCCGATCGTCAAGGGTTCGGCTCTGGCCGCGATGGAAGGCCGTGATCCGGAAATCGGCGAGAACTCGATCCGTGCGCTGATGGAAGCTGTCGACAGCTACATCCCGACGCCGGAGCGCGCCGTGGACCAGCCCTTCCTGATGCCGATCGAAGACGTGTTCTCGATCTCGGGCCGTGGTCCGGTTGTGACCGGCCGCGTCGAGCGTGGCGTGATCAACGTCGGCGACGAACTGGAAATCGTGGGTATCCGCGACACCTCGAAGACGACCTGCACGGGCGTCGAGATGTTCCGCAAGCTGCTGGACCGTGGTGAAGCTGGCGACAACATCGGCGCGCTGCTGCGCGGTGTGGACCGTGACGGCGTCGAGCGTGGTCAGGTTCTGTGTAAGCCGGGTTCGGTGAAGCCGCACACCAAGTTCGAGGCAGAAGCCTACATCCTCACCAAAGAGGAAGGTGGCCGTCACACCCCGTTCTTCGCGAACTACCGTCCGCAGTTCTACTTCCGCACGACGGACGTGACCGGCACCGTGACCCTTCCCGAGGGCACCGAGATGGTCATGCCGGGCGACAACCTGAAGTTCGAAGTCGAACTGATCGCTCCGATCGCGATGGAAGACGGTCTGCGCTTCGCAATCCGCGAAGGTGGCCGCACCGTCGGCGCCGGCGTCGTCTCCAAAATCATCGCGTGATCCTCGGATCATAGCGATTTGCGAAGGGCCGCCCGGTTGGGCGGCCCTTTTGCTTTGCGTGAAGGGCCTGTGCGGGTGGTCGTAATTGCGGGCATGTCGCGCTAGGTCTTCTGCGGGCGGACCATGGGGGAGGATGCGGGACATGGCAGAGGCAACTGCGGCACGCGAGTGCCATTGGGATGTGGACGGGCTGCGGATCTCTGGGCGGGCCTGGGGGCCCGAGGACGGTCTTCCGGTCTTGGCACTGCATGGCTGGATGGATCATGCGGACAGCTTTGCCGCGCTCGCGCCGCGGCTCGAGGGTTGCCACGTCGTCGCGCTCGATCTGAGCGGGCAGGGCCTGAGCGGGCATCGCGCGGCCCATGCGAGCTACAATATCTGGGACGACCTGCCGCAGATCCAGCGGGTGCTCGACGCTCTGGGCTGGGAGGACTGCGTGCTGCTGGGCCATTCGCGCGGCGCCAATATCTCGGCGCTGCTGGCGGCGGCGATGCCGGAGCGGGTGCGCGGGGTCATCGCGCTCGATTCGCTGGTCCCCGAGCCGGTGGCGCAGGATTTCGTCACAACCCTGCGCGCCTATCTGACCGAGGTGCCAACGCAGGCGGCGCGGCCCGCGCGCAGTTTCCCGACGCGTGAGGACTATATCGCGCGCCGCGCGGGGCAGGGCAATGCGCGCGCGGTGGCCGAGGCGCTGGCGGAGCGTGCGCTGGAAGAAGGTCCGGAGGGCTGGCATCTGCGCGGCGACCGGCGGCTGTTCGCGAGCTCGGCGGTGAAGCTCGACCGCGACGATGTGGAGGCGGTGCTGCGGGCGATCCGGGCGCCGGTCCTTAACATCTGGGCCGGGGACGGGATCCGGGCGCAGCGCGAGGGCACGGCGGAGCTGGCGCAGTGGGGGGGCGAGCTCATCGCCGATTACGAGAGCAACGAGATCGCGGGCGACCACCATTTCCACCTCGACCCGGAGGCGGCGGAGCAGATCGCGGAGGCGGTGAAGGGCTGGCTTGCGCGCAAGCTGTAAGCGGGCGGCTGGCGCGGCCCCGTCGCTTGCGCTAGACTGATGAAGCGCATGATGGAGGCTCCGATGGACAAGACCCTTTTCTGATCCCGTTTCCCTGAAACTCTGATCGAGAGAGGTCTCTCCATGTCTGCCCATCCGCTGCCGCGGCGCTTTCCTGCGCCCGATACCCGTAATCCCGTTCTTCTGCCCGATGGCACGCCGCATGAACCGACCGTGTTCCTGCAGGCGGTGATCGATCATCCCAATATCGAGGTCGGTCGCTATGCCTATTACAGCCCGCTTGCCCCCGTGACGGACGCGGCGGCGGAGCTTGCGCCCTACCTTTATCCCGGCTGCCCCGAGCGGCTGGTGATCGGGCCCTTCGCGCAGATCGCGCATGGGGTGCGCTTCATCACCGCCTCGGCCAATCATCCGATGGGCGGGATCACCACCTATCCGTTTCGGATTTTCGACATGGAGACGGCCGGGAAATATCTCGAGGAGAATGCCGCGATCGGCGACACCGTGATCGGGCCGGATGTCTGGCTCGGCTTCAACACGATGGTGATGCCCGGTGTGCACATCGGGGCGGGGGCGATCGTGGCGGCTGGCTCGGTTGTCGCGCAGGATGTGCCGCCCTTTGCAATCGTCGCGGGCAATCCGGCGCGCGTGGTGCGGTCCCGGTTCAGCCCCGATGAGATTGCACGATTGCTCGATCTGGCGTGGTGGGACTTGCCGGTGGAGGCGATCCAGAGGGCGTTGCCCGCGCTGGAGGCAGGGGATGTGGCGGCGCTGGCCGAACACGCGCCTTGAGCGAGAGGCTTGCCGCTGCGCGCAACGACGCTAGGCTCTGGGCAACGCTACGATTTCTCCCGGAGCCCGAATGACCAACAGCCCGATCCTCTTCTCGCATATCCTGACGGGTGCGCCCGATCCCGACGGGCCCGCCGACATCGTCGAGGCGTTGCGGGACGAGCGGCTCGCCTGGGCGCATCTGGACGGGACGCATCCGCAGGCACAGCGCTGGATTCGCGAGGAGCTGGATTACCTCGACCCGCAGGCGGTGGAGGCGTTGCTCGACGTCGATACGCGCCCGCGGATGAGTCAGATCGGCGAGGGGCTTCTGGTGATCCTGCGCGCGATCAACTTCAACGAGGGCGAAGACCCCGAGGATATGGTCTCGCTGCGGATGTATCTCGACCGGCAGCGCATCCTGACGATTTCACGCAAGCGGGTGCGCGCGATCGAAGGGATGAACGCGGCGATCCGCGACGGCAAAGGGCCCAGCGATGCGGGGACCTTCCTCGTGCGACTGACCGAGGATATCGTCGGCAATATCGGGGTGTTCCAGACCGAGTTGGACGAGCGTGCCGAGGCGTTGGAAGATCAGGTCTATGGCGGGCAGGCCGATCACATGCGCCGCGACGTTCTGGATTTGAGGCTGCAGGTGATCGCGGCGCGGCGTTACCTCGCGCCGCAACGCGAGGCGTTGATCCGTCTGACACAGGCGGCGAGCCCGATCATCGACGAGGTCACGCGGCGCGAGATCGAGGAAGAAGCGCTGAAGATGACGCGGATTTCGGAAGATATGGACGAGCTGCGCGATCAAGCGCAGGTGCTCCGCGAAGAACTGTCGAGCCAACTCTCTGACCGGGTCAACCGCAACACCTTCGTCCTGTCGGTCGTCTCCACGATCTTCCTGCCGCTCGGGTTTCTTACCGGTCTGTTCGGGGTCAACATTGGCGGGATGCCGGGGCTGAACTCCGACAATGCGTTCGATTATCTGGTGGTCGTCTGCGTGGTGATTGTCGCCGCGCAGTTGATGGTCATGGGCCTCCTGCGCCTCTATTCGAAGCGCAGGAAGCGGTAGTCGCGCGCGATCAGGCGGCCTCGCGCATGTGGCGGCCTTCCTGCACTTCCTCGATGATCTTGGCGACGAAATCTTCCAGATCGTTCGGGTTGCGCGATGTGACGACGCCATTGTCGGACACCACGGATTCGTTCACCCAGTCGCCGCCGGCGTTTTCGACATCGGTGCGCACCGAATGATACGAGGTCATCTTGCGCCCCTTGGCGATGCCGGTCTCGATCAGGAGCCATGGCGCGTGGCAGATCGCGGCGACGACTTTGCCTTGGTCGTAGAAGCTGCGCAGCAGGTCCAGCGCGCTTTTCTCGACGCGAAGAAGGTCGGGATTGATCTGACCGCCGGGGAGAACGATCGCATCGTAGTTGGAGGCGACGACGTCGGAGATCTTGCATTGGACCGAAACGGTCTCGCCCCAGTCGGTCTCGTCCCAGCCGCGAATGTCTTCGCCATTGAGCGAGGCGAGGTCGATTTTCGCGCCGGCCTCGGTCAGCTTGTCGCGCGGAACGGTCAATTCGGCTTGCTCGAAACCGTCGGTAGCCATGATCAGAATGCGGGCTTCGGAAATCTTGGGCATTTGCTTTCCTTTCCTTGAGGCGCAGTTTGCGCAGGTTCGGAAGAAAAACGATCTGCGCCCGGCATGCGTTCCACGGCGATTTCTTCGGCGGGGAAATGCGAAAGATCGGTGGAAAGGCACTTGATTTCGGTCGCGTGAGACTTTAGCACCCACGCCACGGCCTAGGGGTATAGCTCAGTTGGTAGAGCATCGGTCTCCAAAACCGAGGGTCGCGGGTTCGAGTCCCTCTGCCCCTGCCAGCCGTTTCCTGAAAATTTACGTTTGTTCGCGTAACGTTCCCGAAGTGGCGTCCTCTGACGCCGGTTTTGGGCGCTGTCGCGAGGAACCGTCGTGCTTGGCAGAATTTTCCGTGTCTTTCAGCGATATGTGGATGCGAATCTCCGGATTTCGCGAAGGGTGCCGGATCTGGGGCCGCACGCGGCGGCTCGGGGGCTGCATGTCACGCGCTACGATTTCCGCGGCAACCGCCTTCGTCTGGAAGGCCGAATCGATGCGTGTGAGCTGATTTTACGGTTGGGGAGCGTGGCGCAGCGCTGCGCGCTCGAGCCTGATCCATCGGGGCTGGCGAAGTTTGCCTTTGACGTGCCTTTCTGGCCCGACAAGGTGGAACTGGCCATTCCCGATACGGATGCCGATGGGCAGGGTGAGGAAAGCTGGGTTTTGCCGCCGATTGGCAGGGTTCGCCTCGCATGGGGGCAGCTGCGCATCGCCCCGGTGTTCCTGTGGCGAATCGCCCGTCATGCTCGCGATATCTGGCGCTGGCGAAACCACGACGACGGTGCCGCGGGGATTCGCGTGAAATCCGCGCTCGGTTTCGTGGGGCTGTCGCGGGGCGTGACCCTGCCGTCCGACCTTCTCCGCGGCTCGTCGCCGACTGAGCCGCCCACGTTCCCCGGGATCGTGATCGTGTTGCCGGTGTTCAACGCGCGGGCGCTGCTGCGCGAGGCGCTCGCCCGCGTCGTGCAGCACACCGATCTCGACTGGCATCTGATCGTGATCGAGGATCGCTCGACCGATCCAGAGATGCGGCCGTTTCTGCGCGATTGGTGTGCTGGCCGGGCCAATGTGACGCTTCTGGAAAATGACGCAAATCTCGGCTTTGTCGCATCGGTTAATCGCGGGTTCGGGGCGGCGCGCAGGCACTTTCCCGAGCGCCCCGTAGTCTTGCTGAATTCCGATGCCCTCGTGCCCGCGGGCTGGGCGTCGCGGCTTGTTGCTCCGCTTTCCGATCCGCAGGTTGCAAGCGTCACACCGATGTCGAATGACGCGCAGATATTGTCCGTGCCGACAGCCGGAGCGCGGAGCGATCTGCCGCCCGGGGCCGTCGATCAAATCGACGCCGTCGCCGCGCGCATGAATCCTGTGCAGGCGCGCGCCGAACTACCGACCGGGATCGGCTTTTGTATGGCGCTCGCACCGCGCTTTCTTGCCAAGCTTCCGCAATTCGACCCTGCGTTTGGGCGCGGCTACGGGGAGGAGACGGATTGGTGTCAGAAGGCGCGGCGGCTCGGCGGGCGGCATATCGGGATCGGCTCGCTCTTCGTGGAACATCGCGGTAGCGCCTCCTTCGGCGCGGCAACGCGTCGAAAGCTGCTCGACTGCAATCAGGCGACGATCGAGAGGCGCTATCCAAGCTATCCGCGCGCCGTCGATCGGTTCCTCGCCAGCGATCCGCTTGCGCCCCCGCGTTTCGCGCTCGCCCTGGCCCGAGCGGGAGCACTGCAAACCGAGCCGATCAAGATATGGCTCGGACATTCCCTCGGCGGCGGTGCGGAGATGTGGTTGCGCAAAGAAGTCGCCTCGGAGCTTCGCGCCGGGCGGCGGGGCATCGTTCTTCGCGTCGGCGGTGCCGCGCGCTGGTCTATCGAGCTTCACGACCCGCTCGGTTTGAGCACGATCGAGACATCGGATCGCGCGGTGGTGCTATCCCTGCTGAGGCTTCTGCCGGATCGCCACGTCATCTACTCCTGCGGCGTCGGACATCCGGCCCCACTTGAGATTCCTGCGTTGCTGACGGACCTATCCGCGGGACAGCGGCTCGATATCCTGTTTCACGACTACTTGCCCCTAAACGAGGCCTACACGCTCCTGCGTGCGCCAAACAGCTTGCGCGAGATCCCCGAATACAACGGCCCTCGGGCCAAGTCTCGAAAGCCGTCTCAGCGCTCTTCGACCGACGATCTGTCGGATTGGGAAAGCGCTTGGGGCGCGGCACTGACCAGCGCAACGCGATTGCAGGTTTTCTCGCGCAGCTCCGCAGAAATTGTGGCTTCGGCCCGCCCCGACCTCGTGCATAAGATCGAGTGCAAACCGCATGATGTGGCTCGGCCTGCGCCTCTCATCCATATGCCTCCTAGACCCCGGACAGATCGCCGCGCTGCGGGCTCTGTTGTCGGCGTGCTTGGTCATATCGGCGTCCACAAAGGTGCCGCAGTTGTCGAAGCTCTGGGCGAGACCTTCGCCGCCAATGGCCGCGCGCGGCTCGTGCTGTTGGGAAGTCTCGATCCGCGGTTTCATTTGGGCACGCCGAACCACGTCCACGGCCCATTTGAGCCCACAGATTTGCAGATGCTGATCGCACGGTACGGAATTGAGCGATGGTTCATCCCATCGCTCTGGCCGGAGACCTTTTCCTTCACCACGCATGAGGCGCTCGCCACCGGCCTGTCCGTGTATTGTTTCGACCTCGGCGCTCAAGCTGAAGCGGTCAGAGCCGCCGGCGCACAGGGCGGCGTCTTGCCGGTGCCATGGTGGCCATTGGATATAGACATCGATTGTCTCGTCGGGGCGCCCGCTATGCAGCGGCGGGTGGCATGACGATCGAAGACAGTCATGCGATTTTCCATATAGGGGCCCCGAAATGCGGCAGTTCGGCCCTTCAAGCAGCATGGAGCGCGGAACCGGACCGGCCGTCGCGCACAGGTTTGCGTGTGCGCTATATCGGTGCGGTGCGGGTGGGCGGCAAACTTATGCCGTTGCGTGGCGGGGCCGTGCGCCGCGCTGCCGCGTTGTCTCCCTATGGCTATGTCTCGATGCCCGATCCCGGCCGGGAGGTCGTGGGGAAAGCTCTCGGCGATTTCGTCTTGCGCGAGATCGCACGCGCGCGGCGGCGCGGCTATATCCCGTTCATCTCGAATGAGGGCTGGATTCGTCGGCCCGATTTCTTCACGCGGCTACTTTCTGACCTCGGCCATCCGCCCGTGACCGTGCTGGCCTTTCTGCGTCCGCCCCTAACGTGGATGAACGCGGCGTTCTGGCAATGGGGTGTCTGGAGCCGGCCCCGCTTCGACGATTGGCTTTCGTCCCGCCGTGTCCCGTTCAGCTTTGGCGGAGATCTCGCAGCCTGGGCGCGCATTCCCAACGTAGGACTGCAGGTCGCGCCAGCAAAGCAGGATGTGGTCACCTTCGCCGACGCTTTGCTGGGAACGCCGGGCAACGCAATCGGACCATGCAACAGCACGGGCAGCGCAGCACAGTTTGGTTTTTTGCTGCGCAATCGCCGTTTTCGGCCGGACAGCCATCGCGCGGAGATCGAGTTTGTATTGCAACGGCAAATGGCGAACGGCCCCACGCTGCGCCGCGCGTGGGCGATCGCGCCACGCCACGTCGAGACACTGCAGCGGCTTGCACAGAGCCATCGTCGAGAGCTCGAGCGCGTCTTACCCGCCGTACAAGCGGAGCAAATATTCGATGACCCGCTCTGGACGGCGCCATATCCGTATCATCCTGAAATAGAGCGCGGCCCGGCGCCACTCGATGATCTCGATGAATTGTGCGCGTTTGCGGGAGGGCTTCTTTCAAAGCCGTTGTCTGAGGGTGCCCAGCTTGGTGCACTCGACGAGTCTATAGCGGAGCGGCTCGGTAACCTTCTGCGCGCGGACCGTTCCCTTCGGTGGCGGACCGCGCTCCTTGGAGCGCCGCGAGATCAAACGCCGCGGCCCAGATCGTTCACCTTGCGAGAAGATCCCGGTAGTTCGTCCTGAGGGCCAAAAGGCCAAGGGCCAAGGCCACGAGCGATACGCCGATGACGTAGAACGCAGAGAGATAATCGGGCTGATAGGTCGGGAAAAAGCCGCGCCGCAGATAGCCGATCACGTGGACCAGCGGGTTAAACCAAAGGGTATCCGCGGCCCAGCGCGGCAACTGGTCGGTGAGAAAAAAGACTCCGGAAATCAGGAACATCGGTCGCATCAGGGTCGACCATATCTGCTGCCAGACCGGCGCGCGCAGAAAGAGGTAGCAGTTCAGGGTGCCGATCCCGAAGGACAGCAGTACGGCGAGACCTGCTGCTTCGAAGATACGCAGCGGATCCGGGCTCGCGCGGGTGTCGAACATCAGGAGGCATCCGTGAAGGACGAGGTAGGAAACAACAAGTTTCGTCAGGGCATTCAGAGCGAGCCGTGCGATGAGCGCGTCGACAAAGCTCACAGTGGGATAAGCGAGGAGCGCGCGCGAGTAGGTGAGGGCATTGGCGACCTTCGACTGTACGTCTGAAAACAACATGAAAGGCAGCAACCCCGTCGCGTAGAAAAGGGCGAAACTGGCCCCGAGCGGCGGGGCGTGAAAGGTCAGCGAAAAGAACAGCGTCAACAGGGCGACGCCGCCGATCGGCTCGAGCAACGCCCAAAGATAGCCCCCCGGTGAGCGACCGTAGCTTGCCGACATCTCGCGCAGAATAAGCGCGCCGATGGCGCGGAGCGCCGGGAAGGACCGGGCAGGGATGCGCGCCGCGCGGGAGGAGAACATTTCGAGCCTCGTTTACCGGTTTTCAATTCGGGTCGTGTTCACTGGACCCTGACGCGACCGATAGTGGAGCCAATTGTGAAACACGCGGTTAACGAGCCTGCGCAGGCGATACCCGTCCTCGCAAAGGGGGCTGGGTTGCGCGAAGTGCCAGTGCCGCTCCGGCCAGTGCCGAGCGCATACGCGCCTCCCGCACGCAAGGCGCGCTGGCGGCGGCGGCATCAGACTGTGGCGTTAAGCTTCCTGGCGCTGGTGATCGCGCCGGTTTTGGTGGCGGCCTATTATCTCTATGCGCAGGCGGCGGATCAGTTCGTTTCACGCGTCGGCTTCACGGTGCAGCGGGAGGAAATGGCGCCGGCGCTCGATCTTTTCGGCGGTCTGTCCAGCCTGTCGGGCGCGTCTTCGAGCGACACCGACATTCTCTATGAATTCATCCAAAGCCCGAGCCTTGTTGCGCAGATCGACGACGCGCTCGATCTGAGGGCCATCTGGTCGCGCGATCGATCCGATCCGGTCTTCGGGCTTCCTGGCGACGCCACTCTCGAGGAGCTTGTCGCCTATTGGAACCGCATGGTTCATGTGCGGCACGGGGCGGGCGCGGGGCTGCTCGACATCGAGGTGCGTGCTTTCGATCCGGGCGCGGCACAGCGGATCGCGCAGACCTTGATGGCACAAAGCTCTGCGATGATTAACCGGCTCAGCAACGCCGCGCGCGAGGATGCGATTCGCCATGCGCGCGGGGAGTTGCGGCGCGCCGAGGCGCGTCTGACGACGGCGCGCACGGCGCTCACCACTTTCCGCAATCGCCACCAACTGATCAGTCCGGAGATGGATTTGCAAAGTCGGGCGGGGGTTCTGGGGTCGCTGCTCGAACAGCAGGCGCAGGTGATGATCGAGAGTGATCTGCTGCGCGGCACGGTGCGCAGCGGGACGGACCCGCGGTTGAAGCAGGCGGAGCGGAGGCTTGCGGTGATCGAGGACAGAATCGGGGCGGAGCGACGCAAGCTCGGGATCGATGGCGGCTCCCAGGAAGAGGCTTTCGCGAGCATCGTCGGCGAATACGAGCGGCTTATGGCGGAGCGCGAATTCGCAGAGCGTGCGTATGCGGCGACGCGCGCAAGCTATGACGCGGCTCAGGCCGAGGCGCGCCGGAAAAGCCGGTTTCTTGCAACATTCATGGCGCCGACCCTTGCCGAAAGTGCCGAATATCCACGGCGGGAGACGCTTCTAGCGCTGATCGCGGGTAGCCTCGTTTTGCTTTGGGCGATTGGCATCCTGGTGGGCTACGCGATCCGGGACCGTCGGTAACGGCGATGATCCGGCTGCAAAACCTCAGCAAGAGTTTCCGCGTCCCCGGTGGCGAGAAGGTCGTGGCGCGCGATATTTGCGCGAGCTTTCCAAGCGGCCGATCCGTCGCCTTGCTAGGGCGAAACGGGGCCGGAAAGTCGACGCTGCTGCAGATGATCGCAGGCACCGCGCGGCCCGATCGGGGACGGGTGATCACGCGGGGCAGCGTGTCGTTCCCGGTGGGCTTCGCAGGGTCGTTTCACAATGATCTGACCGGCGCGCAGAATTGCCGCTTCATCGCGCGGATCTACGGGGTGGACACCGATGAGATGGTGGCTTTCGTAGAGGCGACCGCCGAGCTTGGGGCGCATTTCCGGATGCCGCTGCGCAGCTATTCTTCCGGGATGCGCGCGCGATTGGCGTTTGCGGCGTCGATGGCGATCAGCTTCGACACCTATCTCGTCGACGAGATTACGGCGGTCGGCGATGCCGCGTTTCGCGAGAAGAGCGCAGCCCTGTTTCGCGACCGGCTGAAAGACGCCGGGGCGGTTGTTGTCAGCCACTCGATGAACCAGTTGCGCGAGATTTGCGATTGCGGCGCGGTGCTGGAGCGTGGGCGGCTTGAGTTTTTCGACGATCTCAACGCCGCGATTGCCTGCCACGAACGCAACATGCTTTGAGTTGGGCGCTGTGAGCCGTCGCATTCTATTAAAATATTGAGAGAAAACCCTTTTTAGGCCGCTTTTCCTCCGCGCTCCGTGCCCAGCCACGCCTCACATTTGAGACAGTGTGAACATGGAAAGCGGAGGTGACTATGCCTCAATTAACACCGGTCGCGACTGTTACGAATGGCGCGGAAAATTTCCTGACGTCGATCACCGACCTGCTTCTAGTGCAGGGCGAGACGGGGCCGACGCTCTATTCGATTTCCAATGCGCCGGGCGGTATCTCGCAGATCCCGCTGACTGCGCGGCTGAATTCGAGCGATCTGGCTTATCTGAGCGAGAGTGCGGGGCTGGATGCAGCCGGGACGCTGACCGAGATTTCGATCGACGGCAGCCCGGCCTTGATTGTGACTGGAGCGGCTTCGGGTGCGTTTCAAGCGGTCTGGCTGAACCAGAATGACGGCGGAATCAGCGATGTGTTCACGCTGCCGGGGGCGGTCGCGCCCGGTGCGGTGCTTGCGATCGCGCCGCTGCAACTCGACGCGCAGAGCTTTTTCGTCGGGGCCCTGTCGCATGGCAGCGGGCTGCACGTCTGGCAGATGGGGGCCGGAGGCCGGATGACCGAGATCGCGCAGGGCATCGCGGGCGAGGTCTGGTCAGAGAATGACGTCCATGCGCTCGACACTGTCGAGATCGAGGGCGCGCAGTATATCCTTGCGGCTTCGGTGACGGATAATTCGCTGACCACGCTCGCGCTCGATACGCAGGGACAGCTGCAAATCGCCAGTCAGATCGATGCGCGCGACGGCCTTTTCATCAACACACCGAATTCGATCGAGACGATCCAGGTGGGCGGACAGGCCTACGCGCTTCTGGGGGCCGCGGGAACGAGCTCGATCTCTGTCGTGGCGCTTGGTCCGGGCGGGCGGATGGCGGTCACCGATCAGATCAATGACGATCTGGGCACACGGTTCGACGGCGTGACGACACTCGAAACCGTGACGATGGGCGATCAGGTCTATGTGCTGGCCGGAGGCGCCGATGACGGGGTCAGCCTGCTCACGCTGCTGCCTGGCGGCAAACTGGTCCAGATCGGGACGTTGGCAGACGGGCTCGAGACCGCGCTGTCTGATCCGGCCGCGGCGGCGATGATCGCCGATGCGACCGGGCTCGATATTTTCGTGGCGGGAGACGTGCCCGCGAGCGTGAGCGACCAGGGGATGGGGACCAGCCATATCAAGGTGGAGTTGGGCCCTGCCGGTCTGGCGCTGAAGCTTGGCGATGGCGGCGATAGCGTAGACGGAGGCGTCGAGAACGATCAGATTTCCGGTGGCGCTGGCGATGACCAAATCCGTGGCGGGGCGGGGGCGGACATTCTGCAAGACGGCGCTGGCGCGGATTCCCTCTGGGGCGGCGAGGGGCAGGATGTGTTCGTGCTCGACGCGGATGGGCGCACCGATTTCATCATGGATTACGAGCCCGGCATCGATCGGCTCGACCTCTCGAGTATGGCGTGGTTCTACACCAAGGAGGCTTTGGACACCGCCCCGACCGCGACGGGGGCGGATATCCGGATCGGCGACGAGCGGGTGATCGTGAATACCGCGGACGGCTCAAGCCTGAGCGCTGCGGACTTCGAAACCTCGGAGCTGCGCGATCTGTGGCATACCGCGATCAACCCGCTCGAGGTCGGCGATATCCACAAGGAAGGTACCGCGCAGGGCGATCTGATCGACGGGCGCGGCGGCGATGATCTGCTCGTCGGCAATGACGGGTCGGATATCCTGCAAGGCATGGCGGGCGATGATCTGCTCAATGGCGGGCGGATCGATCGCAGCTACGACCCGTTCGCGGCACAGGTGTTCCGGGTCTATCAGGCGACGCTTGACCGGGCGCCCGATGGGAACGGTCTGCACTATTGGACGGACCTTCTGTCGAGCGGCGCGGTCGAACTGCAGGAGGTTGCGGATCGGTTCATCAACTCGCCGGAATTCCAGTCGAACTACGCGGAGACGAGCGACGCGGAGTTCCTGACGCTGCTTTACCAGAATGTTCTGGATCGGGACCCCGATGACGGGGGGCTGACCTATTGGCTCGACCAGCTGGATCAGGGGGTAAAAAGTCGGGAGGAGATTGTTTTGGGATTTTCGGAAAGCCCGGAATTTCGGGATTCGACAGAGATCGACACGCTCATGCTGAGCCATGCCAGTGCGCAGACGGATTTCACCGATGACGTGTTCCGTTTGTATCAAGCGACGCTGGGGCGCGAGCCGAACCTTGGCGGGATGATGTATTGGAGCGAGATGCAGGCGGACGGGATGGAGTTTCTCGATGTCGTCTCCGGCTTCGTCAATTCGCCCGAATTCACGTCGACCTATGGCAATCTCGACGATGCCGGTTTCGTCTCGCTTCTCTATCAGAACGTCTTGGGGCGCGCGCCGGATAGCGAGGGGCTGACATGGTGGGTCGATCAGCTCGACAGCGGGGGCTACACCCGCGAGAAGGTGGTCGCCTCATTTGCGCAAAGCCCCGAGATGATCACCCAGACGGCGCAGCCGCAGATCGATTGGTTCCGCTCTTTCGGCTTCGAGGATCAACTCGATGGCGGCGAGGGGTACAATCTGCTGCAGGGCGGTGCGATGGCGGATCAGTTCGTCTTCCGCGCCGATGAGGACGGGCATCACGTCATTATCGACATCGAGCCCTGGGATCGGCTGAGCTTCGATGGCTTCAACTACAGCTCTGCCGCCGAAGCCCGCAGCCATATGGTCGAGGCGGGCTCCGGCGTGACCTTCACCGATCAGGGCGTCACGGTCGAGTTCATCGATGCCGATCTCGGCCTGTTCACCGACGGGATGTTCGACGTCTCGGGCTAGGCGAGTTCAGTTCGTAGCGCTTCAAGATAGCGCGCCACGAGGGCCTGTGCGCGCTCCGGTGTTGCGGCTTCGGCATAGCAACGGCATTCGGGTGCGTTGCCCGAGGGGCGTAGATGGACGATCTCGCCCGAGGGGAAGGTCAGGCGCAGCCCGTCGGTGCGGTCGATCTGTTCGGCCGGGACGAAATCGCTGAAGAATTCCGCCCGGGCGGTAGGGTCGTCAGCAAGGCGGTCGATGAAGTCGCGCGAGCGGTCCGTCGGGACTTCGGCGACCCGGTCGGCCGCCGTGAAACGGGCGGGAAGCTGGGCGACAAGGCCGCTGAGGGCGGTGCCGGCCTGTTTCGCTGCGACGAGCGGCGCGATGATCGGCAGCAGGCAATCGCGCGTCGCGAGCGGCGCAATCGGCCCCGCTGGACCCGTCGCGGTGAAGCCCAGGAGGAAGCCGCCATTGGGCTCATAGCCCACGACCTTCGCGGCGGGATCGGCATCGCGCGCGGCCTCCATCGCGGCGATCACGAAGGGCGAGCCGATCTTCGTGCGATGGATGCTGTCGAATTCGGGCATCGCATTGACCATCGTATTGGCGGAGACCGGCGTGCAGAGGATTTTCGCCCCGAGAAGCCGCGCGGTCAGCGCGCCCAGCACGTCGCCGGGGATCAGCGTGCCGGTCTCGTCGCTCAGCATCGGACGGTCGGCATCGCCATCGGTCGAGATAACCGCATCGAGCTGGTGTTCGGCGCACCAGCGTTGCAGGGTTTTGCGGGTCTCGGGATCGACCGCCTCGGTGTCGACGGGGATGAAAACGTCGGAACGTGCGAGTGGCACCGCGGTCGCGCCCATCGCCTCCACTGCGGTGACGAGGATGTCGCGCGCGACCGAGCTGTGCTGATAGACGCCGATGCGCAGCCCTGCGAGGGCGTCCGCCCCGAACCCGTCGACATAGCGCGCGATGTAGCGTGCCGCGCTGTCCGTCCCCGGGATTTCGGGTCCCGGTTTTTCGGCTGCGGGATGGTCCTGACCGAGCCGGTCGAGAATCGCGGCCTCGTCCTCTTTGGCGATCTCGCCATGCGGGACGTAGAATTTCAGACCGTTGCGATCGGCGGGAATGTGGCTGCCAGTAACCATGATCGCCGAATTGCCCGCGCCCATCGAGGCAAGCGCCAGAGCGGGCGTGGGAAGCGCGCCTTCGCGAATGGCGGTGAGGCCAGCGGCGTGGATCGCGGCGATTACGGTCTCAGCGATTGCGGGGGAGGAGGGGCGCAGGTCCCAGCCGACATGAACGGCTTCGCCCTGTGGGCAGGCCGAAATGAAAGCGCGGGTGTAATCGGTGACCAGCGCATCGTTCAGTTCGGTGACGAGGCCGCGTAGGCCGCTGGTGCCAAATTTCGGTGCCATATGTCCTCGAATGCTGCGCCGTTGAAATTGGGCCGAACCTAGGGGGAGGGGGGCGGACAGGCAAGCACCGTGCGCCGCTCTCAAACACGGTTAACGCCGGGTTCCTATCGTCGGCCTCCATCGCAACCCAGCGCAGGAACTCCCGATGTCCGATCAGACCGCCAATTTCGCGCTGCCGCTTATCCTTGGCAGCCAAGCCCAGAAACACGTCACCCATAACGAGGCGCTGCAGCGGCTCGACGCGCTCGTGCAGCTTGCGGTGATTTCGCGCAGCGTGACCGAACCGCCGCTCGGTCCGCCGGAGGGGGCGCGGTATCTGCTGCCGACCGGGGCGCTGGGCGTATGGGCGGGGCAGGACGGGGCGCTTGCGATATTTGCGGCCGGGGCGTGGCAATTCCTGACCCCGCGTGAGGGCTGGCGCGCGTTCGTGCTGGATGAGGCGGTGGAGCTGGTCTTCGCCGCGGGCGCTTGGGACGTGCCGCCGTTGCCGGAGTTGAGTCAGCTCGACGGGGTCGGGATCATGACCGGCTATGACGCGGTGAACCGGCTTTCCGTCTCGGCGGAGGCCACGCTTCTGAGCCACGCCGGGGCAGGCCATCAGCTCAAGCTGAACAAGGCGGCGGCGGGCGAGACGGCGAGTCTTCTGTTCCAGTCGAACTGGTCGGGCCGGGCCGAGATGGGGGTGGCAGGCAGCGACGATTTCGCAATCAAGACGAGCGCGGACGGTGCGACTTGGTTCGAGGGGCTGCGCCTCGATGGCGTCACGGGGCGCGCGGCCATGCCGCAAGGCGCGGTGATCGACGGGGCGCTGACGGGCAGCGGTGTCGTCGGCACGGTTGCGCAGGTTGGAGGCGTGTCGACGGGCGCCGTTATCGAGCAGGGCAGCACCGCCTCGGGTGATTACATCCGCTTTGCCGATGGCACGCAGATTTGCTCGGCGCAGGTGAGCCTTGCTTATGTCGCGGATTGGGTGCTCAAGCAGGACTGGGCCTATCCGGCGCAATTCGCGCAGGCGCCCTGTCTGAGTGTCGCGCTCGATGCGGACAGCCTCGCGGCGGGCAGTGCCATTGGCGCGGGCGCGATCTCTTTCGCGGGTGTCGAGGGCGTCACAAGTTCGGGCGCGCGCGCCGTGGTCTATCCCGCGAATGGCGCGAGTTTCCTCAGCGGCGAGAGCTGCGATCTGAGCGTCACCGCAATCGGGCGCTGGGTGTGACGCTCACTCGGCGGGGCGGGCGAGCGGTTTGTGCGCCCCGTCGAGCCGGGTGAAAATCTCGGACAGGCGGGCGTTGTAACGCGCGGCAATCGCATCGGCAGAGAAGTGGCGGCGCACGAAGGCTTCGGCCTGCGCCGCCTTTTTCTTGCGCGCGTCCGGTTCGCTGCGTGCCGCGCGGAACTGGGCGACCGCGGCGGCGTGATCGGGCTCGCCCCAGTGCATTCCGGGCTCGACATAGAGATAGTCCTGCGGCGCGACCTCGACCTCGGACGCGGGCACGAGCCACGCAGTGTCCTCGTCGCAGAATTCCAGATTGCCGGAATAGCCCGTGCACAGGACCGGCACGCCAAGCGCCATCGCCTCCAGCATGCCGAACCCCCAGCCCTCGGAGCGATGCAGCGAAACGTATAAGTCAGCGCCGGCCATCAGCTCAAGCACCCCGGCGTGATCGAGCGTCCCGTCGAGCAAAGCGATGCGCGGGTCGGCCGCGACGAGCCGGTCGATTTCGGCCCAGAGCGTAGCCTGCGCCGCGTCGCAGACATGACCGCGGTTCTGCGTCTTGATCAGCAGGCGCACCTCCGCGTCCTCGGCGAAGGCTTCGCGAAAGGCGTGGATTGTGCCGAGCGGGTTCTTCCGTTGCACGAAGGAGAAGCTGTCGAAACTGGCGAGGCAGACGAAGCTTTCCTCGGGCCAATCATTGCGTTGGCGCAGGGCGCTGCGCGCGTGGGCGCGGTCGATGGCGGGCGGTTCGGGATAACACATCCCGACATTCACCACCGGCGTGTCGGTCTCTTTGCGGTAAATCTCGGCGCAGTATTCCGAGGGCACCCAGACCTCGTCGACAAGGTCGAGCGCGAGGTGATGGCACGCCGGGGCGCGGTCCAACTCCCAATGCATATAGGCGATGTTGTAGGCGTCGGAGTAGTTGTCGGCGTCGAAGGCGAAGGCAGGGGGGACCGCGTCGCCATTCAGGTGCAACAGGTTGATACGCGCGGGGCGGGGCGCAGCGGTCTTGGCGCCGTCTTGCGCGGGCGTCGGGTTGTCGCGCGCGCTTTCCACCGCGTTGAGCGTGACGTCGCAGCGGGACAAAATGTCATGCGACAGCCGCGTCGATTGACCCAACCCGGAGGCTTTCGCGAAGGGGCCGTGGATCTGAACGTCGACGGCTGTGCCTTCGGGAGCGGGGCGCGTGGCGGCGGCGATCCGATGGCCGTCGGGCGTGCGCAGGAAGGACATGCTCTCGAGGTCGAAGCCCTTCTCGCGCAGCGCCGCAGCATAGCGCGCGCGGGTGATCGGCGGGCCGGGATGCAGTTGCGAGCAGACATCCGAGAGGCGGCCACCTTCGAGCAGCGTCTTCGTTTCACTGCGGGGCAGGAACAGCAGGATCTCGGGCCGCTCGACCGCAAGGATCATCGCGAGCACATGCAGCATCCGGCGGTGACGCTCGGTCTTCGGCGAGAATTGCGCGAGCGGCGGGGTCGCTTCGCGCAGGGCCAGAAGCCCGCGGGTCATCGGCCAGGGGCTGGAGCCTTTCGTCTCTGCCAGCGTCTCGATCAGGCTGTCGGGGAGAAGGCAATCGCCGAACCCGAGCGACGGGGCATCGCGGAGCGCCCATGCGGATGCTGCGTCCGGGTCGCCGGTCTTGCCGAAGAGGTCCATCGCGCGGCTCGGTCCGCCGGGGCGGGTCTGCGCATTGAGCCAGTCGATCGCGGCGCGGCTCAGTGGGATCTGCTGAGACGGATGCTGCGCGGCGTAGCTGTCGAGATACCAGCGCAGGATGTCCGACACTGCCGCATCGCTGCCATCGAGGGGGAGTTCCTCTGCCACGCCCGCGCGATGGCGCGCGTAATCGATGTAGGAAAAGAGAGGCGCGGGCAGGTCTTCGCCATGCGCGGACCGCGCCGCGAAGAGCGGTTGCTGCGCGGTCAGATCGCGCGTGTCCGTCTGTGCGGTGGACGCGGCGCGCAGCGTGATGATCGGGCCATGCATATAGCGATGCAGGGCGTCTTTCTCTTTCGGATGCGGTGTCGCTTCGGGGTCGAAGCACAGCGTGGCGATTGGGCCGCTGCCGGGGATGTGGAGGCTGATCTCGCCGCCCGCGGCCTCTTGCAGGGCCGCCGACAGCGGCAAGGCGAAGCCGTGATTGCCCGCGCCGATGCCAGCCTGTGCAAGGTCGGCGCGAAACATCGCCGCGCGCCCCGAGATGAGCCGCCCGGCATTGCAGTGGATTTCGATGTCGAGCGGAGTGCTATCGCCTTTCTTCGCGATCCAGCCGATCACCCTCCCGTTCTCGATCCGCTCCAGCGCTCCGCGATAGCCGCGCAGGCGATGGAGCAGTGAGACGGCTGACGGCGGCGGAACGAAAGTCGACATGCAATTCCTTGATGAATAACAACCTTTGGTAGAGTCGCCCTAGTCGATTGCGTGACAGTCGCAACCGTCTTGCGCCGCCCGAGATGCCCCGCACGGCGCGACGGGCCGTTATTGCGGCTGCCCCATCAGTTGCTGGGCAAGCGTCGCGGCGGAGCTTCCACGCGCCGAGGCGATTTCCGTCAGGCTTTGCGTCACATCGGCATCCAGCTTGGCGGCGGCGTCGGTGCCCGAGAGGCCGAGCACGGGTGCGGCCTCCGACAAAGGCGCGTCCAACAGCGCCTGCGCGATCGCGAATTGCGGAGGGCCACCGCGCGCGCCGCTTTGAGAGCTCGTCGCGGCGGGAAGGACGAAGGCCAGCGCCGCCACGATGGAAAGCGCGAGCGCCACGCCCATCGGCGCGCGTTTGAAGTAGTTGGTCATCGGCCGCCAGTTCTTCCAGATATGCAGCACGAAGGGCACGATCAGCACCATCGAGAGCCATTCATGCATGCCGTGGAACCATGCGCTGCCCCAATGGAAGAACAAGGCGATTCCTGAAATCAAAGAGACGAGGAAAAGGCCGGTGATGAACGGCGTGGCGTAGCGGTTGAGGATGGCGGGCATCGATGGCTCCTATCGAATCGCGGCTGTGCTGACCGCGCGGGTTGTCGGATGTTAAGTTGCACGCGCATCGATGGATTTTCCGTTATCAAAGCCGGCTTGCAGTGGGCGCATGGCGCCTGCGCGCGCGCAGAGCGCTGCAACAGCCTTGAAATCCGCGAGGGGAGCAAGTATCTGGCGGCAGTTGCGCCGAAAGCGGCGCGGTATTTTCGGCTCAAGGGCGCCGCATTGGGCGCGTAAGGAACGACGACGATGGCAAACCCACTCCAGTTTCTCCAGCAGGTGCGCTCGGAAGCGGGCAAAGTGGCTTGGCCGAGCCGCCGCGAAGTTCTGCTGACGACCGGCATGGTGCTGGCGATGGCTGCGCTGACGGCAATCTTCTTCTCGCTCGTGGACTGGGTCATCCGTCTCGGCGTGACGCAGGTGATCGGGAGCTGATAGGCTTCCGGCGCTCTCCGCCAGACCTCATTCGCAGTTGCGGCAAGGAAGTGATCGCGCTCCGGCCTTACGCTCTTGAAATCACAGGGCTCCGGCGGTAAAGGGGCGGGACTTTCCCAGAGGCGGCGTGCATCGATTCGCGTGGTGCGCGCTGTTTTTTATTCTGGGAGACACGGGTAATCCCGTGAAATAACAGGAATTTTCGGCGCTCCGGCGTCGTCGGCAAGGGGCAAAGAATCGGCATGGCGAAGCGTTGGTATTCGGTGAGCGTTCTCTCGAACTTCGAGAAGAAAGTGGCCGAGCAAATCCGTCAGGCCGTGATCGATCAAGGTCTGGAAGACCAGATCGAGGAAGTTCTGGTGCCGACCGAGGAAGTGATCGAGGTGCGTCGCGGCAAGAAAGTGACCTCCGAGCGTCGCTTCATGCCGGGCTACGTGCTGGTGCGGATGGAGATGACCGACAAGGGTTATCACCTGATCAACTCGACGAACCGGGTCACCGGTTTCCTCGGGCCGCAGGGCCGGCCGATGCCGATGGGCGATGCGGAAGTGAACCGCATCCTCAGCCGTGTCGACGAATCGGGTGAGCAGGCCGCGCCGCGCAGCCTCATCACCTTCGAGGTCGGCGAGAACGTGAATGTGACCGACGGGCCCTTCGAGGGCTTCTCGGGCATGGTCGAGGAAGTGGACGAGGCGGCGAGCCGCCTGAAAGTCACCGTCTCGATCTTCGGTCGGCCGACGCCGGTCGAACTGGAATACACGCAGGTGCAGAAAACCGCCTGAGTGTGAGCCGTGGGAGGCGAGGGGCCCTGCACGACAGGGACGCCCGGACCGAACCACTAAACTTCGCGACCCCCTAGGGGCGTGACAGTGATAAGGAGAGGGCCACATGGCCAAGAAAGTTGTTGGGCAGCTCAAGCTGCAAATTCCGGCAGGCGGCGCAAACCCGTCCCCGCCGGTCGGTCCGGCGCTGGGTCAGCGCGGGATCAACATCATGGAATTCTGCAAGGCGTTCAACGCCAAGACGCAGGAAATGGACAAGCAGGCGAAGATCCCGACGATCATCACCTACTACGCCGACAAGTCGTTCACCTTCGAGATCAAGCAGCCCACGGCTAGCTTCATGATCAAGCAGGCAGCCGGCCTCAAGCCGGTCGGCAAGCGTAACCGTCCGAAGGGTTCGGAAGCTCCGGGCCGCGTCGTCGCCGCGACCATCACCGCCGCTCAGGTGCGTGAGATCGCCGAAGCGAAGATGAAGGACCTGAACGCCAACGACATCGAAGGCGCGATGAACATCATCCTCGGCTCCGCGAAGTCGATCGGTATCGAGGTGAAAGGCTAAGTCATGGCAAAGCTCGGTAAACGCACCAAAGCCGCCCGCGAAGCCTTCGCCGGCAAGTCCAACGTCTCCGTCGAGGAAGCCGTTTCGCTGATCAAGTCGAACGCGAACGCGAAATTTGACGAGACCCTCGAAATCGCGATGAACCTCGGTGTCGACCCCCGTCACGCCGACCAGATGGTTCGTGGCGTCGTCGCTCTGCCGAACGGCACCGGCAAGACCGTCCGCGTGGCTGTCTTCGCTCGTGGCGCGAAAGCGGACGAAGCCAAGGAAGCCGGGGCCGATATCGTCGGCGCCGAGGACCTGATGGAAACCATTCAGGGCGGCACGATCGAATTCGATCGCTGCATCGCGACCCCGGACATGATGCCGATCGTCGGCCGTCTGGGTAAGGTCCTGGGCCCGCGCAACCTGATGCCGAACCCGAAAGTCGGCACCGTGACGATGGACGTGAAAGCGGCTGTCGAAGCGGCGAAAGGTGGCCAGGTTCAGTTCAAGGTCGAGAAGGCCGGCGTCATTCATGGCGGCATCGGCAAGGTCTCCTTCTCCGAGGAGCAGCTGGCCGAAAACATCCGCGCCTTCGTGGATGCCGTGACCAAAGCCAAGCCCGCCGGCGCGAAAGGCACCTACATGAAGAAGGTGTCCCTGAGCTCGACGATGGGCCCGGGCGTCGCCGTCGACATCACGTCGGCGACCGGCAACTAAGAGAATTCCACCGGGGGAAACCTCGGTGGGTGGTAGGGCGGCGGCCTGACGCTTCCGCCCTGACCTGTCCGAGACGGAGGGTGCCTGATCCCGCAAGGTGACGGCTTAATTTCCTTCCTGAGATGGGGATCGAGACCAATTCCGGGTTTGGGCCTTCGGGCCGATCTCGGGCGATCTGGCCTCGGGCCCTTCGGACCCGACCCCGGGAAACCGGGACAATGAGAGCCGGGGGGAAACCCCCATACTTGGAGTGTAACTGTGGATAGAGCCCAAAAAGAGAAAGTGGTCGAGGAACTCGGCCAGATCTTCGCAAGCTCTGGCGTCGTAGTGGTTGCTCACTACGAAGGCATGACGGTTGCTAACATGCAGGACCTCCGCGCACGCATGCGTGAAGCGGGTGGTTCGGTTCGTGTTGCCAAGAACAAGCTCGCCAAGATCGCCCTTGAAGGTCAGCCCTGCGAAAGCATCGCTGAATACCTGACGGGCATGACCGTGCTTTCCTATTCTGAGGACCCTGTCGCTGCGGCGAAAGTGGTCGTCAAATACGCCAAAGAGAACGAGAAACTCTCGATCCTCGGCGGCGCAATGGGAGACTCGGCACTCGACATCGCTGGTGTCAAAGCTGTCGCTGACATGCCGTCGCGTGAAGAGCTCATCGCTCAGATCGTGTCGCAGATCGGCGCACCCGCTTCGAACATCGCCGGTGCCGTTGGCGCGCCTGCTTCGAACATCGCGAGCATCCTTTCGACCATCGAGGAAAAGGCTGCGTAAGCAATCGACTTGTCCCGTAGCGGCTTGAAACCGCGACGTTGGAAACCCAAATCTAGGAACTGAAAAATGGCTGATCTGAAAAAACTCGCCGAAGAAATCGTGGGTCTGACCCTCCTGGAAGCCCAGGAACTGAAAACCATCCTGAAAGACGAATACGGCATCGAGCCCGCCGCTGGTGGCGCTGTCATGATGGCCGGTCCGGCTGCTGGTGGCGAAGAAGCTGCTGAAGAGAAAGACGAATTTGACGTCGTTCTCGTCGAAGCTGGCGCTCAGAAGATCAACGTGATCAAAGAAGTCCGCGGCATCACCGGCCTGGGCCTGAAAGAAGCCAAAGAGCTCGTTGAAGCTGGCGGCAAGGTCAAGGAAGGCGCTGCGAAAGCGGAAGCCGAAGAGATCAAGAAAAAGCTCGAAGACGCTGGCGCGAAAATCGAGCTCAAGTAAGCGAGCCGGATGCGACTGCATCCGATCTGAAAAAAGGGCTGGGTCCGGGGTTTTCCCGGGCCCAGCCGAACCTGTCTCGGAGAGGGCTTTGCCCGTTTGAAGCTTTCTCCAAGGCGGTGTTCGCGGTTCGGGAGCCTTTCGGTGGGACGAGAGGCAGGTATGGAACCGCCCCCCCTTCATTCGCCTTGCGGCGTGCAATGGGCCCCGAC
This sequence comes from Thioclava sp. F28-4, assembly GCF_002020045.1. Lineage (NCBI taxonomy): Bacteria > Pseudomonadati > Pseudomonadota > Alphaproteobacteria > Rhodobacterales > Paracoccaceae > Thioclava > Thioclava sp. F28-4. The sequence goes on along the minus strand of NZ_MPZQ01000004.1, from coordinate 147,142 downwards.
ATTGCATGTGCCGCGAAGAGACGAAAGGTCACGCAGAGCATGGCTCAAGCTTACGTTGGTCAGAAACGCATCCGTCGCTATTACGGCAAAATCCACGAAGTCCTCGAAATGCCGAACCTCATCGAGGTTCAGAAATCCTCCTACGATCTGTTCCTGCGCTCCGGCGAAGTGGATCAGCCCACCGATGGCGAGGGTATCCAGGGCGTTTTCCAGTCGGTCTTCCCGATCAAGGATTTCAACGACAACGCCATTCTGGAGTTCGTGAAATACGAGCTCGAAAAACCGAAATACGATGTCGACGAGTGCCAGGCTCGCGACATGACCTATTCGGCGCCGCTGAAGGTGACCCTGCGCCTCATCGTGTTCGATGTGGACGAGGAAACCGGCGCGCGTTCGGTCAAGGACATCAAGGAACAAGACGTGTTCATGGGGGACATGCCCCTCATGACCAAGAACGGTACGTTCATCGTGAACGGCACCGAGCGGGTCATCGTGAGCCAGATGCACCGCTCGCCGGGCGTGTTCTTCGACCATGACCGCGGCAAGACCCACTCCTCGGGCAAGCTGCTCTTCGCCTGCCGCATCATTCCCTATCGCGGCTCGTGGCTGGACTTCGAATTCGACGCCAAGGACCTCGTCTTCGCGCGTATCGACCGTCGTCGGAAACTGCCGGTGACCACGCTGCTCTATGCGCTGGGTCTCGATCAGGAAGGCATCATGGATGCCTATTACGACACCGTCACCTACACGGCGAAGGGCAAGTCGGGCTGGGTCACCAAGTTCTTCCCCGACCGCGTGCGCGGCACCCGTCCGACCTTCGACCTCGTCGATGCGGCGTCGGGCGAAGTGATCCTGAAAGCGGGCGAGAAAGCGACCCCGCGCATGGTCAAGAAATGGCGTGACGACAACTCGGTCCCCGAGCTGCTCGTGCCGTTCGACCACATCATGGGCCGCTTCTGCGCCAAGGATATCGTCAACGACGAAACCGGCTTCATCTACATCGAAGCGGGCGACGAGCTGACGGCGGAGTACGACAAGAACGGCGAGCTTTCGGGCGGTTCGATCAAGACCCTGATCGACAATGGCATCACCGAGATCCCGGTGCTCGACATCGATAACGTCAATGTCGGTCCCTACATCCGCAACACCATGGCGTCGGACAAGAACATGAACCGCGAAACCGCGCTCATGGATATCTACCGCGTCATGCGTCCGGGCGAGCCGCCGACCGTCGAGGCCGCGGACACCCTGTTCAATAGCCTGTTCTTCGACTCCGAGCGCTACGACCTCTCGGCCGTGGGCCGCGTGAAGATGAACATGCGTCTCGACCTCGATGCGCCGGACACCCAGCGCACGCTGCGCAAAGAGGACATCATCGCCTGCATCAAGGGCCTGGTGGAACTGCGCGACGGCAAGGGCGAGATCGACGACATCGACCACCTCGGCAACCGCCGTGTGCGTTCGGTCGGCGAACTGATGGAAAACCAGTATCGCGTCGGCCTGCTGCGCATGGAGCGCGCCATCAAGGAGCGTATGTCCTCGGTCGAGATCGACACGGTCATGCCGCAGGATCTGATCAACGCGAAACCGGCCGCGGCTGCGGTGCGTGAATTCTTCGGCTCCTCGCAGCTGTCGCAGTTCATGGACCAAACCAACCCGCTGTCGGAAGTCACGCACAAGCGTCGTCTCTCGGCGCTCGGCCCGGGCGGTCTGACCCGTGAGCGTGCCGGCTTCGAGGTGCGCGACGTTCACCCGACCCACTACGGTCGGATGTGTCCGATTGAGACGCCGGAAGGTCAGAACATCGGTCTGATCAACTCGCTGGCCACCTTCGCCCGCGTGAACAAGTACGGCTTCATCGAAACCCCGTATCGCAAGGTCAACGACGGTCAGGTCACCGATGAGGTGGTCTACATGTCCGCGACCGAGGAAATGCGTCACACCGTGGCGCAGGCGAACGCGACGCTCGATGAGAACGGCAAGTTCATCAACGATCTCGTCTCGACCCGCCAGTCGGGCGAATACGCGCTCAACCCGCCGGAAACGGTGGACCTGATCGACGTGTCGCCGAAGCAGCTGGTCTCGGTCGGTGCGGCGCTCATTCCGTTCCTCGAAAACGACGACGCGAACCGCGCTCTGATGGGTGCGAACATGCAACGTCAGGCCGTGCCGCTGCTGCGCTCGGAATCGCCCTATGTCGGTACCGGCATGGAAGCGACCGTCGCACGCGACTCCGGCGCTGCGATCATGGCGAACCGCGGCGGCATCATCGACCAGGTCGATGCGCAGCGTATCGTTATCCGCGTGACCGACGATCTCGAAGCGGGCGACGTGGGCGTGGACATCTACCGTCTGCGCAAGTTCAAGCGCTCGAACCAGTCCTCGACCATCAACCAGCGTCCGATCGTGAAAGTGGGCGACCGGGTGGTGAAGGGGCAGATCGTCGCTGACGGTCCGTCGACCGACATGGGCGAACTGGCTATCGGCCGTAACGTGGTCGTCGCCTTCATGCCGTGGAACGGCTACAACTACGAAGACTCGATCCTGATCTCCGAGCGGATCCACCGCGACGACGTGTTCACGTCGATCCATATCGACGAGTACGAAGTGGCGGCCCGCGACACCAAGCTCGGTCCGGAAGAGATCACCCGCGACATCCCGAATGTCGGCGAGGAAGCCCTGCGCAACCTCGACGAAGCCGGGATCGTCTATATCGGCGCCGAAGTGGGGCCGGGTGACATCCTCGTCGGTAAGATCACGCCGAAGGGCGAAAGCCCGATGACGCCGGAAGAGAAACTCCTCCGCGCCATCTTCGGCGAGAAGGCATCGGACGTGCGCGACACCTCGCTGCGTCTGCCGCCGGGGGCCTACGGCACGATCGTGGAAGTCCGCGTCTTCAACCGTCACGGCGTCGACAAGGACGAGCGTGCGCTGCAGATCGAGCGTGAGGAAGTCGAACGTCTGGCCCGTGACCGGGACGACGAGCTCGCCATTCTCGAGCGCAACATCTACGCGCGTCTCAAGACCCTGATCACCGGCAAGACCGCCGTGAAGGGGCCGAAAGGCGTCAAGGCTGGCTCGACCATCGACGAAGAACTGCTGGGCACCCTGTCGAAGGGCCAGTGGTGGCAGCTCGCGCTCGAAGACGAGGGCGACGCCAAGGAAGTCGAAGCCCTCAACGACCAGTTCGAGGCGCAGAAGCGCGCGCTCGACCTGCGGTTCGAGGACAAGGTCGAGAAGGTCCGTCAGGGCGACGATCTGCCTCCGGGCGTGATGAAGATGGTCAAGGTCTTCGTGGCTGTGAAGCGCAAGCTTCAGGCTGGCGACAAGATGGCTGGCCGTCACGGCAACAAGGGCGTCGTGTCGAAGGTCGTTCCGATGGAAGATATGCCGTTCCTCGCCGATGGTACCCCTGTCGATCTCGTGCTGAACCCGCTGGGCGTGCCGTCGCGCATGAACGTCGGTCAGATCCTCGAGACGCACATGGGCTGGGCTTCGCGCGGTCTGGGCAACCAGATCGACGAGGCGCTGAAAGCCTATCGTCGTAACGGCGACCTGACCCCGGTTCGCGAGGCGATGAAGATCGGCTATGGCGACGAGACTTACGGCGAGATCATCGAAGGTATGGATGACGAGGCGTTCATCGAGAGCGCCGAAGCCGTCCGCACCGGCGTTCCGATCGCGACCCCGGTCTTCGACGGTGCCAAAGAGGCCGACATCAACGACGCGCTCAAGCGTGCGGGCTTCAACGAGTCCGGTCAGTCGATCGTGTTCGATGGCCGCACCGGCGAGCAGTTCGCGCGTCAGGTCACGGTGGGTGTGAAGTACTTCCTGAAGCTTCACCACCTCGTCGATGACAAGATGCACGCCCGTTCGACCGGTCCGTACTCGCTCGTCACGCAGCAGCCGCTGGGTGGTAAGGCGCAGTTCGGTGGTCAGCGTCTCGGGGAGATGGAGGTCTGGGCTCTGGAAGCTTACGGCGCCGCCTACACCCTGCAGGAGATGCTGACGGTGAAGTCGGATGACGTGGCAGGCCGGACGAAGGTCTACGAGTCGATCGTCAAGGGCGAGGACAACTTCGAAGCCGGCGTGCCGGAATCGTTCAACGTTCTCGTCAAAGAGGTCCGGGGCCTCGGCCTCAACATGGAACTCCTGGACGCGGAGGATGACGAGTGAGGGCTTCGGCCCTCCTCTAAGCCCTTCCGCCCTCATTCAAGGATTTACAGATGAACCAGGAACTGACCCAAAACCCGTTCAACCCGCTCGCGCAGCCGAAGGCGTTTGACGAGATCAAGATCTCGCTCGCCTCGCCGGAGCGGATCCTGAGCTGGTCCTTCGGTGAAATCAAAAAGCCGGAAACCATCAACTACCGTACGTTCAAGCCCGAGCGTGACGGTCTGTTCTGCGCGCGCATCTTTGGCCCGATCAAAGATTACGAATGCCTGTGCGGCAAATATAAGCGCATGAAGTATCGCGGCGTCGTCTGCGAGAAGTGCGGCGTCGAAGTCACCCTCCAGAAAGTGCGCCGCGAGCGTATGGGCCACATCGAACTGGCCTCGCCCGTCGCTCACATCTGGTTCCTCAAGTCGCTGCCCTCGCGCATCGGCCTGATGCTGGACATGACGCTGCGCGACCTCGAGCGTATCCTCTACTTCGAAAACTTCGTGGTGATCGAGCCGGGTCTGACCGACCTGCAATACGGTCAGCTGATGTCCGAAGAAGAGTATCTCGACGCGCAGGACACCTACGGCGCGGACGCCTTCACCGCCAATATCGGCGCGGAAGCGATCCGTGAAATGCTTGCTGGCATCGATCTCGAAGCCACGGCCGAGCAGCTCCGCGAAGAGCTGAAGGAAGCCACGGGCGAGCTGAAGCCGAAGAAGATCATCAAGCGTCTGAAGATCGTCGAGTCGTTCCTCGAGTCGGGCAACCGTCCCGAGTGGATGGTGCTGACCGTGCTTCCGGTGATCCCGCCGGAACTGCGTCCGCTCGTCCCGCTCGATGGTGGCCGTTTCGCGACCTCGGATCTCAACGACCTCTATCGTCGTGTGATCAACCGGAACAACCGTCTGAAGCGTCTGATCGAACTGCGTGCGCCCGACATCATTGTGCGCAACGAAAAGCGGATGCTGCAGGAATCGGTCGATGCGCTGTTCGACAACGGCCGTCGCGGTCGCGTCATCACGGGCACCAACAAGCGCCCGCTGAAGTCGCTCTCGGACATGCTGAAAGGTAAGCAGGGTCGCTTCCGTCAGAACCTTCTGGGTAAGCGCGTCGACTTCTCGGGTCGTTCGGTCATCGTGACCGGCCCGGAACTCAAGCTGCACCAGTGCGGTCTGCCGAAGAAGATGGCGCTCGAACTCTTCAAGCCCTTCATCTACTCGCGCCTCGAGGCCAAAGGCCTGTCGAGCACCGTGAAGCAGGCGAAGAAGCTGGTCGAGAAAGAGCGTCCCGAGGTCTGGGATATCCTCGACGAGGTCATCCGCGAGCACCCGGTTCTGCTGAACCGTGCGCCGACGCTGCACCGTCTGGGTATCCAGGCGTTCGAACCGATGCTGATCGAAGGTAAGGCGATCCAGCTGCACCCGCTCGTCTGCTCGGCGTTCAACGCTGACTTCGACGGTGACCAGATGGCCGTCCACGTTCCGCTCTCGCTGGAAGCCCAGCTGGAAGCGCGCGTGCTGATGATGTCGACGAACAACGTTCTGTCGCCCGCCAACGGCGCGCCGATCATCGTTCCTTCGCAGGATATGATTCTGGGTCTCTACTACGTGACCATGGAACGCGAAGGCATGAAGGGCGAAGGCATGTCCTTCTCCTCGGTCGAGGAAGTGGAGCACGCGCTCAACTCGGGCGAAGTGCATCTGCACGCCAAGATCACCGCGCGGATCAAGCAGATCGACGAAACCGGCAACGAGGTCTACGAGCGTTTCGAGACCACGCCCGGCCGTGTGCGCCTCGGCGCGCTGCTGCCGCTGAACGCGAAAGCGCCGTTCGAACTGGTGAACCGTCTTCTGCGTAAGAAAGACGTGCAGAACACGATCGACACCGTCTACCGTTATTGCGGTCAGAAAGAGTCGGTCATCTTCTGTGACCAGATCATGGGCATGGGCTTCAAGGAAGCGTTCAAGGCTGGCATCTCGTTCGGCAAGGACGACATGGTGATCCCGGATAACAAGTGGGACATCGTCGAAACCGTCCGCGATCAGGTCAAGGACTTCGAACAGCAATACATGGACGGTCTGATCACCCAGGGTGAGAAGTACAACAAGGTCGTCGATGCATGGTCGAAGTGTAACGACAAGGTCACCGACGCGATGATGAACACCATCTCCGCGCCGAAATATGACGAGAACGGTGCCGAGCAGGAACCGAACTCGGTCTACATGATGGCCCACTCGGGCGCTCGTGGCTCGGTGACGCAGATGAAGCAGCTGGGCGGCATGCGTGGCCTCATGGCCAAGCCGAACGGCGAGATCATCGAGACGCCGATCATCTCGAACTTCAAGGAAGGTCTGACCGTTCTTGAATACTTCAACTCGACCCACGGCGCCCGTAAGGGTCTGTCGGATACCGCACTGAAGACGGCGAACTCGGGTTACCTGACCCGTCGTCTGGTGGACGTCGCTCAGGACTGCATCGTGCGCACGCATGATTGCGGCACCGACCGCGCGATCACCGCGTCTGCGGCTGTGAATGACGGCGAAATCGTCGCTCCGATCTCGGAGCGCGTGCTGGGCCGTGTCGCGGCGGATGACGTGACGGTTCCGGGTGAGGACGAGGTGATCGTCCGCGCCGGCGAGCTGATCGACGAGCGCAAGGCCGACGCGATCGAGCAGGCGGGCGTGCAATCCGTCCGTATCCGCTCGGCGCTGACCTGTGAGGCCGAAGAGGGCGTTTGCGCGCTCTGCTACGGTCGCGACCTCGCACGCGGTACGCTGGTGAACCAAGGCGAAGCGGTGGGCATTATCGCCGCGCAGTCGATCGGTGAACCCGGTACGCAGCTGACGATGCGGACCTTCCACCTGGGCGGTGTTGCTCAGGGTGGCTCGCAGTCGTTCCTCGAGGCCAGCCAGGAAGGCAAGATCGAGTTCCGCAACGCCAACATCATCCTCAACGAGATGGGCGAGCAGATCGTCATGGGCCGGAACATGCAGCTCGTGATCGTGAACGATCAGGGTGACGAGCTTGCCTCGCACAAGATCGGCTACGGCACCAAGGTCTTCGTGAAGGATGGCGAGTCGGTCGGTCGCGGCGACAAGCTGATCGAATGGGATCCCTACACCCTGCCGATCATCGCCGAGAAGCCCGGTAAGGTGCGCTTCGTCGACCTGATCTCGGGTATCTCCGTGCGCGAGGATACCGACGATGCGACCGGCATGACCCAGAAGATCGTGTCCGACTGGCGCGCTGCGCCCAAGGGCAACGAGCTGAAGCCGGAAGTTCTGATCCTCGGCGAGGATGGCGAGCCGGTCCGCAACGAAGCGGGCAACCCGGTGACCTATACCATGTCGGTGGATGCGATCCTCTCGGTGGAAGACGGTCAGGACGTGAAGGCGGGCGACGTCGTCGCGCGTATTCCGCGCGAAGGCGCGAAGACGAAGGACATCACCGGCGGTCTGCCGCGTGTGGCCGAACTCTTCGAAGCACGCCGTCCGAAGGATCACGCGATCATCGCCGAAATCGATGGCTATGTGCGCTTCGGCAAGGACTACAAGAACAAGCGTCGGATCGCGATCGATCCGCGTGACGATGGTCTGGAGCCGGCGGAGTACATGGTGCCGAAAGGCAAGCACATCCCGGTGCAGGAAGGCGACTTCGTGCAGAAGGGTGACTACATCATGGACGGCAACCCGGCGCCGCATGACATTCTGCGCATTATGGGGATCGAGGCTCTGGCCGACTACCTCATCAACGAGGTGCAGGACGTCTATCGACTGCAGGGCGTGAAGATCAACGACAAGCACATCGAGGTGATCGTTCGCCAGATGCTGCAGAAGATCGAGATCCTCGATTCCGGCGATACGACGCTCCTGAAAGGCGAGAATGTCGACAAGGCAGAGTTCGACGAGGAGAACGACAAGGTTGCAGCCCGTGGTGGGCGTCCGGCGCATGGCGAGCCCGTGCTGCTCGGCATCACCAAGGCCTCGCTGCAGACCCGGTCCTTCATCTCGGCGGCCTCCTTCCAGGAGACGACCCGCGTTCTCACCGAGGCTTCGGTGCAGGGCAAGCGCGACAAGCTCGTGGGCCTCAAGGAGAACGTCATCGTCGGCCGTCTGATCCCGGCGGGTACCGGTGGCGCGACCACCAAGGTCCGCAAGATCGCGACCGAGCGTGACTCCAAGGTCATCCAGCAGCGTCAGGCCGAGGCGGAAGCCGCGGCAGCGCTGGCGGCTCCGGCCGAGGCAGAGGCTGATTTCGGTCCGGTCGAGACGCCGGAAAGCCGCGATTGATCCACCTCCGGTTGGAGACGATCTGAAACATCCCCCCGCGCGAGAGATCGCGCGGGGGTTTTTCTTTGCGCGAACCCGATCTCTGGGGCAGGGTAACGTCGAAAAGGCGAGAGCCTGTTTGCCGGAGGAGGGACCCCGATGATCCGCTTTGTCACCCCGTTCGCGCTGAGCGCGCTGATCGCCATGCCTGCCTTTGCGGGCGCCTATCAGGATGCGGAGGCGCAGCTGCGCAAGGCCTATGGCGACTACCGCGCGGCGCTGTTCCTGTCGAACCAGGGCAAGCAGCCGGAGACCAAGGCAGCGCTAGATCGCTTCGTCGGCGAGTGGCAGTCGCTGTCCGACGCCTGGACCGCCGAGCCGCCGCCGCAATATGCCGATGACGCGGTTCTCGGCGCGACTTTCGACAAGGTCAGCGAGCTAGCGGCGAAGGCCGAGGAAGAGGTGGCCGCCGGGAATCTGCCCGAGGCGCATGAGACCCTCGAAGGGGTGCGCGACAGCATCGGCGAACTGCATATCCGCAATGGAGTTGTGGGCTTCTCGGACCGGATGAACGCCTATCACGCGGAGATGGAAGACGTGCTCGCGCGCGACTACGCGGGGATGGGCGGCGAGGGCGCGCGTCAGCTGATCGCGGATGCCTCGCTTCTGAGCTATCTCGCGGCGCAGATCGTCAAGCATCCCGCGCCGGAAGCCGAGACCGACATGGGGTATCAAAAGCTCGTGGACGGCTTCGCGGTCTCTGTCGCGTTCTTCTACGATGCGGCGATGGCGGGCGACATGGAACGTGCAATGGAGATGCGAAACGCCCTCAAGCCGAGCTATTCGAAGCTTTTCGCGAAATTCGGCTGATCCGCCACAGGGACGCGGCTGCCCCGGGATGATCCGTTTACAAGACCGGGTGGCGGGTCTAATAGAGCCGCACCTTCGGCGCCATCCCGGCCCAGCGACAAGAGAGTTCCGGCACCCATGCCCGAGATTTCAATCGTGATCCCCGCGAAGAACGAAGCGCCGAACATCGCGGGGCTTCTCGACGAGATCGACGCCGCCTGCGCGCCGGTCTGCGATTACGAGGTGATCGTGGTCGATGACGGCTCGGATGACGGGATGGACCAGATCCTGCGCGAGCGGATGAAGACCCACCCGAACCTGCGCCTGCTGCAGCACAAGAACGCCGCCGGTCAACGTGCTTCGGGCGGTCAAAGCGCGGGCGTCCATTCGGGGGTTCGGGCCGCGAAGGGCAGCATCATCTGCACGCTGGACGGCGACGGTCAGAACCCGCCCTCCGAGCTTCCCGCCCTGATGGCGCCGCTGCGCGCGGCGAATTCCGAGAAGATCGGGCTGGTCGCAGGTCAACGCGTCGGGCGGCAGGACACGATGTCCAAGAAGCTGGCCTCGAAGGCAGCAAACAAGATCCGCGGCGCGATTCTGAAGGATGGCACCCGCGACACCGGCTGCGGCCTCAAGGCTTTCCGGCGCGAGGCGTTCCTCGCGCTGCCCTATTTCGACCATATGCACCGCTACCTCCCCGCGCTGTTCTCGCGCGACGGGTGGCAGGTGGCCCATGTCGACGTCGCTCACCGTTCGCGCGGCGGCGGCAGCTCGAATTACAACAATCTGCAGCGCGGTCTCGTCGGCATCGTCGATTTGATGGGCGTCGCGTGGCTTCTCCGTCGGCGCAAGAAAGCGCTGCCCGGCGAAGTGATGCGCGAGGAGTAACGCCTATGGACTGGCTGATGGATGTGCTTCACGCGGACAGCGTTCTCGAGCTGTGGTGGGTCCTCTTCGGCCTGCTCGCGCAACTCATGTTCACCGGGCGGTTTCTCGTCCAGTGGATCGCATCCGAGCGCAAAGGCGAATCCGTGGTGCCGGTGGCATTCTGGTATTTCTCGCTCGCCGGCGGCGTGATGCTGCTGACCTATGCGCTCTATCGCAAAGATCCGGTCTTCGTTCTCGGCCAGTCGCTCGGCGTGTTCATCTACGGGCGCAATCTGTGGCTGATCCATGCCAAGCGTAAACGCGAAGCTTGAACGCAGGGGTGATCGGGACGGTTGGCTCGTCCCGGCCCTGATCGTCGTCGCCGCAGTCACCGCGCTGCGGCTGGTACTTCTGGCGTTCAACAAGACCGATCTCTTCGTCGATGAGGCGCAATACTGGCTCTGGGGCCAGCATCTCGATTTCGGCTATTACTCGAAACCGCCGCTGATCGGCTGGCTGCTGCGCGCGGTGACCGATCTGGCGGGCTCGGACGCGCCGTCTTGGGTGCGGATGCCGGGGGCTGTGTTGCACGGCATCACGGCGCTGGTGCTTGGCGCCTTGGGCGCTCGGATCGCGGGACGCTCGGTCGCGATCTGGTCGGCAGCGATCTATGTCACGCTGCCTTTCGTCGCGGTCGGCTCGGTGCTGATCTCGACCGACACCGTGATGGCGCCCTTCTACGCGCTGAGCCTTCTGTTCCTGCATCGCACCGGCGAGAGCCGTCGCTGGTCGGACGCGCTCGCTGCGGGCGTGGCGGCGGGGTTGGCCTTCATGGCGAAATACGCTGCGATCTACCTGATCCCCGGTCTGGCGCTGGCGGCGCTCGTGGCGCCGGCGTGGCGGATCGGCTGGCGCAACACGGTGATCGCGGCGCTGGCGTTTGGACTGGTAATCGCGCCGAACGTGGTCTGGAACCTGAATAACGGGCTGACCACGGTCTCGCATACGATGGACAATGTCGGCTGGGTCCGCGAAGGGGCCGCGCTGAATTTCGGCTCGATGGTGGAGTTCGTCGCCTCGCAATTCGCGGTCTTCGGGCCGGTGACGATGGTGGCGCTGCTGATCGGTTACGCGGGCTGGGGCGATCCGGCGAAGCGCGGGCTGACGATGCTCTCTGTGCCGCCGCTGGTCGCGGTGACGATCGAGGCGCTGCTCGACCGGGCCTATGCCAACTGGGCGGTCGCCGCCTATTTCGCTGGGACCGTTCTGGCTGTGATGGTGCTGCGCGGCATCTGGCGCTGGATCGCGATCGTGATCAACGGTCTGATCGCGCTGTCGATCCCGCTGCTGACGGTCCTCGCGCCGTATCCGCAGAAGGATGGCGCGCCGCTTCTGAAGCGGTGGCTGGGGCAGGCCGATCTGAGCCGCCAGATCCTGACGCTTGCGAAAGAGGCCGACGTGCCGGTCTACACGGGTAATCGCGCGATCCTCGCCGATCTGTTCTATACCGGGCAGGATGCGGGCGTGACCGTCTACGCGCCGAAGCCTGTCGTGCGGGCCGACAGCTATTACGAGCAGATGTGGCCCTTGCCACAGGACTATAATGGTCGTTTGCTGGTGATCGCCAATAGCGCGCCCGATTGCGGCAGCGGTCCGGTTTCCCCCGAGGCGCAACTCGACGCAACCGGGACATGGGCGGGCAAAGGCTATGCGGCTTATCTGGTGGAGGCGCGCTGTGTCCGTTCCGAAAATTGACATGATCTTCGCGGGCCGCCTGTTGCTGGCGGCGTGGATCGGGGGCTTCCTGCTGTTCCGCTTCGTGCCGGAGCTCGATCTCGGTGTCGCCGGGCTGTTCTACCGGGCAGGGGAGGGGTTCTCGGTGATCACCAATCCGCTCTGGGAATGGCTGCGCCAGCGGATCTGGGATGTCTCGATCGTGCTGTTTCTCGTCTCGCTCGTGGCCTGGCCGTGGGCGGGGCTGCGCCATCGCACGCTTTTGCGCCTGCCTGCGCGGATCTGGGCGTTCATCTGCCTGCTCTACCTGCTTGGCCCGATCGTGGTCGTGAACGGGATCCTGAAGGCCAATTCGGGACGCGCGCGTCCGGCAGATGTCGATCTCTTCGGCGGCGCGCATCATTTCAGCCTCGCGGGCACCTTCACCGATCAATGCTCGCGGAACTGCTCGTTCGTGTCGGGCGAGGTGGCGGCGGCGGTGGCGCTGGGGCTGCTGATCTGGCTCGGCGCGGAGCTGTCGCGGCTGCGCCTACCGCGCTGGGGATTGCTCTATCTGCGGGCCATCGGCGTCTTCGTCGCGGTCTTCATCATCGTGCAGCGGGTCGGCACCGGGCGGCACTTCCTGTCGGACGCCTATTTCGCCGGGCTGGTGAGCCTTACGGTGGCCTGGCTGCTCTGGGGGATCCTCTTTGCGGGGTGGGGCGCGCAGCTCCTCGCACGGACCCGCCGCGAGAGTTGACAACCCAAACGACTCCCCCTATACGCCGCGCTACCTGACGGGCGAAGTCTGCCCGGAGGGTCGCCGATTTCTAGTGGTCATGATCCGGGCCTTCGCCCCGATCCTCTGGAATTCAACGCATTCGCCGCGGTCCTCGGGCCGGGGAGGAATGCGATTTGGCGTTTTCGCGAATCCGCGCGGAAACGCGTCGAGAAGTGGCGCCTCCGGAAACGGGGCGAGTATTGACAGCAGAACGGGGAACCGAATGCCGACGATCCAACAGCTGATCCGCAAACCGCGGCAGCCCAAGGTGAAGCGCTCTAAGTCGCAACACCTCCAAGAGTGCCCGCAAAAGCGTGGCGTTTGCACGCGCGTCTACACGACGACGCCGAAGAAACCGAACTCCGCTATGCGTAAGGTTGCCAAGGTGCGCCTGACGAATGGCTTCGAGGTCATTTCCTACATCCCGGGCGAAAAGCACAACCTCCAGGAGCACTCCGTTGTGCTCATCCGTGGCGGCCGTGTGAAAGACCTTCCGGGCGTTCGTTACCACATCCTGCGCGGTGTGCTCGATACGCAAGGTGTTAAAGACCGTCGTCAACGCCGTTCGAAATACGGCGCGAAGCGTCCGAAGTAAGGAGATCTCGAGATGTCTCGTCGTCACGCCGCTGAAAAGCGCGAAGTCCTGCCCGACGCCAAATATGGCGATCGCGTGCTGACCAAATTCATGAACAACCTGATGATCGACGGCAAGAAGTCCGCCGCCGAGAAAATCGTCTACAACGCGCTCAACCGCGTTGAGGGCAAGCTCAAGCGTGAGCCCATCGAGGTGTTCCACGAAGCCCTCGACAACGTGAAGCCTTCGGTCGAAGTGCGTTCGCGTCGTGTGGGTGGTGCCACCTACCAGGTTCCGGTCGAAGTGCGCCCGACCCGCCGCGAAGCGCTGGCCATCCGCTGGCTCATCGCTGCCGCCAAGTCCCGCAACGAGAACACCATGGAAGAGCGCCTCGCTGGCGAGCTTCTGGATGCGGTGAACTCGCGTGGTTCCGCGGTCAAGAAGCGCGAAGACACCCACAAGATGGCCGACGCGAACAAAGCGTTCAGCCATTATCGCTGGTAATAACGGAAGGACGCCACAATGGCTCGCGAATATCCCCTACAGCGTTATCGCAACTTCGGGATCATGGCGCATATCGACGCTGGTAAAACCACGACGACCGAGCGCATCCTGTTCTACACCGGCAAGTCGCACAAGATCGGCGAAGTGCACGACGGTGCTGCTACCATGGACTGGATGGAGCAAGAGGCCGAGCGCGGCATCACCATCACCTCGGCAGCTACCACGACTTTCTGGCAGTGGCAGGAAGATCCGACCGCCGAAGGTACGGATGATACCAAGTTCCGTATGAACATCATCGACACCCCCGGCCACGTCGACTTCACCATCGAGGTGGAGCGTTCGCTGGCCGTGCTCGACGGCGCTGTTGCGCTGCTCGACGGGAACGCCGGTGTTGAGCCGCAGACCGAGACCGTGTGGCGTCAGGCTGACCGCTACAAGGTTCCGCGCCTCGTCTTCGTCAACAAGATGGACAAGATCGGCGCGGACTTCTTCAACTGCGTGAAGATGATCAAAGACCGCACCGGTGCGACCCCGGTTCCGGTGAACTTCCCGATCGGTGCCGAAGATCAACTCGAAGGCATCGTCGACCTGGTCACCATGGAAGAGTGGGTCTGGAAAGGCGAAGATCTGGGCGCTGCCTGGGTTCGTCAGCCGATCCGTGACGATCTGAAGGCGACTGCGGACGAATGGCGTTCGCACCTCATCGAGAACGCCGTCGAGCAAGACGACGACGCGATGATGGCCTATCTCGAAGGCGAAGAGCCCGATATCGCAACGCTGCGCAGCCTGATCCGTAAGGGCACGCTGTCGCTGTCCTTCGTTCCGGTTCTGGGTGGTTCGGCCTTCAAGAACAAGGGTGTCCAGCCGCTGCTTAACGCCGTGGTCGACTTCCTGCCCTCGCCGCTCGACGTGCCCGCCTACATGGGCTTCTCGCCGGACGACGAGACGGAAACCCGGAACATCGCGCGTCACGCCGATGACGAAGAGCCGCTCTCGGGTCTCGCGTTCAAGATCATGAACGACCCCTTCGTGGGCTCGCTCACCTTCACGCGCCTCTACTCGGGCACGATGAAGAAGGGCGACTCGATCCTGAACGCGACCAAAGGTCGTAAAGAGCGCATCGGTCGTATGATGATGATGCACTCGAACAACCGGACCGAGATCGAAGAAGCATATGCGGGCGACATCATCGCGCTGGCCGGTCTGAAAGAGACCACCACCGGTGACACGCTGTGCGACCCGAACAACCAGGTCGTTCTCGAAACGATGACCTTCCCCGATCCGGTGATCGAAATCGCCGTGGAGCCGAAGTCGAAAGCCGACCAGGAGAAGATGGGCCTCGCCCTTCAGCGCCTGGCAGCCGAAGACCCGTCCTTCCGCGTCGAGACCGACCTCGAGTCGGGTCAGACCATCATGAAGGGCATGGGCGAACTTCACCTCGACATCCTGGTCGACCGCATGAAGCGCGAGTTCAAGGTTGAGGCGAATATCGGTGCGCCGCAGGTGGCCTATCGCGAGACGATCAGCCACGCGACCGAGATCGACTACACGCACAAGAAGCAGACCGGCGGTACCGGTCAGTTCGCGCGCGTCAAGCTCGAGATCACGCCGACCGAGCCGGGCGAAGGTTATTCGTTCGAGAGCCGCATCGTTGGTGGTGCTGTTCCGAAGGAATACATCCCGGGCGTCGAAAAGGGCATCAAGTCGGTCATGGACTCCGGTCCGCTGGCAGGCTTCCCGGTGATCGACTTCAAGGTTGCGCTGGTTGACGGTGCTTTCCACGACGTCGACTCCTCGGTGCTCGCCTTCGAAATCGCTTCGCGTGCCGCGATGCGTGAAGGTCTGCGCAAGGCTGGCGCGAAGCTGCTCGAGCCGATGATGAAAGTCGAAGTGGTGACCCCGGAAGAATATACCGGTGGCATCATTGGCGACCTGACCTCGCGTCGGGGCCAGGTGCAAGGTCAGGACACCCGCGGCAACGCGGTCGTCGTGAACGCCTTCGTGCCGCTCGCCAACATGTTCGGCTACATCAACAACCTGCGTTCGATGTCCTCGGGCCGTGCGGTCTTCACGATGCTCTTCAGCCATTACGAAGCCGTGCCGCAGAACATCTCGGACGAGATCCAGAAGAAATACGCGTAAGGGACGTGCGCCGGGGCAACCCGGCGCCTTTCCAATCCAACGCACTGACAGGAGGCCATCATGGCAAAGGAAAAGTTTGAACGTAACAAACCGCACGTCAACATCGGCACGATTGGCCACGTTGACCACGGCAAGACGACGCTGACGGCTGCGATCACGAAGTATTTCGGTGATTTCCGCGCGTATGACCAGATCGACGGCGCGCCGGAAGAGAAAGCCCGCGGGATCACGATCTCGACCGCGCACGTGGAATACGAGACCGAGTCGCGTCACTACGCGCACGTCGACTGCCCCGGCCACGCCGACTACGTGAAGAACATGATCACGGGTGCAGCGCAGATGGACGGCGCGATTCTGGTTGTGAACGCAGCTGACGGCCCGATGCCGCAGACCCGCGAGCACATCCTGCTCGGCCGTCAGGTCGGCATCCCGGCGATGGTCGTGTACCTGAACAAGGTTGACCAGGTCGACGACGAAGAGCTGCTCGAGCTCGTGGAAATGGAAGTTCGCGAACTTCTGTCGTCCTACGACTTCCCCGGCGACGATATCCCGATCATCAAGGGTTCGGCTCTGGCCGCGATGGAAGGCCGTGATCCGGAAATCGGCGAGAACTCGATCCGTGCGCTGATGGAAGCTGTCGACAGCTACATCCCGACGCCGGAGCGCGCCGTGGACCAGCCCTTCCTGATGCCGATCGAAGACGTGTTCTCGATCTCGGGCCGTGGTACGGTTGTGACCGGCCGCGTCGAGCGTGGCGTGATCAACGTCGGCGACGAACTGGAAATCGTGGGTATCCGCGACACCTCGAAGACGACCTGCACGGGCGTCGAGATGTTCCGCAAGCTGCTGGACCGTGGTGAAGCTGGCGACAACATCGGCGCGCTGCTGCGCGGTGTGGACCGTGACGGCGTTGAGCGTGGTCAGGTTCTGTGTAAGCCGGGTTCGGTGAAGCCGCACACGAAGTTCGAGGCTGAAGCCTACATCCTCACCAAAGAGGAAGGTGGCCGTCACACCCCGTTCTTCGCGAACTACCGTCCGCAGTTCTACTTCCGCACGACGGACGTGACCGGCACCGTGACCCTTCCCGAGGGCACCGAGATGGTGATGCCGGGCGACAACCTGAAGTTCGAAGTCGAACTGATCGCCCCGATCGCGATGGAAGACGGTCTGCGCTTCGCAATCCGCGAAGGTGGCCGCACCGTCGGCGCCGGCGTCGTCTCCAAAATCATCGAGTGATCGGTGGTTTCGGGGCCCTCTGCGGGGCCCCGAAAACGACAGTTGGAAAGAATTTGAATGGTGCGCCGAAAGGCGCGCCATTCGCTCTTGACAGACTCAGGGTGACGCCATAGAGGACGCGCCTGATCTGCCAAGATTTTCAGGTTCGATGCAGGCGCTACATTCGGTGCCGTCTGCCTCTCAACCTTCACGCCATGCGAAGAGGCATGACATATGACCGGCCAAAATATCCGCATCCGGCTCAAGGCGTTCGATTACCGCGTGCTGGACGCCAGCACCCAGGAAATCGTGAACACCGCGAAGCGCACGGGTGCCCAGGTTCGCGGGCCCATCCCGCTCCCGAACAAGATCGAGAAATTCACGGTTCTGCGTGGTCCGCACATCGACAAGAAGTCGCGCGACCAGTGGGAAATCCGGACGCATAAGCGTCTTCTCGACATCGTCGATCCGACCCCCCAGACCGTGGACGCGCTGATGAAGCTCGACCTCGCAGCGGGCGTCGACGTCGAGATCAAGGTGTAAGGAGGGCATTATGCTGCGGACTGGTGTTATCGCCAAGAAGCTGGGCATGACCCGGCTCTTCCTTGAGGACGGCAAGCAGGTTCCTGTGACCGTTCTCCAACTCGACAAGCTTCAGGTGGTGGCTCAGCGCACTTCCGAGACCGACGGCTACACGGCCGTTCAGCTCGGCGCTGGTGAAGCCAAGGCCAAGCGTACGACCGCCGCTCTGCGTGGTCACTTCGCGAAAGCCAATGTCGCCCCGAAGCGCAAAGTCGCGGAATTCCGCGTCGCTGAAGAAAACCTGATCGAAGTGGGCGAGGAAATCACCGCAAACCACTATTTCGAAGGTCAGTTCGTGGATATCGCGGGCACCTCGATCGGTAAGGGTTTCGCCGGTGCTATGAAGCGTCACAACTTCGGTGGTCTGCGCGCCACGCACGGCGTGTCGATCTCGCACCGCTCGCACGGTTCGACCGGTCAGTGTCAGGACCCGGGCAAAGTGTTCAAGGGCAAGAAGATGGCAGGTCACCTCGGTGCCGTGCGCGTCACGACCCAGAACCTTCAGGTCGTCAAGACCGATGCCGACCGTGGCCTGATCATGGTCAAGGGTTCGGTGCCGGGCGCCAAAGGTGGCTGGGTGACGGTCAAGGATGCGGTCAAGAAGCCGCTCTCCGAGAACATCATCTACCCCGCCGCGCTGAAGTCGGCTGCCGAAGCCGCTGCGAAAGCTGCTGAAGAAGCCGCTGCCGCTGCTGCTGCCGAGGCTGAAGCCGAAGCCAAGCGTCTCGCCGAGGAGCAGGCCGCTCAGGAAGCTGCTGCGCTGAAAGAAGCTGAAGAGTCGATCGAAGCCGAAAAAGGCGAAGACGGCGGCGACGCGCCCGAAGGAGACAAGTAATGAAACTCGATGTGATCAAGCTCGACGCCGGCAAGGCCGGTTCGATCGACCTCGCCGACGAGATCTTCGGGCTCGAGCCGCGTGCGGACATCCTGCATCGCGTCGTGCGCTGGCAGCGCGCGAAGGCTCAGCAGGGCACCCACTCGGTTCTCACCCGCTCGGAGGTCAGCTACTCGACCAAGAAGATCTACCGTCAGAAGGGCACCGGTGGCGCACGTCACGGCTCCCGCAAGGCGCCGATCTTCCGCAAGGGTGGTGTCTACAAGGGCCCGACCCCGCGCAGCCACGCTCACGACCTGCCCAAGAAGTTCCGGGCTCTGGGTCTGAAGCACGCGCTGTCGTCGAAAGCCGCTGCTGGCAAACTGATCGTCCTTGAGGACGCGCAGCTCGCCGAAGCCAAGACCAAGCTGCTGGCGAAAGCCGCCAAGGAGCTGGGCTGGAAGAAGGTGCTGGTGATCGACGGGGCCGAGGTGAACGAGAACTTCGCCCAAGCCGCGCGCAACATCGACGGCATCGATGTGCTGCCTTCGATGGGCGCCAACGTGTATGACATCCTCAAGCGTGACACGCTCGTGCTCACGAAGGCGGGTGTCGAAGCTCTGGAGGCTCGTCTGAAATGAGCGCGAAACCCGAACATTACGACGTGATCGTCAAGCCGATCATCACCGAGAAGGCCACCATGGCCTCGGAGAACGGCGCTGTTGTTTTCGAAGTCGCGAAAGACGCTTCGAAGCCGCAGATCAAAGAAGCTGTTGAGACTCTCTTCGGCGTCAAGGTGAAGGCGGTGAACACCACCATCACCAAGGGCAAGACCAAGCGCTTCCGGGGTACCCCCGGTCGTCGCTCGGACTTCAAGAAAGCCTACGTGACGCTGGAAGAAGGCAACACGATCGACGTCACCACCGGCCTGTAATCCGGTAGGACTGAGACATTGGAGAGGCCCTCGCGATCCGCGGGGGCCTTTTCGTTTGCGTAATCGCTAGGGGAGGGGGCGCTTGCCGCTCATGGAGTGCCCGGGCGGCCAGCCCGGGCAGCGCCAGCGCCTCACTTCTCGCGCAGGTAGCTTTCCGAGACGTAGCCGCGCAGGTTGCGGGCGACGTCGAGCGAGACGTTGCACCAGCGGGTATTGCCGCTGCGCTCGCAGCTGCGCACATGGACGAGCGCGCCGTTGGGAAGCCCCAGGATCACCTTGTAGCCGGTGCCGGGGCCCGCGCGCAGTTTCAGCATGTCCTCGCCTTTCACCCCGGCGACCTCATAGGTGCCGCGCCACGCGTCGGCGAGGGTCGGGGTGGCGAGGGTGGCTGCCGCGCAGAGCGTGGCTGCAAGGAGGGTTGCTCGGGTTGGACGCATTGGTTGCTCCTGTTATGTCTTCTGCCTCGGAGGCCATTTTGCATGTCCGGACCGCGAAGCGCCAGTTGCTTGGACCATCGCGCGCAAAAACAGGCCAAGCCTATAGACTCACCCCCGCATCCCTGCTACATCGCGCCAGTCTCGCGGCCTCGGATTCGTTCCGGGGCCCGTGATTTTTGAATTCGGGGACCTTCGGGGCCCTATACACACAGACAGGCGGGGCAACTCGCCGCAAACCAACGGAAGACAGAAAGCATGGCACTCAAGTCGTATAAGCCGACGACGCCGGGCCAGCGTGGGCTGGTTCTGATCGACCGTTCGGAGCTTTGGAAAGGCCGTCCGGTCAAAGCCCTCACGCAGGGTTTGACCAAGTCGGGTGGCCGGAACAACACCGGGCGGATCACGATGTGGCACAAGGGTGGTGGCGCGAAGCGTCTCTATCGCATCGTCGATTTCAAGCGTCGCAAGTTCGATGTTCAAGGTACCGTCGAGCGGATCGAATACGATCCGAACCGGACCGCCTTCATCGCGCTGATCAACTATGAAGATGGTGAGCAGGCCTACATCCTCGCGCCCCAGCGTCTCGCTGTCGGTGACAAGGTCGTTTCGGGCTCGCGTCACGACGTCA
The DNA here is from genome assembly GCF_002020045.1 of Thioclava sp. F28-4. Lineage (NCBI taxonomy): Bacteria > Pseudomonadati > Pseudomonadota > Alphaproteobacteria > Rhodobacterales > Paracoccaceae > Thioclava > Thioclava sp. F28-4. Next base: position 126,670 of record NZ_MPZQ01000004.1, on the reverse strand, counting down.
AGCCGGGCAACGCGATGCCGTTCTCGGGCATGCCGATCGGTACCATCGTCCACAACGTCGAACTGAAGCCCGGCAAGGGTGGCCAGATCGCACGCGCCGCGGGCACCTACGCCCAATTCGTCGGCCGTGACGGTGGCTACGCTCAGCTGCGTCTTTCGTCGGGCGAACTGCGCCTCGTGCGTCAGGAATGCATGGCGACCATCGGTGCCGTGTCGAACGCCGACCACTCGAACCAGAACCTCGGTAAAGCCGGTCGTAAGCGCCACATGGGCGTCCGTCCGACCGTCCGCGGTGTCGCGATGAACCCGATCGACCACCCGCACGGTGGTGGTGAAGGCCGTACCTCGGGTGGCCGTCATCCGGTTACGCCGTGGGGCAAGCCCACCAAGGGCAAGCGCACGCGCGTCAACAAGAAGACGGACCAGTATATCCTGCGTTCGCGTCACGCGAAGAAGAAGGGTCGCTAACATATGTCTCGTTCTGTTTGGAAAGGCCCCTTCGTTGATGCCTACCTGCTGAAAAAAGCAGAGAAGGCTCGCGAGTCGGGCAAAGGCGACGTCATCAAGATCTGGTCGCGTCGCTCCACCATCCTGCCGCAATTCGTTGGTCTGACCTTTGGGGTCTACAACGGCCACAAGCACATCCCGGTGAACGTCACCGAGGAAATGATCGGTCAGAAGTTCGGTGAATATTCGCCGACCCGCACCTATTACGGGCATGCGGCCGACAAAAAAGCCAAGAGGAAGTAATCGTCATGGGTAAGGAAAAGAATCCGCGCCGCGTGGCGGAGAACGAAGCGATGGCGAAGACCCGCATGCTTCGCACCTCGCCGCAGAAACTGAACCTCGTCGCCGCGATGATCCGTGGCAAGAAGGTCGACAAGGCCCTTTCGGACCTGACCTTCTCGAAAAAGCGCATCGCGCTCGACGTGAAGAAGTGCCTTCAGTCGGCAATCGCCAACGCTGAGAACAACCACGGCCTGGACGTGGACGAGCTCGTCGTGGCGGAAGCCTGGGTTGGCAAGAACCTGGTGATGAAGCGTGGCCGTCCGCGGGCACGTGGTCGCTTCGGCAAGATCATGAAGCCGTTCTCGGAAATCACCATCAAGGTACGTCAGGTTGAGGAGCAAGCGTAATGGGTCAGAAGGTTAATCCGATCGGCATGCGCCTCCAGGTCAACCGCACCTGGGATAGCCGCTGGTATGCCGACAGCAAAGACTACGGCGACCTGCTGCTCGAGGACATCAAGATCCGCGAGTTCATCCACGAGGAAGCCAAGCAGGCCGGCATCAGCCGTGTCATCATCGAGCGTCCGCACAAGAAGTGCCGTGTGACCATTCACGCAGCACGTCCGGGCGTCATCATCGGCAAGAAGGGCGCTGACATCGAAGCGCTCCGCAAGAAGCTGGCGAACTTCACCGACAGCGAGCTGCACCTGAACATCGTCGAAGTCCGCAAGCCGGAACTCGATGCGCAGCTCGTCGCCGAGTCGATCGCACAGCAGCTCGAGCGTCGTGTCTCGTTCCGTCGCGCCATGAAGCGCTCGGTGCAGAACGCGATGCGTATGGGTGGTCTTGGTATCCGTGTGAACGTCGCTGGCCGTCTGGGCGGCGCCGAGATCGCACGTACCGAGTGGTATCGCGAAGGTCGCGTGCCGCTGCACACCCTGCGTGCCGATATCGACTATGCGCTGTCCGAAGCGTCGACCCCCTACGGGATCATCGGCGTGAAGGTCTGGATCTTCAAAGGCGAGATCATGGAACATGATCCGCAAGCTCGTGACCGCAAGCACGCTGAAGCCCAAGAGGGCCCGGCACCGCGCGGCCCGCGTCGCGATCGCTGAGGGAGTAGATAGTTATGCTGCAACCGAAACGGACGAAGTTCCGCAAGATGCACAAAGGCCGGATTCACGGTGAAGCCAAAGGTGGTTTCGACCTGAACTTCGGTCACTTCGGCCTCAAGGCAGAGGCGCCCGAGCGCGTCACCGCCCGTCAGATCGAAGCTGCGCGTCGTGCGATCACCCGCCACATGAAGCGTCAAGGTCGTGTCTGGATCCGGATCTTCCCGGATACCCCGATCACCGCGAAACCCACCGAAGTCCGTATGGGTAAAGGTAAGGGTTCGGTCGACCGTTGGGCCGCCAAGGTCAAGCCCGGCCGCGTGATGTTCGAGATCGACGGCGTCAACGAAGTGACCGCTCGCGAGGCTCTGCGCCTCGGCGCGGCCAAGCTTCCGGTCGCCTGCCGTATCGTCGAGCGTCAAGACTGGTAATCCCGGTCTGACCGCTGAAGACAAACGAAAGCCCCGCCAGAGATGGCGGGGCTTTTGCTTTTTGGGTGGCCGATGGGAGTTATTTCCAGTCCTTGAGCGCCCTGAGGGAACGGCCAATGCTCCATGCTTGCGCGGCTTTGAAGGCCGCACATTCCAGTTGGCTGGTATCGGACGGGCAATCGACCTCGCGCTCGTGCCCGCTTGGGTCGGCTTTGATCTGGGCCAGAGTGTCTTCCCACGCCCTTCTGAAGCTCTCGGAACTGCGAGTTTGGTCTTCGAGGAAGGGAATCAACGCACGAGTGCGCGCTGTGAACTCATCTTTCAATCGCGCAACGCAGGCTGCGCCCTCCGGCTTCAACTCTGCGATTCTGCAGTATGTAATTGCTCTCGTGGAGCAGTTTGCCAACATGATCGCGCCTAGTTGGCTGTTTTCCGGCTGAGCGATCGAGACGCATCCATTGAACCACACGAGGATATCGTCTGCGGTCGGTTCGACTAAGTCGGCTGATGCAGCTGAGGCGAAGACAGTCGAAAAGAAAAAAGTGATAAAAGCGTGGCGCATCATCGGCCTCTCGGAAACTTTTGATTACTCATATCGATAACCGAGAATTCCCGGAAAGTATTGCTTTGGAAAACACGAACGCCACGCCAGAGATGGCGGGGCTTTTGCGTTGTTGGCGATGCGATCAGGCTCCGTCGGAAATCCAGCCGTCGATCAGCGCATCGAGCGCCTCCCAGTCGGTATATTCGATATCGGCGTCGAGATCGGCATCGGGGTCTTTCTTCGCCACGATCCGGCGCATCACGAACCGACGGAAGATATCGTATTTCGACGGCAGGTAGGCGCCCGCAATCTGCTCCGTCAGATCCGGGGTCCAGCCAGTCGCGGCTTCGAAATCCTTCAGGATCTTGTCGAGGCCGCGCCAATCCTCCGCGTCGTGACCGGCGGCGGCCAGGGACACGGAGAGGAAAAGGCTCGGGCGGTTCCGGATGATGTCGCGTTGCTCTGCGACGAAATCGGCGAAGCGGCCCTGATAATGTCCGACATGGATCGAGGCCGCGAGGATGATCCGGTCGAACCGGTCGAGGTTCATCCCCTCGGCCTCATCGGTGGAAATCAATTCGGCGGAGTGTCCCAGATCGGCGATGCGGTCGGCGACGTGCCGCGCGATCTTGCGGGTTTGCCCCTCGCTGGAGGCATAGGCGACGAGTGTTTTCATGCTGCGCTCCCGGTGTCTGGTTGCGCAGCAAGAAAATCAGGTGACACGCGGCTTGGCTATGATGACGATCAAAGCGCTGGCCTCAGTCGACCCATTTGTAATTGAAGCTGACTGAAATCCGCTCGTCCTCGGCCATGTTCATCGGCACCTCGTGGCGCAGCCAGCTCTCCCAGAGCAGCACCTCGCCCGGTTCGGGGGCGATGTAGATGAAGGGCTGCAGCTCGCGCCGCGCAGTCTTGAGGCGGGTCGGGGCCGCCATCATCCGGGCGCTGCGCGGGTCTTCCAGTTTCAGCGCCGAGGCGCCGTCGGGCATCGCGACATAGGTGGTGCCCGAGATCACTGAATGGGGGTGCAGGTGCGAGCTGTGGGTGCCGCCCTCGGGCAGGATGTTGATCCAGAGGTCTTCGAGCACCAGCTTGCCCTCGCCCAGATCGAATTGCAGATCCTCGGCGAAGGCCGCGACGTGCTTGTCGAGGGCCTTCACCATGTCCGCGAAGATCGGGAAGCGCCAGGGCAGGTCAGTGAGCGAGGCGTAGGACGTGTAGCCCGGATAGCCGTTCTCCTCGCACCAGTCCTGCCCGGCCTCGTCGTCTTCGGCGATGGCGTAGCACGACGCCTCCAGCTCGCCGGTATCGACCTTCGGGCCGAATTCGGATAGGGCAGAGCGGTAGAGGCGGGTGACGAAGAGGGACTCGATCTGGGTCTTGGGCTCGGACATTAGGGCTCTCGCAACTGGGCGTGGATTTATCCCCCTGTTACGCCAAAGCGGGCCGAAGGCCAAACAATCCTTGCCATATTCGATTCGCTCTGATATTGGCCCCAAGTTCCTGAAATCAGGACCGACATAACCCATCAGAAAGCAGGGTCACCCGCGAGGGGCCCTCTGATGCCAAGAAAGGACCCGGGATGAACGCCCAAGAACTCAAGGCGAAGACGCCTGATGAGCTGCGTGATCAGCTCGTCTCGCTGAAGAAAGAAGCCTTCAACCTCCGCTTTCAGCAGGCCACGAACCAGCTCGAGAACACCGCGCGCATGCGCTCTGTTCGTCGGGACGTTGCACGTATCAAAACCGTGCTGAACCAAAAAGCCGCTGAAGCCGCGAAGTAAGGAGAGCTTCCTATGCCCAAACGCATCCTGCAAGGTACCGTGACGTCGGACAAAAACGACCAGACCGTAACCGTTTCGGTCGAGCGCCGCTTCACGCATCCGGTTCTCAAGAAGACGATCCGGAAGTCCAAGAAATACCGCGCCCATGACGCGGAAAACCAGTTCAAGACCGGTGACATTGTTCGCATCGAAGAGTGCGCACCCGTCTCGAAGACCAAGCGCTGGCGGGTTGTGGTTTCGGCGTAAGCCGGGGCCATCCGTCAGTATTCGAAACCCTGGGGCCCTTACTGCATAGGCGTCCCCAAAGGTCGGGAGTAACCCCATGATCCAGATGCAGACCAATCTGGATGTTGCTGACAACTCCGGCGCTCGCCGGGTTCAGTGCATCAAGGTCCTCGGCGGCTCGCACCGCCGTTACGCATCCGTGGGCGACATCATTGTGGTGTCGGTCAAGGAAGCGATCCCGCGCGGCCGCGTGAAGAAAGGTGACGTCCGTAAGGCCGTCGTCGTGCGCACCGCCAAAGAAGTTCGTCGCGACGATGGCACCGCCATCCGTTTCGACCGCAACGCTGCCGTCATCCTGAACAACGCGGGCGAGCCGGTCGGCACCCGTATCTTCGGGCCGGTCGTGCGTGAGCTGCGTGCGAAGAACTTCATGAAGATCATCTCGCTTGCTCCGGAGGTGCTGTAATGGCTGCTAAGCTCCGCAAAGGCGATAAGGTCGTCGTTCTCGCTGGCAAGGACAAGGGCAAGCAGGGTGAGATCACCTCTGTTGACCCGAAAGCCGGCAAAGCTGTCGTCGACGGCGTGAACGTTGCGATCCGCCACCAGCGTCAGACCCAGTCCAACCAGGGCGGTCGCCAGCCCAAGGCTATGCCGATCGACCTGTCGAACCTGGCTCTGATGGACGCAAACGGCAAAGCCACCCGCGTCGGCTTCCGCGAGGAAGACGGCAAGAAGGTGCGTTTCGCCAAGACCACGGGGGATGCGATCTGATGCTCGATCAAGCAACCTACACTCCGCGTCTTCGCGCTCTTTACCGCGACACCATCAAGGCGGCGCTGAAAGAAGAGTTCGGCTACAAGAACGACATGATGATCCCGAAGCTCGACAAGATCGTGCTGAACATGGGCGTCGGCGAAGCCGTGAAAGACACCAAGAAGGTCAAGCAGGCCGCCGAAGAGCTCTCGCTCATCGCTGGTCAGAAGGCCGTGATGACCAAGGCGAAGAAGTCGATCGCTGGCTTCCGCGTCCGGGAAGAGATGCCGCTGGGTGCGAAAGTGACCCTGCGCGGTGACCGGATGTACGAATTCCTCGATCGCCTGATCAACGTTGCTATGCCGCGCGTTCGCGACTTCCGCGGTGTGAAGCCGTCCTTCGACGGTCGTGGCAACTTCGCAATGGGCCTCAAGGAGCACATCGTGTTCCCCGAGATCGACTTCGATAAGGTCGATGAGGTTCTGGGTATGGACATCATCATGGTGACCACGTCTGACGTGGATGCCGAAGCGAAGGCGCTGTTGAAGCATTTCAACATGCCCTTCAACGCCTGATCGCGGAGGAACGAAACTTATGGCTAAGAAATCCATGGTTGCGCGCGAAGCGAAGCGCCAGCGTCTTGTGAACAAGTACGCTGACAAGCGGGCCGCGCTCAAGGAAATCATCAACGACCAGGAGCGCCCGATGGAAGAGCGCTTCAAGGCGTCGCTGAAACTCGCGGAACTCCCGCGCAACTCGTCGGCGGTCCGGCTGCACAATCGTTGCCAGCTCACGGGTCGTCCCCACGCTTACTACCGTAAGCTCAAACTCTCGCGGATCATGCTGCGTGACCTGGCCTCCTACGGTCAGATCCCCGGCATGGTGAAGTCGAGCTGGTAAGGAGGGCGACATGTCTGTGAACGATCCTCTCGGCGATATGCTGACCCGCATCCGCAACGCACAACTGCGTGGCAAATCCACCGTCCGCACCCCGGCCTCCAAGCTCCGCGCTTGGGTTCTCGACGTGCTGGCTGACGAAGGCTACATCCGTGGTTACGAGCAGGCGACGTCTGCTGCCGGCCATCCGGAGCTGGAAATCAGCCTCAAGTACTACGAGGGCACCCCGGTCATCCGCGAGCTGCAGCGCGTCTCGACCCCCGGTCGCCGCGTGTACATGGCCGCGAAAGACGTTCCGTCGGTCCGTCAGGGCCTCGGCGTCTCGATCGTCTCGACCTCGAAGGGCGTGATGTCGGATGCAAACGCACGATCCGCCAATGTTGGCGGCGAAGTGCTCTGCACCGTGTTCTAAGGAGGGCTCAATGTCTCGTATTGGTAAGAAACCGGTCGAGCTTCCCAGCGGCGTTTCTGCGCAGCTGTCGGGCCAGACCATCGAAGTGAAGGGGCCGAAAGGCACCCGTACCTTCACCGCGACCGACGACGTGACCCTCGCTGTCGAGGACAACGCCGTCACCGTCACCCCGCGTGGCCAGTCGAAGCGCGCGCGCCAGCAGTGGGGTATGACCCGCTCGCAGGTCGCGAACCTCGTCCAGGGCGTGACCGAAGGCTTCAAGAAGGAGCTGGAGATCCAGGGTGTTGGTTATCGTGCGCAGATGCAGGGCAACGTCCTGAAGCTGTCGCTCGGTTATTCGCACGAAGTCAACTTCGAGGTTCCGGAGGGCGTGACTGTCACCGCTCCGAAGCAGACCGAGATCGTTGTGGAAGGTTCTGACCAGCAGCAGGTGGGCCAGGTCGCGGCAAATATCCGCGAATGGCGTGCTCCCGAGCCCTATAAGGGCAAGGGCATCCGCTACAAGGGTGAGTATATCTTCCGCAAAGAAGGTAAGAAGAAGTAAGGAACGCGAAAATGGCAAACAGCAAACGGGATCTGTTCCTCAAGCGCCGCCTGCGCGTCCGGAACAAGCTTCGCAAGATGGCCGCTGGTCGCGCCCGTCTTTCGGTGCATCGTTCGTCGAAAAACATCAGCGTTCAGCTGATCGACGACGTCAACGGTCGCACTCTGGCCGCCGCTTCCACGCTCGAGAAAGATCTCGGTGTGGTCGGCAAGAACAACGTCGAAGCGGCAGCCAAAGTTGGCGCCGCGATCGCCGAGCGTGCGAAGAAGGCCGGTGTCGAAACCTGCTACTTCGACCGCGGTGGCTTCCTGTTCCACGGGAAGATCAAGGCGCTCGCCGACGCAGCCCGCGAAGGCGGTCTGAAGTTCTAAGACTGGTGGGGGACGTTCGCGTCCCCCCGATGATCCGGGCCGCGCCCTTCGGGGCGGGGCACCTGGATTGAGACAAACGGCGTGAAACCACGCCATCACGAGAAGGAATGCCTCATGGCAGAACGTGACAACCGCCGGGGCCGCCGCGACGACCGCGACGAAAACCCGGAATTCGCCGATCGCCTCGTCGCGATCAACCGCGTGTCGAAAACCGTGAAGGGTGGTAAGCGCTTTGGCTTCGCAGCCCTCGTGGTCGTCGGCGACCAGCGTGGCCGTGTCGGCTTCGGCAAAGGCAAGGCCAAAGAGGTTCCGGAAGCGATCCGCAAAGCCACCGAGCAAGCGAAGCGCAACCTGATCCGCGTCCCGCTGCGCGATGGCCGCACGCTGCACCACGACATCGAGGGCCGTCACGGCGCTGGTAAGGTCGTGATGCGCACCGCACCGGAAGGTACCGGGATCATCGCCGGTGGTCCGATGCGTGCCGTGTTCGAGATGCTGGGCGTGAAGGACGTCGTGTCGAAATCGACCGGCACCCAGAACCCCTACAACATGATCCGTGCCACGCTGAACGGTTTGACGCGCGAAGCAAGCCCCCGTCAGGTGGCTGCGCGCCGCGGCAAGAAAGTGGCCGACATCCTCAAGAAGCCCGAGGCTGAGGCACCTGCCGAAGCCACGGAAGCGTAAGGAGAGCGATCAATGGCTACCATCGTCGTCAAGCAGATCGGTTCGCCGATCCGTCGCCCCGCCATCCAGCGTGCCACGCTGAAAGGTCTGGGTCTGGACAAGATGAACCGTACCCGTGAGCTGGAAGATACCCCGGCCGTCCGCGGTATGGTCGCGAAGATTCCGCACCTCGTCGAAATCGTCGAAGAGCGCGGCTGAGCCGACCGGTTCGTCTGAATAACGAAACGCCCCGACCGAAAGGCCGGGGCGTTTTGCATTCGTGGGGTGCGTCTTCGGGGGGCAGGGCGCCTCAGTTCCAGGCGGGGCCTCTGCCGCCGCCATAGCCGCGCCCTTGGCCGCCCATGCCGCGCCCCTGCATATGCCCACCGCCCCGCAGCGCTGGAAGGCGGGCAGGTGCTTGGTCTGAGAGGCATCGCGCAGGCGCGTCAGGATCTGGGTAAGTTGGGCATTCCCGGCGACCGCCGGCAGGAGCCGCCCGTCATAGAGCCCCGAATTGGCCATCTCCGCCTGCACGCCAAGCGCACAAGCCTCGGTCAAGGTGCCCGGCACCGGGGCCAGAGGCTTCGCCCCACTCAGATAAGGGTTCGCGGGGACGGGTAGCCCGTTCTGCCGCAGCACAGAGATCAGCGCCGCGGCATGGGAGATCTCGGCCCGCTCGATATTCGAGAAGGGGCGCACGGCGCCGAACCTCTCCATGATCGCCCGATAGGTGGCCTGCGCGTGATACTCGTCATCTAGCGCCGCGAGCACCGCCCTATGTTCCGCCGAGGTGAGCGCCGCGTGCGCGGGCAATGCCGTGCCTGCCACGACCGCGATCATGGCAATCACCGCGCCGAGTCTTGTTCCAAGTGAGCTGTGAAAACGCATCGGTCTCTCCTTCCTGAGCCAACTGGAAGTCATACGGCGACGTAGGACGGAATCCGGCGCCGATGTGACCGCGCGCCGCAGGCCCCGAGACAGGCATGTCATTTCTTTAATTTTTCTTCACGAAATCCGGAACCGAATGTGACACACTGGGTTGGTTGGATATCGTTGCATCCTGCAATAGGGTGCTGCGCTTCAAGACTGAGGGACGGATCGATATGTTTGAAAAAATCATGGTTCCGGTCGACCTGCGTCATGTCGAGAAGATGGGCAAGACGTTGAAAGTCGCTTCGGAAATCGCAGCGAAACACGACGCAGAAGTTGTTTTCATAGGTGTCACTAGCCAAGAGCCGAGCGAATTCGGCCACAATGCCAAGGAATATGCCGCGAAACTGGACGATTTCGCGCAGAGCCATGCCAACGAGTTTGGGCATAAGGGGTCGTCGAAGGCAGTCATCGTGCCCGATCCGGCCGTTGATCTCGACAAGACGCTGCTGAAGACGGCTGACGATCTTGGGGCCGATCTGGTGGTGATGGCCACGCATGTGCCCAACGCGGCCAACTATCTCTTTGCGTCGCATGGCGGCCACCTCGCCGCGCACAGCGATGCGTCGGTGTTTCTCGTACGCGGATAACGCGGACCAATATAACCAATAAGGACAGGAGGACGGCATATGGCCGAACCTGAAGAAGTTCAGGGCATCCCTGCCCCCGAAGGGGACACACAACTGATCGAGACCGACTATGAGATCGGTCAAGACAACCTCGAAGGGCAGGTAGGGCCCTTCGGTTTCGACATTCACAACCCTGTTTTCATGATCTCGGCGTTGTCCATCGTGGCCTTCGTCTTCTACGCGCTGGCTCTGCCTGAGCAGGCGAGTTCGCTGTTCGGCGCGATGCGCCCCTGGCTGACCTCGACCTTCGACTGGTTCTTCATGAGCGCCGCGAACATCTTCGTCATCTTCTGCCTTGCCCTGATCGTCTCGCCCTATGGCGCAGTCCGTCTGGGTGGCACGGACGCGGAGCCGGACTTCACCTATATGGGGTGGTTCGCGATGCTCTTCGCCGCCGGTATGGGCATCGGCCTGATGTTCTTCGGCGTGCTCGAGCCGGTCTATCACATGGCGGTCTCGCAGCCTCTGGGCACGCCTTCGCCCTTCGATGCGGACGGCAACCTGATCCCGGAGAATGTCGCACGGGCCAAAGAAATGGGCCTCGCCGCGACGATCTATCACTGGGGTCTGCACCCTTGGGCGATCTATGCGGTCGTGGCGCTCGCGCTGGCGCTGTTCTCCTATAACAAGGGTCTGCCGCTGACGATCCGTTCGGCTTTCTACCCGATCTTCGGCGAGAAGGTCTGGGGCTGGACCGGCCATATCATCGACATCATCGCGGTGTTCGCGACGCTGTTCGGCCTTGCGACCTCGCTCGGCTTCGGCGCGCAGCAGGCGAATGCGGGTCTCAACCACGTGTTCGGCGTTCCGATCGACACGACGGTGCAGGTCATCCTGATCACGCTGATCACCGGCGTGGCGCTGTTCTCGGTGCTGCGCGGCCTCGATGGCGGCGTGAAGCTGCTCTCGGAGATCAACATGGGGATCGCGGCGCTGCTGCTGCTCTTCGTGCTCTTCGCGGGCCCGACGCTGATGATCTTCACCGATTTCGGTCAGGGTCTTCTGGCCTATGCGAAAGACATCATCCCGCTGTCGAACCCGATCGGGCGCACGGATGACAGCTATCGCGACGGCTGGACCGCGTTCTACTGGGCATGGTGGATTTCCTGGTCGCCCTTCGTCGGCATGTTCATCGCCCGCGTGTCGCGTGGCCGTACCGTGCGCGAGTTCATCATCTGCGTGCTGCTGATCCCGTCGCTCGTCTGCGTGTTGTGGATGGCGGTCTTCGGAGGTGTTGCGATCGATCAGGTGATCTCGGATCCGTCCGGCTCGCTGGTGAAGGCGCAGGTCATCGATAGCTACAACCCGCCGCTGTCGCTCTTCGCGATGCTGGAGGGGTTACCGCTGGCCTCGATCACCTCGGTCATCGCGATCGTCCTGGTCATCGTGTTCTTCGTGACCTCGTCGGACTCCGGCTCGCTCGTGATCGATACGATCACCGCAGGCGGCAAGGTCGACGCGCCGGTCCCGCAGCGTGTGTTCTGGGCCACTTTCGAGGGCGCGGTCGCGATCGTGCTGTTGATCGGCGGTGGTCTGAGCGCGCTACAGGCGATGGTCATCTCGACCGGTTTGCCCTTCACGCTGGTTCTGCTGGTGATGTGTTGGGCGATCTGGAAGGGGCTGCGGACCGAGCCCCGGTAAGCTGGCCAAGATTTGAGACAAAGGCGCGCGGGGGAGACCTCGCGCGCCTTTCGCTATGTGCAGGGCGTCTGGAAACGCGGCGCGTCTGCGTATATGACCCGGCGCATGTCTGACGGCGCGACCCAAACCTCCGCGAGCCATATCGCGATTTCCGATCTCGGCCACGATCTTGACGGTCGTCCGGTGCTGGAGGGGATTTCGCTGGAGACCCGCGCCCGGCGCATCGGCGTGGTGGGGCGCAACGGGTCGGGCAAATCCACCCTGTCGCGACTGATGGCGGGGCTGATCGCGCCGAGCCGGGGCAGTCTGCGGATCAACGGCCACGATCTGGCCGCCGACCGGAAGGCAGCGCTCCGCGAGGTCGGTATCCTGTTCCAGAACCCCGATCACCAGATCATCTTTCCGACCGTGATCGAGGAGATTTCCTTCGGGCTGCGCCAGCAGGGCATGAAGAAGCCCGAGGCCGAAGCTGCGGCCGATCGCACCCTGGAGCAGTTCGGCAAAGCGGCGTGGCGCGATGCCTATGTGACGACGCTCAGCCAGGGCCAGAAGCAGCTTCTGTGCCTGATGGCGGTGAGCGCGATGGCCCCGAACCTGCTGATCCTCGACGAGCCATTCTCCGGCCTCGACATCCCGACCAAGGCGCAGCTGGGCCGGGCGCTGACGCTCTATCGCGGGACGCTGGTGCAGGTGACGCACGACCCGCGCGAGCTGGAGCATTACGACGAAATCCTCTGGCTCGACCAAGGACGGCTGCGGATGCATGGCGCGGCGCGCGAGGTGCTGCCCGTCTACGTCGAAGAGATGACCCGCGCGGGAGAGGCCGATGATATCGCTCAGCTCTCCCGTTAAGACAGCCGCCCATGACTGGCCTGCGGGTCTGAAGCTCGCAGCGCTCTGCGTGGCGACCGTGGGCCTGTTCTATATCGAGAGCCCCCTGATCCTTGCGGGCGTCGTCACGGCGATCCTGATCGCCTATGCTTTGCCGGGCCGCGCCTTCCTGCGCGCGGGTCTGGCGGCGCTGAAACTGCTCTGGCCCTTCATCGTGATCGTCGCGATCTGGCAGGCGGTGATCGGCGAGCTGGTGCAGGGCGCGGTGATCGTGATGCGGATGGTCTCGGCCGTGGCGCTGGCGAACCTCGTGTCGATGACGACGCGGCTGAGTGATATGATCTCGGTCGTGCGCTGGCTGACGACGCCTTTGCGTCGTTTCGGGCTGTCGACCGCCGCGCTGGAGATCGCGATCGCGCTGGTGATCCGCATGGTGCCGGTGCTGACCAACAAAGGGGGGCGCCTCACCGAGAGCTGGCGCGCCCGCGCCACCCGGCGGCCAAGCTGGCGGCTGGTGCTGCCCTTCACGCTTCTTGCGCTTGACGATGCCGACCATGTCGGCGATGCGCTACGGGCCCGGGGAGGGCTCACATCCGAGAGGGAGACTTGAGATGGAAAAGAATGTCGCGCTGATCGCGCTGTTTGCGGCCCTGATTGCGGTGCTCGCGCTGATCCCGAAAATCACGCTGGGCTTCGGGGTGCCGATCACGGCGCAGAGCCTTGGGATCATGCTGGCCGGCGCCGTGCTGGGATCGAAGCGCGGTGCGCTCGCGGTTCTGCTGTTCCTGCTGCTGGTGGCCGTGGGTCTGCCGCTGCTGGCCGGCGGTCGTGGGGGGCTTGGCGTCTTCTTCGGCCCGACGGGCGGCTTCCTGTTCAGCTGGCCGCTGGCCGCGTGGCTGACCGGCTTCGTCGTCGAGAAGTGGCGCTCGGTGCCGCTGGGTGCCTCGGTCTTCGTGGGGGCGATCCTTGGCGGGATCGTGCTGTCCTACGCGATGGGGATCGTCGGGCTGTCGCTGGCGCTCGGCAAAAGCCTGATCGAGAGCACCTCGCTGATGCTGGTCTTCATCCCGGGTGACATGATCAAGGCGCTGATCGTGGCTGCGCTGACGGTGTCGCTGTCGCGCGCGCGACCGTCCAGCGTCCTGTCGCGGCACTGAGACGCGTGGCGTGGCGCTGCTTCTGATCCATACGGGCGGCACGATCGGCATGGTCGCCTCGGACGTGGGCTTCGTGCCGCAGCAGGGCGTGGTCGAGGAGTTCCTCGCCACCTTGCCCGAGGGGCGCGAGGTCGAGACCCTGCGCCTCGATCCGCTGATCGACAGCGCCAATGCCACGCCCGCCGACTGGAACCGGATCGCCGAGACCATCGCCGCGCATCACGACCGCTGCGATGGCGTGATCGTGACCCACGGCACCGATACGCTGGCCTATACGGCGGGCGCTTTGTGCTTCGCGCTCGAAGGGTTGGCCAAGCCGGTGATCGTGACCGGATCGATGCTGCCGCTGTCGGTCGAGGGCAATGACGGCGCGCGCAACTTGCGCGACGCGATCGCGGCGGCGGGGCAGGCGGCGCCCGGCGTCTGGGTGCAATTCGCAGGACGCCTGCTGCACGGCGCGCGGGTCCGCAAAAGCCATTCGCGCGCCTTCGACGCCTTTGCCGCCGATCCCTCCGACATCCCGCCCCGTCAGCCGGGGCCGCGCCTGACGCGCCACCCGATCCGGTCCGCGCGGATTGCCGTTCTGGCCGTGGCGCCGGGGGCGGAGGAGAGCCTTCTCGACCATGCCGTCAAGACCTGCGACGGGCTGGTGCTGCGCTGCTACGGCTCTGGCACCGCGCCCGACACGCCCGGCGTGCGGGCAGCGCTTGCCACTGCGCAGGCCCGCGCGATCCCCGTCATCGCGGTCAGCCAATGTCCCGAGGGCGGCATGGCGCTTGGCACCTATGCGGCGGGGGCGATCCTGCGCGATCATGGGGTGATCGACGGGCGCGACATGACGCCCGAGGCGGCCTATACCAAGCTCGCCCATGTCCTCTCGCTCGACGATCCACAGGAGCGGGCCGCCCGCCTGTCCCGCGCGCTCTGCGGGGAATATACGCCCTGAGCTTTGGTGCTCACGCCGGTTTTTCGGAACGTCTTCGCCCGCCTTTCCGTTAGGAGAGCGAACCCCGAAAAGGAGCACCTCCCATGGCCGAAGGCAACAACAAGCCGAAATCTTCCAATTCGAAAGCGCAAAGCCCGAAGCGGTCGCGCAAGGCCACCGGGGTCGCGCCCGTCGAACAGCTCCAGAGCCGCGTCGAGGCCTATCGCGAGCTTGCCGAGGCCTATGTGAAATACCCCTGCGTGATGCGCCCGGGCGATCTGACGGGGCTCGCGCGTCGCCTGCACGTGCGCGCGACGATCATCGAGGACCACGCGGTGCGGATCGACGAGAAGGCCGAGGGCGCGAGCGAGAAATTCGAGGAACTGGCGGATTCGCTGTTCTCCTTCTTCCGCGGCACCTCGCTTCTGTTCCACCGCGACATGCTGGGCGAGGATGAGCGGATGCCGACGGTGCTGGCGCTCGGCGATGTCCACCCCGAGAATTTCGGGATTATGCCGAATGCCGATAACGTGCCGATCTTCGGCGTGAATGATTTCGACGACGTGCTCTACGGGCCCTTCACATGGGACCTGAAGCGCGGGATCACGGGCTTTCTGATCGCAGCCAAGGAAGAGGGCGACCAGAAGAAAAAGCACCGCGAGAAGATCGTGCGCAAATTCGTCGAGGGCTATCGCGACGGGATGGAATTCTACGCCCGCCACGACAAGGAGGCGAGCCAGCAGATGCGCCCCGATAACAGCCCGAAGGTGATCCAGCGGATGTTCAAGAAGGCGCGCAAGAGCCGGAAGAAATGGCTCTGGGATCGCTATCTCAACGAGACCGGGCGGGGCTTCCGGGCGAATGACGAACTGACGCCGATCTCCAGCCGGATCTCGGAGTTTCAGGGCTACATCAATGACGTGGCCAAACAGAACGGGATCGATCCGGGCGGTCGCGCGGGCGAGCTGAAGGTGAAGGATGTCTGCATCCGTCACGGGCAGGGCACGGCCTCGCTGGGATTGCCGCGCTACTATTGCCTGATCGAAGGGCCGAGCAAGGATGCGAGCGACGATCTGATCATCGAATTCAAGCGCGCACGGCAATCCGCGCTGGAAGGCCTCGTGCCGGAAAATGATTTCGTCGCCGGCGACAAGGGCGACCGGATCGCGCATGGCCAGCGGGTTCATCTGGCGCAGGGCGATGTGTTCTACGGAAGCGTGGAGATCGATGAGATGAGCTTCATGTCGCGCGAGCGCGCGCCGTTCCGCGACGATATCGACCTCGACGATCTGTCGAAGGGCAGCTGGCGCGACTATGCCCATGCCTGCGGTCAGGCGCTGGCGCAGGCCCATGCGCGTTCCGACGATGCGGGCGAACTGGACTACCGGATCGAGCCGCGCATCATCGAGGCGATGCAGCCCTTCGACCTGTTCGTCGATGATCTGCTGTGTTTCGGGCGCGAGGCGGTGAAGCGTCTCAAGCGCGACCACAAGTTCTTCAAGATGGATTTGAAGCGCGGCGCTTTCGACATGACGCAGAAGCATTACCGCTAGGGGCCGCGTCCGGGCAGCGGTCGGCGCGGGGAATCTGTCGTGCTTGCGTGATCGCCTTCGTGCCGTTACTCCGCGATTATGGCGGTCAAGCGTACGACATTGATGGATGTGGCGCGGGCGGCGGGCGTGTCCCGCGCGACCGCCTCTCTCGTCATTCGTGGCTCCGATCTGGTCGCGGACAAGACGCGCGAGAAGGTCGAGAAGGTCATCGCCGAGCTCGACTACGTGCCCAATAGCGGGGCAGCCCGACTGCGCGGCCAGAAAAGCCGCACGGTCGGCGTCATCATCCCGAACCTGGTGAACAGCTTCTTCTCGGAATTCGTCGAGGGGATCGAGGCGGAGCTGGACGAGCAAGGGTATCAGGTCATGCTCGCGAGCTCGCGCGATGACCCGGAGCGGCAGTCGGGGTTGCTGCGCCGGTTGCGCGAGCACGATGCCGAGGGGATCATTCTCTTTCCCGCCGAAGGGACCGAGCCGGACACGATAGAGAAGCTGGTCGCAGCAGGGGTGCCGCTGGTGCAGGCGATGCGCCATGTCGGGCGCGACCTGAGCGATTTCGCAGGGTCCGACCACGGCCTCGCGGTGCGGCTGAGCGTGCGGCATCTGCGCGATCTCGGCCACCGGCGGATTTCCTTTGTCTCGCTCGCCGGGAAGGTGTCGACGCGGGAAGAACGTCTCGGGGCCTTCGAAGAGGAGTTGCGCGCGCAGGGGCTCGTCAATGCCGGGGTGATCGACGTGCCGCTGGAATGGGATGGCTCGCCGCAATCCGCCGCGATGCTGATGGCGCTGGAGCCGCGCCCGACCGCCGCGATCTGCTTCAACGACATCCTCGCCTCGGGGCTGCTGCGGGGGCTGTTCGACCTCGGCCTGATGCCGGGGCGCGACCTCTCGGTGGTGGGGCACGATAACCTGTCCTTCATCGATCTCGGTGCGCCGCCGCGCCTTACGACGGTGCAGGTCTTCCCGCGCCAGATCGGGGCGGCCTCGGCCAAGCTGCTGCTGCGGCGGATCAAGGACCCGGGCGCAGAGCTCAAATCCGAGATCGTGACACCGCGCCTGCGGGTGCGCGACACCACCGGCCCCGTCGACTGATATCCAACAAAGAGCATCACGCATCCGTGATTTGCGACTCAGGATTTAGATCGTTCTAATTGGATCGATCTAAAAATGCATATGTCCGATCGTTGAGGAGCGGAGGGGCATGTGGTTACACGCAGGGGAGGCGACGTGTATCACTTCAATTTCACGCCCGTATTCGAGAATTTCGACCTGCTGCTCTATGGCGCATGGTTGACCATCCGCCTGTCTTTCGCGGCGATGATCCTGGGGTTGATCGTGTCGGTTCTGGGGGCTGCCGCGCGCACGTCGCATTCCAAGGTGCTGCACGCGATCGTTGGTGCCTATGTCGAGATCATCCGCAACACGCCTTTCCTCGTGCAGATCTTCTTTCTGTATTTCGGGCTGCCCGCGATCGGGATCTCGCTCGATCCCAATGTCGCGGCGCTGATCGCGCTGGTGATCAATGTCGGCGCCTACGGGACCGAGATTACCCGCGCCGGGATCGAATCCGTGCCCAATGGCCAGATCGAGGCCGGGCGCGCGCTGGGTCTCGGGCCGATCCAGATTTTCCGCTACGTGATCCTGAAACCGGCCCTGCGCAACGTCTATCCGGCGATGACGAGCCAGTTCATCTACCTGATGCTGACCTCGTCGGTCGTCTCGACGATCTCGGCGAACGATCTGGCCTCCATCGGCGCGGATCTGAACGCCAAGACCTTCGCCAGCTTCGAGATCTACCTTGTCGTGACCGGCATCTACCTTGTCCTTTCGCTGCTGTTCTCGGGGCTCTTCAAGCTCATCCAGAACGCCGTATTCAACTATCCTGCGAGCCGCTGACATGATCCGCCAATTCGGACCTTCCGACATCCTGTTCATCATCGAGGCCGTACGCTGGACGCTTCTGCTGTCGGCCATCGCGTTCATCGGCGGCGCAATCGGCGGGCTCTTCGTGGCACTGGCGCGCAGTTCCGGCTCGAAAGCGCTGCGCCGGATCAGCGCCGGGTTCATCCGCATCTTCCAGGGCACGCCGCTCCTGATGCAGCTGTTCCTGTTCTATTTCGGCCTGACCGTGCTGAACCTGCCGATCAACCCGCTGCTGGCGGCGGCGATCGCGCTGACTTTCCATGCCAGCGCCTATCTGGGCGAGATCTGGCGCGGCTCCATCGAGGCGGTGCCATCGGGGCAGACCGAGGCTGCAACCGCGCTGTCGCTGAGCTATCGCGACCGGATGCAGCATGTGGTTCTGCCGCAGGCGGCGCGGATCGCCGTGGCCCCGACCGTCGGCTTCCTCGTGCAGCTGATCAAGGGCACCTCGCTGACCTCGATCATCGGCTTCACCGAGCTGACCCGCGCCGGTCAGATCGTCAACAACGCGACCTTCGACCCGTTCGTCGTCTTCGGGCTGGTGGCCGCGATCTACTTCATCATCTGCTGGCCGCTGTCGCTGTATGCGCGCCGGTTGGAAGGGCGGATGCGCCTCGCATTCACCCGCTAATTTTTCACCCGCTTCAGGTTTAGGAGGAGTAATCCATGAAGTTTCTCAAGACAGTTGCAACGGCGACCCTGACGGTCGGCGCATTGATGGCAGGCCAGGCGCAGGCCACCACGCTCGATCAGGTCGAGAAGGCCGGTGTGCTCAAGGTCGGCATGCTCGTCGATTTCCCGCCCTTCGGTCTGATGGGCACCACCGGCAAGCCCGAGGGCTATGACGCCGATACCGCCAAGGCGCTCGCCGATTACCTCGGCACCAAGATCGAGATCGTGCCGGTGACCGGCCCGAACCGCATCCCCTACCTGCTCTCGGGGCAGGTCGATGTGCTGGTCGCCTCGCTGGGCATCACGCCCGAGCGCGCCAAGCGGGTCGATTTCTCGCGCCCCTATGCCGGGATCGAGATCATGGTCTACGGCAAGAAGGACGAGAAGGTCTCCAAGCCGGCTGATCTGTCGGGCGAGTCGGTCGGCGTCGTGCGCGCCTCGACGCAGGATGCGGGCGTGACCAAGGTCGCCCCCGACGATGCCACGATCCGCCGTTTCGACGACGACGCGGGCGCGGTGCAAGCGCTGCTTTCGGGTCAGGTGCCGCTGATCGGCGTGTCGAACGTCGTGGCAGCACAGATCGAGAAGGCCGCGCCGGGTCGCTTCGACGAGAAGTTCCCGCTCTCGAGCCAGGTTCAGGGCATCGCGGTCGAGCCGGGCGCAGACAAGCTTCTGGCGAAAATCAACGCGTTCGTCGGCTCCGCGATGAAAGACGGGACGATGGACAAGATTTCCGAGCAGTGGCTCGCGACGGACATCCCCGATTTCGTCCGCAACGGCTCGGCCGAGGAAGCCGCGACGCCGAAATCGGCTACGAACTGATCTCATCCCACATCCGGCGCAGCCCCGCGCTGCGCCGGATCACCCTACAAGGCATCCCATGACACAAGCACAGCAGCCCGCCGTCGAGATGCGCGGCGTCACCAAGTTCTTCGGCGCGTTTCAGGCGCTGAAGTCGATCGATCTGACGGTCGAACAAGGCGAGCGGATCGTGGTCTGCGGTCCGTCCGGCTCCGGCAAATCGACCCTGATCCGCACGCTCAACCAGCTCGAAGAGATTCAGGAGGGCAAGATCACCGTCGACGGGATCGAATTGACGGCTGGCGGCGAGAACGTCGCCAAGGTGCGTCGCGATGTCGGGATGGTCTTCCAGCAATTCAACCTGTTCCCGCACCTGACTGTTCTGCAGAACTGCACGCTCGCGCCGCTCAAGACGGGACGTGCGGACAAGGCCACGGCAGAGGCGACCGCGCGCAAATATCTGGAGCGCGTGAAGATCCCCGAACAGGCCGACAAGTTTCCCGCCCAGCTCTCCGGCGGCCAGCAGCAGCGTGTCGCGATTGCGCGGGCGCTCTGCATGGAGCCGCGGATCATGCTGTTCGACGAGCCGACCTCGGCGCTTGATCCCGAGATGGTCAAGGAAGTGCTCGACACGATGATCGATCTGGCCCGCGAAGGCATGACGATGCTCTGCGTGACTCACGAAATGGATTTCGCCCGCGCCGTTGCCGACCGGGTGATCTTCATGGAGCAGGGCGCGATCATCGAAGAAGGGCCGCCGGCGGAGTTCTTCGGCAATCCGAAATCCGAGCGGCTGCGCAACTTCCTGGGGCAGATCTCATGAAGGACGAGGCCAAAGCGAACCCGTCGATCCTCGCGCTGATCGAGTTGAAGCCCGCCGACATGATGGAAGCGTTCTGCGCCGAGCATCCGGTCACCCGCGATGCCGAGGCCCGCGACGGCATCGAGGTCGTGCTGACCAGCGGCGCGCGCGGCCTCTCGGGCGAGGAGATTGCCGAATTCCCCGACCTGCGCCTGATCGCGGTCAATGGCGTTGGAACCGATGCGGTCGATCTGGATGCGGCGACCGCGCGCGGCATCCATGTGACGACCACGCCCGACGTGCTGTCGGAGGCAGTGGCCGAACTGGCGCTGGGTCTTGCGATTTCGGTGCGGCGCCGGATCGGCGAGGGCGAGCGGTTGTTGCGCTCCGGCGGTTGGTCGAACGGACAGAAACCGAGGCTGGGTCAGGCGCTCACCGGTTGCCGCGCGGGTATCCTCGGCTATGGCCGGATCGGGCGGGCGCTGGCGGATATGCTCCGCGCTCTGGGGGGCGATGTGATCTACCACGCGCGCAAGCCCCATGATGACGCCCCCGAGGCATGGCGCCCCGACACCCGGACGCTGGCCGCCGAAAGCGATGTCCTGTTCGTCACGCTCTCGGCCACGCCCGAGACGCGGTATATTGTCGATGCGCCGGTGCTGGAGGCGCTGGGCTCCGAGGGCACTCTGGTCAATGTCGCGCGCGGCTCGGTCGTCGATAGCGCGGCGCTGGCTGCGGCCTTGCATGGCGGCACGCTGGGGTCTGCCGCGCTCGATGTGTTCGAGGTTGAACCTGTCGCGCCCGATGGGGCGGAGGACGGTCTGCTGCGCGCGCCCAATACGCTTTTCACGCCGCACATCGCTTCGGCCACGAACGAGGCGCGGCGCGCGATGGCGCAGCTGGTGATCGCCAATATCGACGCCTATCTGGCCGGAAGCCCGCTTCCGAGCCCGGTAACGCCTGCCTGACCGGAGCCTTACATGCTGGACTTTCTCTGCATCGGCGAGCCTCTCGCCGAATTCACCAACGATCCCGCAACGCCCGATCTGTTCCATCGTCGCCTCGGCGGCGACACGCTCAACGCGGCGATCTATCTCGCGCGGCTGCGGCCTGATCTGCGGGTCGGCTATCTCTCGCGGCTGGGCGAAGACGGGATGAGCCGCTGGATGCGCGACACGATTGCGCAGGAGGGTGTCGAGATCGAGGCGATCGGGGCCGAGGCCAATGGCAGCCCGGGGCTGAGCTTCATCGCCACCGATGCCACGGGTGAGCGCAGCTTCACCTATTGGCGCGATCAGGCGCCGGCGCGCCGGATGTTCGGCGCGGAAGGGACTGAGGTCGCGGCGCTCGGTCAGGCGCGTGTCCTGCTGTTCTCCGGTATCACGTTGGCGATCCTTCCCGAGGAGGCGCGCGCGCGGCTGCTGGCGGAGCTCAATGCGCTGCGCCAGCGTGGCGTCACCGTCGCCTATGACACGAATTACCGCCCGCGGCTCTGGCGCGACCGGGCCGAGGCGGCGGAGTGGACGGAGCGCGCCTTGGCGGCGACGAGCCTCGCGCTGCCCTCGCTCGACGATCTCGCCGCGCTTTGGAACGAGACCGACCCCGAGGCGGTCATGGCGCGCTGCGAGACACATGCGCCCGGCGCCATCGTGCTGACGACGGGGGGCGGTGCGGTGCTGGCGCGCGACGCATCGGGTACGGCGCTACGGGTTGCGCTGCCCGCGCCGGTTCCGGCCGTCGACACCACCGCCGCAGGCGACAGTTTCGATGCCGCGCTTCTCTCGGCCCTGCAACGCGGCATGCCGTTGGAGGCGGCAATTCTCGATGGCGCACGGCTCGCGAGCTGCGTCGTCCGTTATCCCGGCGCGATTATCCCGCGCGAAGCTATGAAAGAAGAGGTTGCACATCATGCAGCGTGACCAGATCGCAAGCGCAGCCGAAGCTCTGGCCGCCGCGAATGACGGCGAGACGCTCGACGCGCTGAACCCGCTCCCGGAAAGCCCGGCGGAGGCCTATGCGGTGCAGGCCGAGAGCCTGCGCCATCTCGGGCCGGTGGGCGGCTGGAAACACGCGCTGCTGGGGGGGCGCGATCTGTCTTGCGCGCCCGTTTTGGGCCGAGCGATTCACCCGTCGGGGACGACCCTCGCCGTCGCACCCCATGCCCGGCTCGAGCTAGAGATCGCGGTGCGGCTGCGCGCCGATATTTCACCCAGGGCCAAGCCCGCCGAGATTCTGGATGCGATCGGCAGCGTTCATGTCGCCTTCGAGGTGCTGCAGTCGCGCTTCCCCGCGCTCGAAAACCAGCCGCCGCTGGCGCAGATGGCGGACCGGTTCTCGAATCAGGCTATCGTTCTGGGCGACGAGGTCCCGGATTGGCAGAGCCGCGATCTGACGCGCCTGCCGCTTGCGATCGGCACGCCGTCCGATCCGCCCACGATGGCTGCGGGCATGTCGCTCTCCGAGATCGTGTGCTTCCTCAGCTTCCTCGCCGAGCGAGCCGCCGTCATCGGGCCGGGGCTGCGGGCGGAGCATTGCATCGTCACCGGCGCGCGCATCGGCCCGCAACCTCTGCCCGCGGGCGCGGAGGTGCGTGGCGGGCTAGAGGGCTGTCAGGTTTCGATGACCACGCGGGCGCTCTGAAAGCTCATGCACGCTGCGGCTGGTCGACGGCAAAAAAGCAAGCCGCGAAGGATCGAGCGTCGCCTCGACGTCTGAGGAAAAAGCGCGGGCCTGTCGCTCAGGCCCGCGCGATCTTTAGCCCGCGATCAGCGTCTTGGCGCGCTCGACGATCGCATCTTTGGTGATGCCGAACTCGGCATAGAGCCGTTCTGCCGGGGCGGACGCACCAAAGCCCGGCATGCCGATCACATCCGCTTCGCGCGCGACGTAGCGGGTCCAGCCGAAGGCCGACGCGGCCTCGACCGCGATCCTCGGCGCGGTGCCGAGAACTTCGGCGCGGTAGTCCTCGGACTGCGCGTCGAACAACTCCCAACATGGCATCGAGACCACAGCGACATTGACGCCGTCCGCATGCAGTGCCTCTGCGGCTTCGACGGCCAGCGACACCTCGGTCCCCGTCGCGAGAAGCGTTACATCGCGGCCCTCCCCGAAGGAGCGGATCACATAGGCGCCGCGCGCGGTCAGGTTCTCATCCCCCGCGCCCCGCAGTTGCGGCACCCCTTGCCGCGACAGTGCCAGCAGCGACGGCGTGCCCGTCGACCGGATCGCGAGGTCCCATGCCTCCAGGGTCTCCACCGCATCTGCGGGGCGGAACACGTTGAGGTTGGGGATCGCGCGCAGGGATGCCAGATGTTCGACCGGTTGGTGGGTGGGGCCGTCCTCGCCCAGTCCGATGGAATCGTGGGTCATCACATAGGTGACGCCAAGCCCCATCAAGGCCGAGAGGCGAATGGCGTTGCGCGCGTAATCCGAGAACACGAGGAACGTGCCGCCATAGGGTTTGAAGCCGCCATGCAGGGCGAGACCGTTCATCGCCGCCGCCATGCCGAATTCGCGCACACCGTAGCCGATGTAGCGGCCCGGTTTGGCGGCGGTGTACGACGAGTCGACGGCGGCGACGCGCGTCAGGTTGGAGCCGGTGAGATCGGCGCTGCCGCCGATCATTGCAGGCACCGCCTTGGCAAGATGCTCCAGCGCGATCTGCGAGGCTTTGCGGGTTGCGACCGATTGCGGTTTCTCGAACAGCTCGGCGCGCGCAGCCTCGACGGCGGCGGCGTAGCCTTCGGGCAGCTTGCCAGCGACGCGGGCGGTGAATTCGGCAGCCTTGCCGGAGGCGGCGAGGGCGTCTTCCCATTCCGCGCGGGCCTGCGTGCCACGGGCCCCGATGGCGGCCCAGGCTGCGGCGAGGTTCTCGGGAATTTCAAAGGGCGCAGCCTCCCAGCCGAGCGCCTGCTTGGCCAGCGCGCCTTCCTCATCCCCGAGCGGTGCACCATGCGCCTTCGCGGTGCCCGCCCGGTTCGGCGAGCCGAAGCCGATCACCGTCTTCATCGCGATCAAGCTGGGGCGCGCGGTCTCGGCCTTCGCCGCTTCCATCGCCTCGTCGAGCGCCTTGGCGTCATGCCCGTCGCAGCGGATCACATGCCAGCCGCAGGCCGCAAGCCGCGCCGGGACATCTTCCGAGAAGGACACCGAGGTCGGCCCGTCGATGGTGATGTCGTTGTCGTCGTAAAGCAGGTTGAGCTTGCCCAGCCCGAGATGCCCCGCAAGCGAGATCGCCTCTTGTCCGATCCCTTCCTGCAGGCACCCGTCGCCCAGCATCACCCATGTGCGGTGATCGACGAGGCCGGGGAACTCGGCGGCCAGCGCGCGCTCGGCCAGTGCCATGCCGACGGCGGTCGCCAAACCCTGTCCCAGCGGGCCGGTCGTCGTCTCGACGCCCTTCGCATGGCCCCATTCCGGATGGCCGGCCGTGATCGCCCCCCACTGCCGGAAATTGCGAATCTGGTCGCGCGTCATGTCTTCGTAGCCGGTCAGATGCAGCAACCCGTAAAGCAGCATCGAGGCATGGCCGTTGGACAGAACGAAACGGTCGCGATCGGGCCAGTCGGGGGCCGAGGCGTCGAATTTCAGATGGTTGCGAAACAGCACGGTGGCCGCGTCGGCCATGCCCATCGGCGCACCGGGATGGCCGGAATTGGCGGCATTCACCGCGTCGATGGCCAACGCCCGCAGGCAATTGGCGAGGGCGAAGTTTTCAGGGTCGATAGCGGCTTTGGCCGCGACTTGAGCGTGATCGAGCATGGGATCCTCCTATGGCGCGAACGCTAGCAGCGGTCACAGGTTCTAACAATTAAAAATCACAAAGTAACAAAAATAATGTTGAAACTAACGTGGCGCATGTTATTTAACCTCAACACGACGGAGGAGTGTTCGACATGCCCGAGGTTTGGATCGGCACCAGCTGGAAGATGAACAAAACCCTGTCCGAGGCGCTGGCCTGGGCGGATGGCCTCGCGGCTGCGACCCTGTCGCCGCGTATCCAGAGCTTCGTCATTCCGCCCTTCACCGCGACCCGGCAGGTCAAGGCCGCGCTGGCGGAGACGCCCGCGCTGGTCGGTGCGCAGAACATGCATTGGGCCGATGCCGGCGCCTGGACGGGCGAAGTGTCCGCGCCGATGCTGGTGGATTGCGGTCTCGACATTGTGGAGCTCGGCCATTCCGAACGCCGCGCCCATTTCGGCGAGACCGACGAGACGGTCGGCCTCAAGACCGAGGCTGCGGTGCGCCATGGCCTGATCCCGCTCATCTGTATCGGCGAGACGCTCGAGGATCGCGAAGAGGGGCGGGCCGCAGAAGTGCTGGCCACGCAGGTGCGCGGCGCGCTGTCGAAACTGTCGGACGAACAGAAACAGGCCGAGATCTGGCTGGCCTACGAGCCGGTCTGGGCCATCGGCGAAAACGGTATCCCCGCCACGGCCGATTACGCCGATGCCCGCCAGGCCGAGATCATCGCGGTCGCGCAGGAGGTGACGGGCCGCCGCGTGCCCTGCCTCTACGGCGGCTCGGTCAATCCCGACAACTGCGCAGAGCTGATCTCCTGCCCGCATATCGACGGGCTGTTCATCGGTCGCTCCGCTTGGAACGTGGCCGGATATCTCGACCTTCTCGCGCGCTGCAACGCCGCGCTGGACGCACAAGTCAAAACGGAGGAACTGTCATGAAAATCGCAGTGGCCGGCGACAGCGCCGGCGAACCGCTCGCCAAGATCCTGGCCGAATATCTTAGCCAGAACCCGGATTACGAGGTGACTGAAGCTTCGCGCACCGAGGCCGGGCCGGATGAATTCTACGCCAACCTCGCGGATCGCGTCGCATCGGGCGTGAAAGCCGGAACCTATGACCGGGCGATCCTGTGCTGCGGCACCGGGATCGGCGTCTGCCTCTCGGCCAACAAGGTGCCGGGTATCCGCGCCGCGCAAACCCACGACACTTACTCGGCGGGCAAGGCGGCGACCTCGAACAACGCGCATATCATCACGATGGGCGCGCGGGTCGTGGGGGCGGAGCTCGCGAAAGACATCGCCGATGCCTTCCTGTCCTCGTCCTTCGACCCCGAGGGGAAATCGGCGGGCAACGTTCAGGCCATTGACGCGGTCGACGCCAAGTATCACACGACGGCCTGAGCGAACTCCCGAGGGTCGGGCGGTTCGCCGCCCGGTCCCAACTCACTGACGGAATTCCCACATGCTGACCTTGCCGAACGACCGTCCCTCGCAGGCGGCGTACCTGCGTGACTGCCTGCCTGCTGGCGGGCTTGGAGAGATTATCGCCGCGCTGGCCGCCGCCTTGCCCCCGATCGAGCAGCGGCTCGCGGCGGGTCGGTTGCCCGGCGATCCGGCCGCGCCCTGCGGTCAGAATGAAAGCGGCGATGTGCAGAAGGCGCTCGATGTCGGTGCGCATGACCACATCCTTGCGGCGCTCGCGGGGCTGGGCGTGCGGCACATGCTGTCGGAAGAGGCCGAAGAGGTCGAGTTGCTCGACCCGGAGGGCCAGTTCGATCTCGCGATTGATCCGATCGATGGGTCGGGCTCCATCGGTATCGGCGCGCCGCTCGGGATGCTGTTCGCGATCTATCCGACCGGTCCCGCCGATTTCCGGCGTCCGGGCTCGGAGGCAATCGCGGCTGGCTACGCCTCCTTCGGACATTCGCTGGATTTCGGGTTCACGGCCGGGCAGGGGGTGCAGATCGCGACCTACGATGGCAGCGATTTCCGCATGACGGCGCAGAATGTCCGGCTGTCGGCCAAGGCATCGACCATCGCGTACAACGCCTCGAACGAGCGTCACTGGAGCCCGGGGCTGCAACGCTGGGCCGCCGAGTTGCGCGCCGGTGCGGATGGTCCGCGCGGGCGTGATTTCAACATGCGCTGGCTGGCGGCGGCGGTCGGTGAGCTGCACCGCATCCTGCTGAAAGGCGGCGCGTTCCTCTATCCGGCGGACCGGCGCGAGGGCTATCGCGAAGGGCGGCTGCGGCTGGCCTATGAGGCGGTGCCGATCGCCTGCCTGATCGAAGCGGCGGGCGGGCACGCCACCGATGGCACCACGCGCATTCTCGATCTCGTGCCGGAGGCGCCGCACCAGAACGTGCCGCTCGTGTTCGGCGCAGCGGAAGAGGTCGACATCATCAAGACATATCTTTCGGAGGAGACCTGACCTATGGCCCGCATCACCCTGCGCCAGTTGCTCGATCACGCGGCGGAGAACGGCTATGCCGTGCCCGCCTTCAACATCTCGAACATGGAGATGGGGCTCGCGATCATGACCGCCGCGCGCGAGGCCGATGCGCCGGTAATCCTTGCCGCCTCGCGGGGCGCGCGGGCCTATGCCGGGGATCGCTTGCTGGCGCGGCTCATCGACGGGCTGGTCGAGACCTTCCCCGAAGTCCCGGTCTGTATGCATCTCGATCACGGCAGCGATCTGGCAACCTGCGCCACCGCGATCCAGCACGGCTTCACCTCGGTGATGATGGACGGCTCTCTGCTGGCCGATGGCAAGACCCCCGCCGACTATGCCTATAATCGCGATATCACCGCGCGCGTGGTCGAGATGGCGCATGCCTGCGGCGTCTCGGTCGAAGGCGAACTGGGGGTGCTCGGCTCGCTCGAGACCGGCATGGGCGATCAGGAAGACGGCCACGGTGCGACCGAGAAGCTCTCGGAAGAGCAGTTGCTGACCGACCCCGAAGAAGCCGAACGCTTCGTGCGCGAAACCGGCGTCGATGCGTTGGCTGTGGCGATGGGCACCAGCCACGGCGCCTACAAGTTCACCCGCCAGCCCGATGGCGACATTCTCGCGATGAATGTCATCGAAGAGATCAACCGCCGCCTGCCCAATACCCATCTGGTCATGCATGGCTCGTCCTCCGTCCCCGAGGATCTGCGGCAGATGATCAACAGCTATGGCGGCGATATGCGCCCGACTTGGGGCGTGCCGGTCGAGGAAATCCAGCGCGGCATCCGCTCGGGCGTGCGCAAGGTGAATATCGACACCGACAACCGCATGGCGATGACGGCAGGCGTGCGCAAAGTCCTGTCCGAGACGCCCGGCGAATTCGATCCGCGGAAATATCTGACCGAGGGCAAGGCGCTGATGCAGCAGCTTTGCAAGGCGCGGTTCGAAGCGTTTGGCACCGCCGGTCACGCCTCGCGGATCACGCCGCTGCCGCTGGAGGCGATGGCGGCGCGCTAAGCGCGTCACCCTCTGCAGAACACAGAAAAAGGGCGCCCGCGCGGGCGCCCTTTCTTCGTTGCGAGGTCGCGTTCTACGTGACGCCCCCGAAATCCCCACGCGCCTGTCAAAACGAAAAAGGGGACCGCGCGGCCCCCTTTCCAGTGTCCCGTTGCGCCGGATCAGGAGGATTGATCCAGGGTGAACGGGCCGGTGTAGGCGTCGACATTGCTCGAGTCGATCAGCATGCAGTCGAAGAGTTGCTTCTCTTCCGAGACTTCCAGCTCGCCGGTCTGGATGAAGTGATCGGCCTGACGCACGGCTTGCTCGGCGAAGATCGCGACCGGCTGCAGGACCGTGTAGGTCATCTCGCCTGCCTTGACTGCGTCGACCGCATCGGGCGAGCCGTCGAAGCCGCCGACGACCATGCCGTCGAGCTTGCCTGCCTCCTTGAGCGCGGCGATCGCACCGAGCGCCATTTCGTCGTTGCCCGAGATCACGCCGGTGATGTCCGGGTTGGCCTGCAGCATCGACTGCATTTTGGAATAGCCCTGCGTACGGTCCCAATTGGCCACTTCCTGCGCTTTCTTGTCGAGGTTGGGATACTGGCTCAGCACCGTCTCGAAACCGTTCGAGCGGGTCTGCGCGTTGTTGTCCGACGGGGCGCCGAACAGCTCGACATAGGAGCCTTTCTCGCCCATTGCCTCGACCCATTTCATCGCGCCGAGTGCCGCGCCTTGCGCGTTGTTCGACACCAGCTGTGCCTTGGCCAGACCCGACTGGTTGATCTCGGCGTTGACGATGAAGACCGGGATACCGGCTTCGACCGCTTTCTTCACGGCGCCGACCGAACCGTCTGCGTTCGCCGGGTCGAGGATGATCGCCTTGGCCTTGTTGGTGATCGCGGTGTCGACGAGGTTGCTCTCGGTGTTGGTGTCACCCTTGTGAGCGGAGACGTTGGCGTCATAGCCAAGCTCTTCGGCGGTGGCCTTGGCGACCTCGCCCTCGGTGTACCAGTAGGGGTTCGAGGGATCGTTGACGATGATCGAGATCAGACCGTCAGCCATCGCGGCCTGTGCCATCAACGGCATCATTGCGACGGTCGCGAGAATGGTGCGCCTGGTGAATTTCATGTTGGGTTTCCTCCCGTTGGGTTGTTGTAGATGCCGGATAGGTCCGGCGGGTATTCGGGCGCGGAACCTCCCTGTCCCGCGTCCTCGAAGTCTCAGCGCCGTGCGCGGCCGTATTGCAGGCTGTTGAGCAGCACGGCGAGCACGATCACGGCGCCCGTGAAGACGGTCTGCCAGTAGGCAGAGACGCCGATGATGACGAGCCCGTCGCTCAGGAAGCCGATGACGAACGCGCCCAGCATCGTGCCGCGCACGTTGCCGCGCCCGCCGGTCAGGGCGGCCCCGCCGATCACGACGGCCGCGATAGCGGTCAGTTCGTAGGTGGTGCCTGCGGTGGGGCCTGCCGAGGTCAACTGCGACGACAGCACGAGGCCCGCGATGGCGGCACAGATGCCCGACAGCACGTAGACCGAGATTTTTACGCTGCGGGTCGGCACGCCGGAGAGTTCCGCTGCGCGCTCATTACCGCCCGAGGCGTAGAGCCAGCGACCGAAGGCGGTGCGCGCCAGCACGAGGCCCACCGTCAGCGCGACCAGCGCCAGCACGATCACCCCGATCGGCACCCCCGCTATGCGGTTGAAGCCGAGCCAGTCGAAGCCGGTATTTCCCAGAGCTTCCGCGCCGCCAAGGTTGTTGTAGGTCAGACCGTTGGTCATCAGCAGCGCGACGCCGCGCGCCACATAGAGCATCCCCAGCGTGGCCACGAAGGCGGGCACGTTGAAGAACGCGATGAGTACGCCGTTGATCAGGCCCACGAAGGCGCCCAGACAAATCGTCAGCACCACCACGGCCCAGACCGGCGGGTAGAGCACGACACCGGCGGCCGGTATCTCGACCCCCTGCATCAGGTAGCCCGCGACGACCCCGGCGAGGCCCAGCGTCGAGCCCACGGACAGGTCGATGCCGCCGTTCAGGATCACCAGAAGCATACCGATCGCCAGCAGCCCGAAGATCGCGACATGCGACGACATGATCAGGAAGTTGCCGATGCTGAAATAAACCGGCGACAGGATCGAGAAGACGGCGATGATCGCGACGAGGGCGAAGAAAGCGCGGCCCTCCAGAAGGATCTTGCCGATGTTCAGGCCCATGCCGCCCGATCCGGGCTTGGAATTCGTAACGTCCGCCATGTTGGCCTCCCTTAGTGGTGCACGGCTTCGCCAGAGGCGGCCATGATCTGTTCTTTGGTTGCGGTGTGATCGAACTCGGCCGCGATCCGGCCCCTGTTCATCACGATGATCCGGTGGGCGATGCTCAGGCATTCGCCGACTTCCGAGGTCGAGTAGAGCACCGCCAGCCCGCGCTCCTGCGCGGTGCGCGCGAGCAGCTTGAAGACTTCGGCCTTGGCGCCGATATCGATGCCGCGCGACGGTTCGTCGAGGAGGATCACCTCGGGCCGGGTGGCGAGCATCTTGCCGATGACCACCTTTTGCTGGTTGCCGCCCGAGAGCGAACCGATCATCGCGCCGCCGCCATCGGTTTTCACCGTCACTTCGCGGATCGAGTCGTCGATCACCTTGCGCTCGTCCTTGCGGCTGGTGAACAGCCCGCGCGTGAAGGCACCGATTGAGGACAGCGACAAGTTCTGGCCCACGGTCATCGTCTGCACGAGCCCGTCGCGCTGCCGATCCTCGGGGACGAGCACCAGCCCGGCCTCGATGCGCTCGGCGATCGACATATGCGAGATGTCGCGCCCGTGTAGCTTCACCGCGCCGCTTTTCGCGCGCAAACGCCCGGCGGCGCATTCCATCATTTCGGTGCGCCCGGCGCCCATCAGCCCGTAGATGCAGACGATCTCGCCGGCGCGCACGCTCAGGCTCATGTGATCGACCACCAGCCCGTGACCCGACGGGTCGGGAACGCAGAGATCTTCGACGATCAGCGAGGGTTCACCCATCTTGCTGTCGGGGGGCGTGCCGAGGTCGAACCCTTCGCCGACCATGTTGCGCACGATCCATTCGAGGTCGATCTCGTCGCGCGGCGCATAGGCGGTCATTTCGCCATCGCGCAGAACCACCGCGTGATCGGTCACTTCCAGCGCCTCTTCGAGGTGGTGCGAGATATAGACGATGCTGACGCCCTTCGCAGTGAGGTCGTTGATCACTTTGAACAGCACTTCCACTTCCGAGGCCGACAGCGCCGAGGTCGGCTCGTCCATGATCAGGATGCGGCTTTTCGCCTGAAGGGCGCGGGCGATCTCGACGATCTGCTGCTGCCCGAGACGCAGTTCCTCCACCGGGGTGAGGGGATCGATCTCTTCTTCCAGCTCTTCCATCAAGGCGCGGGTGACCCGCTCTTCCTCGGCGAAATCGACGCCGCGGCGGGTGCGGATTTCGCGCCCCATGAAGATGTTGTCACGCACGTTCAGGTTCGGCGCGAGCGCGAGCTCTTGGTGGATGATCGAGATGCCCTGCGCCAGCGCGTCATTCGCGCCGTTGAAGGTGACCGGTTCGCCGTCGAGCAGAATCTGCCCCGAGGTCGGCGTCACGATCCCGGCGAGGATCTTCATCAGTGTCGATTTGCCCGCGCCGTTCTCGCCGAACAGCGTCGTCACCTGACCGCGATGGATGTCGAAATTCACGCCCTTGAGCGCCTTCACCGCACCGTAATGCTTGGCGACATGGCGGGCCGACATGACGACCTCGCCGGTCCCTCGCGGGGCGTCGGGACGAATGCTTTGCTGCACGGTCATTGGACTTTCACCTCGACCGGGGTGATCAGCCACATTTTCGGATTGATCAGCTTGAAGGCGCCGGTGACGGTCACCGTCTTGCCGGTCAGGTTGCCGGTATCGATCCCGTCGAGCACCTCGGCCTTCATCGCGCGGTTAATGCCCGCGCCGGCGTCCTGGTATTCGATCTGGTTCTTGAAGGCGCCGAAGGAGATGTCGCCGGGGGCGTCGCGCAGGTCGGTGCCGTTGATCGCGGGGCCGGTCTGGACGCGGATGCGCACTTTGTCGAGCCCGTCGACATTGATATCGTAAATGCCCGATTTGCCTTCGCCGACCGTTCCGGTCACGCGCACGGGCAGCACAGGCATCGCGCCACCGGTGCCGTATTTCTTGGCGGCTGCGGATTTGTCCTCGGCCAGTGCGGCGGCGAGCGTCTTGGCGTCGACGGCGCGCTTGGCCACATCGTCGCGGATGCGGGGGAATTCCTTGGCGCCATAGGCATCGGGGGAGAACCCGTCGACGCGGGTGTCCTGCTCGGAGCCGATGGTGACGACGGTGGTGTCGAGCCCGATCGCGACGAGGGTGCACAGCGCCACGGCGCCGACAATGACGCCCCGCCGGCCGATACGCGGTTTCATGGAAATATCGGTGGCATTCATGGCCTGTCGCTCCTCCCCTCGGGCCCCGGCGGGGCCTGTTGATCCTGTGTCGGGAGATGTTGACCCGGGCGCCAAACGACACCGGCTCGCTCGATCCCGGCGCGCTTGAGACCAGCACCTCTCGCACGCCGCGCGGGCGGCGTCGTCAGGGTGCGTGTCGCGGCTGAGATCTCGCGCGGCCTATCCAAAGTGCAGACCGCCATCCTCCCGTTTCGCAAGACGAATCGTGCCGATGCCCGTTCCGCCTGCCACTCGCCGAATCCACTGAATTTGCCAGCCTTTTCCTCCGTTTGGCGGGCAGTGGCGTTCGGTTCGTGCTGATCACCATACCTGAAAAAAATTACAAAGAAAGAAAAAAAATACACTCGACATGTGGTCGGGCTTGGGTATGCTTGATGCGTCTCGAGGGCAGATTTGTCCCCGAGAAGACCGCACTGGCTGGAGGGGTCGCGGTCGCAAATCAAGGGAGGAGGTCGCATGGCTCAAGCGCCTTGCGTGGCTCGCCATCTGCGTCCCGAAACGGTGCAGCATGGCTGATCGCGACATTATTATCGGCATCGATGCGGGAACCTCCGTCATCAAGGCTGTGGCCTTCGATTTGTCGGGTCGGCAGATCGCGGCGGCGGCTGTGCCGAACCGCTACGACAGCGGCCCGAACGGAGCCGCAACTCAGAACATGGACCGGACATGGGCCGATTGCGCAAGCGCGCTGCGCAGCCTTGGCGAGCGTGTCGACGGGCTCGCCCGCCGCACCGCTGCGCTGGCCGTGACCGCGCAGGGTGATGGCACATGGCTCGTGGGGCAGGGCGATCGCCCGGTCGGTGATGCCTGGCTCTGGCTCGATGCGCGGGCGGCGGAGACCACCCGCAGGCTGGCCGGGCACGGCCGCGACGCGGCCCGCTTCCGCGCCACTGGCACCGCGCTCAACACCTGCCAGCAAGGCGCGCAGATGGCGCATATGGATCGCCATTGCCCCGATCTGCTGGATCGCGCCGAGGTGGCGCTGCATTGCAAGGATTGGCTCTATCTGAACCTCACGGGCGTCCGCGCGACCGATCCCTCCGAGGCGAGCTTCACTTTCGGCGATTTCCGCACCCGCAGCTATTCCGACCTCGTGATCGAGGCGCTGGAGCTGCGGGGCCGCAGCCATCTTTTGCCGCCGATCCTTGACGGCAGCCGCGAGACCCATCCGCTGAGCGACGCGGCCGCTGAGGCGACGGGCCTGCTGGCCGGCACGCCCGTCAGCCTTGGCTACGTGGATATGGTGATGACCGCGCTGGGTGCGGGCGTGCATACCGATACGCCGGGGGCGGCTTGTTCCACTATCGGCTCGACCGGAGTGCATATGCGCGCGGTGCGCGACGAGGACGTCACGCTGAACGGGCGCTCGGGCTATGTGATCTGCCTTCCAGCAGAGGGCATGGTCACGCAGGTGCAGACCAATATGGCCGCCACGCTGAACATCGACTGGGCACTGCGCGTCGCGGCCGATCTGATGAGCGAGACCGGCCATCCGCATGACTACGCCGATCTGGTGGCGCGGATCGACGGCTGGCTCGCCCGATCCGAACCGGGTGCGCTGCTCTATCAACCCTATGTCTCCGAGGCGGGCGAGCGCGGGCCGATGGTCAACGCCAATGCCCGCGCCGGATTTATCGGCCTCTCCGCAGGTCACCGGTTCCCGGACATGATCCGCGCCGTGGTCGAAAGCCTCGGCATGGCCGCGCGCGATTGCTATGGCGCGATGGGAGAGCTGCCGCGCGAGCTACGACTGACCGGCGGCGCTGCGCGCTCCGGCGCGTTACGTAGAATCCTTGCGGCGTCCGTCGGGGCCCCGGTGCGGGTGTCGGCGCGCGAGGAGGCCGGGGCTGCTGGCTGCGCCATGATGGCCGCCGTCGCGATCGGCGCCTATCCGGACATGGAAAGCTGCGTCGCCGAATGGGTCACGCCGCTTCTGGGCGAGGCCGAGGCCCCCGACCCGGCGCTTCAGACCACCTATGCAGACCTTTACCCCGCCTATGCCGAAGCCCGCGAGGCGCTCGAACCGGTCTGGGACCGGCTCGCAGAGCATCGCGACCGGCGGACCACCCCCGAAATCGATGCGCCGCGCACCGCGCAAGGAGGATCGTGACATGAGCACGCAGGAACTGGATCTTTTCGTCATCGGAGGCGGCATCAACGGCGCGGGCTTTGCGCGCGACGCGGCGGGCCGTGGCCTCAAGGTGGCGCTGTGCGAGAAGGATGACCTTGCCGAGGGCACGTCGTCGCGCTCGGGCAAGCTGGTGCATGGCGGGCTGCGCTATCTCGAATATTACGAGTTCCGGCTCGTGCGCGAGGCGCTGATCGAACGCGAGGTGCTGATGAACGCCGCGCCGCATATCATCTGGCCGCTGCGCTTCGTGCTGCCGCATTCGCCGCAGGATCGCCCGGCATGGCTCGTGCGGCTGGGGCTGTTCCTCTACGACCATCTCGGCGGGCGCAAGAAGCTGCCGGGGACGCGCACGCTCGACCTGCTTCGCGATCCCGAAGGCGCGCCGCTCCTCGACAAGTATACGCGCGGCTTCGAATATTCCGATTGCTGGGTCGATGACGCGCGTCTGGTGACGCTCAACGCGCTCGATGCGGCGCAGCGCGGGGCCATCGTGATGACCCGCTCGCCCGCGATCAGCGCGCGGCGCGAGGACGGTAAATGGCGGGTGGTGACGCAGAACACCCTGACCGGAGAAAAGCGCGAATTCCTCGCCAAATGTCTGGTGAATGCCGCCGGTCCTTGGGTGACCGATGTGCTGACCCGGGTCGCCGGGGCCAATTCGACGCGCAATGTCCGGCTGGTCAAAGGCAGCCATATCATCGTGCCGAAATTCTGGGAGGGGCCGCATAGCTACCTCGTGCAGAATACCGACAAGCGAGTGATCTTCATCAATGCCTATGAGGGCGACAAGGCGCTGATCGGGACGACCGATATCGCCTATGAAGGCCGGGCCGAAGATGTCGCCATCGACGACGGCGAGATCACCTACCTGCTCGACTGCGTGAACCGCTACTTCAAGGAGAAGCTGCGGCGCGAGGATATCCTCGAGACCTTCTCGGGGGTGCGGCCGCTCTTCGACGACGGCAAGGGCAACCCCTCTGCGGTGACTCGCGACTATGTCTTCGATCTCGACGAGACCGGCGGCGCGCCGCTGCTGAATATCTTCGGCGGCAAGATCACCACCTTCCGCGAGCTGGCCGAACGGGGCATGCACGAGATTCGCCATGTCTTCCCGAAGATGGGCGGCGACTGGACCGAAGAGGCGGCGCTGCCGGGCGGCGACATGCCGGGGGCGGATTACGATGCGTTCCGCGAGACGCTGAAGGCTGAATATCCGTGGATGTCCCGGGACTTGCGCGAATATTACGGACGTCGCTACGGCACGCTCACGCATCGGATCGTGGGCACGGCCAATGACCCCAAGGGTCTGGGCCGTCACTTCGGCGGGCATCTTTATGAGGCCGAGGTGACGTGGCTGGTCGAGAACGAATGGGCGGCCACGGCGGAGGATATCCTCTGGCGACGCACCAAGCACCGGCTGACCATGTCCGAGGCCGAGATTGCGGCCTTCACCGAATGGTTCGACACAGCGCATGCGGTGGCTGCCTGATGGGACTGACGCTGTCTTTGAACACCAATCCGCTGGTGAACCGCTTCGCCGATCCGGATGACCTGATCGATTGCGTCGCCCGCGATCTGCGGATTCGCGACCTGCAACTGACGCACGAGTTCATCAACCCGTCCTGGCCCGCGCCGGTGATCCGGCGTCTGACGCGGCAGATGAGCGCGGCACTGTCGCTGACCGGGGTGCGTGTGACCTCTGGGATGACGGGGCCTTACGGGCGGCTGAACCATTTCGGCCATCCCGACCGAGACGTGCGGCGCTACTATGTCGACTGGTTCAAGAGTTTCGCGGACATCACCGCCGATCTCGGCGGAACGTCGGTGGGCACGCAGTTCGCCATTCTGACCTATCGCGAGCAGGACGACCCGGCCAAGCGCGAAGAGATGATCCGGATCGCCATCGACTGCTGGGCCGAAGTGGCCGAGCACGGCAAAGCCGCCGGGCTGGACTATGTCTTCTGGGAGCCGATGAGCGTGGCGCGCGAATTCGGCGAGACCATCTCCGAATGCATGGCGCTGCAGGACCGGCTGACCGCGGCGAATATGGCGATCCCGATGTGGATGATGGCCGATATCGACCATGGCGACGTGACCTCCGAGAACCCGGACGACTTCGACCCTTATGCCTGGGCGCGGGCCGTGCCGAAGGTCTCTCCGATCATCCACATCAAGCAAAGCCTGATGGACAAGGGCGGGCATCGTCCCTTCACGGCGGAGTTCAACGCGCGCGGCCGCATCCAGCCCGAGCCGCTGCTCAAGGCCTTTGCCGAGGGTGGCGCGGCGGACAATGAAATCTGCCTCGAGCTGTCCTTCAAGGAGCGCGAGCCCAACGACCGCGAGGTGATCCCGCAGATCGCCGAGAGCGTGGCGTTCTGGGCGCCGCATATCGACACCGGAGCCTCCGACCTCAAGGTCTGAAGTCCGGGCAACGCGGCGGGGCTTCCCTAGGCCTCGCCTGCGCCTTATCAATAACGCCGCGCAACGATCTTGCGCGGCCCGAGCCGAAGGACAGCATGAACGACACCGATGAAACACTCGCCATCCGCGCAGCGTGGATGCACTACGTGGGCGGGCTCACGCAGGCCAAGGTCGCCAAGCGGCTTGGTCTGCCGTCGGTCAAGGCCCACCGGCTGATCGCCAAGGCGGTGGCCGACGGTAGGGTGAAAGTGTCGATCGAGGGCGATATCGTCGAATGCGTCGAGCTGGAGACGCGGCTGTTCGAGACCTACGATCTCAAGCTTTGCGAAGTCGCGCCGGATATCGGCGAAGAGGGCTTGCCGCTGCGCGCATTGGCACTGGCGGGCGCGGCCTATCTCAAGCGGCAGTTCGAAGCGGGCGAACATTCGATCATCGGGCTGGGGCATGGCCGTACCTTGGCCGAAGTGACCCGGCAATTGCCGCGTACCGATGCCAAGGGGCTGCATTTCGTCTCGCTGCTTGGCGGGCTGACCCGCAATTTCGCGGCGAACCCTCATGACGTGATGCATCGCATCGCGGAGAAAACCGGCGCGCGCGCCTATGTCATGCCGGTGCCGTTCTTCGCCAATACCGTCGAGGACCGCGAGGTGCTGCTATCGCAGCGCGGCGTCGATGAGGTCTTCCGCATGGCGCAATCCGCGACGCTCAAGATCGTCGGTATCGGCACTGCCACGGCGGATGCGCAGCTGGTTTCCTCGGGGATGATCGAACCGGGAGAGATCGAGGCGATTGCAGCGGCGGGCGCGCAGGGCGAGATGCTTGGCGATTTCTTCGACGCCTCCGGAAATGTTGTAGAAACCACGCTTTCCGCCCGAACGCTCGCAGTGGGCTACGATCCCGAGCGCGAAGAGGATATCGTCGCCATCGCGGGCGGGCCGGACAAGGTCGAAGCGATCCGGGCGGTTCTGCGGTCTGGCAGGGTGGCCGGGCTGATCACCGACGAGCGGACCGCACGCGCGCTACTGAGCTGACGGCACGCAAAGGACGACCCTGATGAAACGAGACGACCGGAGGCAGAGCATCCTCGACGCACTGGTACGCGACGGGGCGGTGCAGCTCGACGAGTTGGCCGAACGGTTCGGTGTCTCGAAGATGACGATCCATCGAGATCTGGACGATCTCGAAACGGAAGGGCTGCTGCGCAAGATCCGGGGCGGCGCCACGATCGAGCCCGGCTCGCAATTCGAGAGCGATTTCCGGTTCCGCCAGTTGCAGGGCCATGACCTGAAAGAACGGATGGCCCGCGCCGCGCTCGAATGGGTGGAGCCGGGAATGACCGTTATGGTCAACGATGGCTCGACCGCGTCCGTGTTGGGCAGCCTGTTGCCGGAGAAGCGTCCGCTGACGGTGATCACCAACAACGACGCGGTGATGGAGGCGCTGAAAGCCGAGCCGGGGATGACCGTCATCGCGCTGGGCGGGCGCTATTCGGCGAAATACAACGCTTGGATCGGGCGGGTCACGGAAGGCGCGCTGGCCACGCTGCGCGCCGATCTGGCCTTCATCTCGACGCCGGCGGCGGGGGATGGGCGCGCCTATCACATGGACGACGACATCACGCGTGCGAAACGGGGCATGATGGACGCCGCGGCGCAGTCGGTGCTGCTGATCAACCATCTGCGTTTCGACCGGACGGCGCTGCACGTTCTGGCCGACTTCTCGGAATTCGCGGCGGTCATCACCGATGCCGAACCGTCGGAAGCAGCCCGGGCGCAGATCGAAGCCACGGGGGCCGTGCTCAAAGTCGCGAAAAGCGGGTAGGGCACCGTTTTTTGCGACCTCTGTCACGACGGCGGGTCGGTTGCGCCATCGAGAAAGCGCAGTGAATTGAAGCAGCGCTTCACAGGATTTGCATCTGCTATTAAACATCAAGGAAAGGCTTGCCGCGATGCCGGGCAGCATCCGTGACGGCTTCCGCCACACGATTTGCGCGCAATCGCATCCGGCACGGTCGTATTTCCAAGGCGCAGGACATGCTCAAAGACATCAATCTCAACGCGATGAACCACTTCGAGGCCGTCGCTCGGCTCGGCGGCATATCGAAGGCGGCCGAGGAGCTGGGCGTGTCGCCTTCCGCCGTCAGCCAGCAAATCCGGCAGTTCGAGCAGCAAATGGGTGTGCGTCTATTCAAACGCGAGAAACGGCGGCTGTCGCTGACACTGGATGGCGAGCGACTGTTCCAGACGACGACGCAGGCATTCCGGATGATGCGCGACGTGCGCTCCGCGATCCAGCGCCAGCGCGAGACGCGCCATTTCATCCTGCGGGTGTCGCCCTCTTTTGCGGTGCGCTGGCTCTCTCCGCGGCTCAAGTCGTTTCTTGAGCTTGCGCCGAACTGGGACATGCGGATCGATGCCGCGCCCGATTTCTCCGACTTCGAGACAGAGGTCGTCGATCTGGACCTGCGCTATGGCGAAGGCGGCTGGACCGGCCTGCATCAAGAACCGGTGGTCCATGACCTCGTGCTGCCGATGTGCTCGCCCGGCTATCTGGAAGAGTTGCGCGCGCTGTCCGACGATCCGATCGGACAGTTGCGACAGGCGCGGCTGATCGACTCGGTGAAGACGCATTACCGTTGGATTTCTGGCTGGCGCGGCACGGCATCATGGGAGAGCGGATGATCTACCCGATGCGGTTTGACCGCTCGTCGATGGCGATTCAGCTGGCGACCGACGGGGCAGGGGTCGTTCTGGAAAGCACGACGCTCGCCCTGAACGAGCTGGAGCGCGGGGCCCTCGTGCCGCTGTCGACCGCTTTCGAAGCGATCCGTTTCCCTGCCTACTGGCTCGTCTCTCCGGCGCGCCATACCAGCCGTCGGATCGTGCGGATCTTCTCGGACTGGATGCGAGAGGAAGGTGCTGCCCATGATGCACGCGCCTCGGCGCTGATCACTGGCTTGGGCTGTCGCATCCGCGAGCAGCGCGGGCGACAGCTACCGGGGGAAGAGTACCTGCCCGAATGAAATACGCGCGCCCTGTTGCCAAGGCGCGCGCAATGGATGCGGACGCTGGATCCGGGTCAGTAGATCGTCAGCGCCGGTACGTAGGAGATCAGCGCCAGCACGAGGATCGCCACGAGGTAGAAGGGCGCCAGCGAACGCACCACCTCCATCACGCCAACCCGTGCGATCGCGGCTGAGATGAACAACGTCGTTCCTACCGGTGGCGTATAAAGACCGATCGACAGGTTCACGACCATCATCAGGCCAAGCTGCACCGGATCGAGACCGATCGTATGCCCGATCGTCACGAAGAGCGGGCCAAGCAGCAGCACCGCTGCGGGCAGATCGAGGAACGCGCCCACGACCAACATCACCACGTTCAGTGCAAGGATCACCAGCCAGCGCTCCTGAATGGTCGCAGCCACCCATGCGGCGAGCTCTTGCGGTAC
Source organism: Thioclava sp. F28-4 (assembly GCF_002020045.1). Taxonomy (NCBI): domain Bacteria; kingdom Pseudomonadati; phylum Pseudomonadota; class Alphaproteobacteria; order Rhodobacterales; family Paracoccaceae; genus Thioclava; species Thioclava sp. F28-4. The sequence goes on along the minus strand of NZ_MPZQ01000004.1, from coordinate 85,675 downwards.
GCGCTCGGCGGTCAGGAGCCACTGGATCGTGGAGGATGCCATGATGATGAACATGACCGCGCCGGTCATCATCGCCGTGTCGACCACCGCCTCCCACAGGGATTTGGGATTGAGGTCACGGTAGATGACACCGCTGACCAGAAGGGCATAGGCGACCGCCATCACGCTGACCTCGGTCGGGGTCGCCACGCCGAAGCGCAGGGTGCCGATCACGAAGACGGGCATCAGCAGGGCGGGGATCGCGCTGAAGATCTGGCTGCGGAAGGCGGCAAAGCCTCCTTCCAGCGGCGAGCGCGGCAGATTGCGGCGGCGCGCCACGATCGCGACGGCGATGAACATGCCCACGCCCAGCATCACCCCCGGCAGGATGCCCGCGACGAAGAGGTTGATGATCGAGGTTCCCGACACCAGCCCATACAGAATGAGCGGGATCGACGGCGGGATCAGGACCGAGACGGTCGAGGAGGCAGAGTTGATCGCCCCCGAGAAACCGCCCGGATAGCCCTCGGCTTTCTGCACCGGGATGAGCGCGTTGCCCATCGCGGTCGCATCGGCCACAGCCGAGCCCGAGACACCGCCGAACATCACCGATCCGAGGATCGAGACCTGTCCCAGGCCACCCTTGAAATTCCCCACGACGAGGCGCGCGATATTCACCAGATAGGTGCCGAACCGCCCCGCCATCATCAGGTTGCCCGCGAGGATGAAGAACGGCACCGCCAGCATCGGAAAGCTTTGGGTGGGCGTGTAGAGACGCTGCACGATCACCGCCAGCGGCTTGTGGTCGAGCCACAGCGCGGCGGCGACGCCGCCCAGCATCGCATGTGCCACCGGCACGGCAAGCGCGAGCAGCACGAAGAAGACGAAGATCATGACACCGGCCATTGCGGGTCTCCTCAGCTCAGGCTTGCATGGGCGGGATCGTCATCCATCACGGACTTGCCCCCCAGCAGCAACACGATGTCGAGCGCGGCGATGATGGCCATCGCTCCGAATGAATAGACCATGCTGGAATAGCCCCAGATCGCCTTGACCCCGAGCGTGGACAGCGTCTGAAAGGTCGAGGCGCGCAGGATCGGCTGGCTGGACCAGAGGACCGAGATCGAGATCACGATGATCGCGGCTTCGACAAACAGCATGAAGGCGCGCCGAACCCGGGCTCCGGCCAACTCCGGCAACAAGGTGATCGCGATGTTGCGCGAGCGCGCGGTGGCGATGACGATGCCGCCAGCCACGAGCCATGGCAGCAGGATCGCATGGATTTCATAGGCCCACGGGATGCCCTTGCCGGCCCCGTAGCGCAGGATCACGTTTGTCAAAAGCGCCACGAACAGCACCGAAAGCGTGCCCGCAGCGATCAGCTTTCCCGACCATTCCAGCAGGTCGATCACGCCTTGCGCGAGGCGCAGGAAGGGGCGCATACGCCCCCTCCCTTCGCCTGATCCCGCGGCGTCGCTGCGGTCAGAGTCGATCATTCCAGCCCCGCAGCCTTTTTGAGTTCGGCGACCGTATCGGGGTAGTCCTTGGCGTATTTGTCATAGACCGACTTGGTTGCCTCGATATAAGCCGCGCGGTCCGCCTCAGCGAACTTGGCGCCGTCTGCCTCCATCTTCGGCATCAGCTCCTTGTCTGCCTTGAGCGACATGTCACGCTCCATCGCGCCCGCTTCCGAGGTCGCCTTGAGCGCGCAATCCTGCGTCGCCTTATCAAGGCCTTCCCACCACGACAGGCTGGCCACGACCGGGGTGCTTTCATACTTGTGCCCGGTCATCGTGATGTAGGGCGTGATCTCCTGCAGCTTGGCCGAGTTGATGTTGGTCAGCGGGTTTTCCTGACCGTCGAACACGCCCGATTGCAGCGCCGAGGGCAGTTCGGACCACGCCAGCGGCGCGGGCGATGCGCCGAGCGCGTCGAAGATGTCGATCGTCATCTGATCCGGGGGGGTGCGGATCTTCAGGCCCTTGAGGTCGGCAGGCTCTTTGACGAACTTGTTGACCGTGGTGATGTTGCGAATGCCGTTATCCCAGAAGCCGAGGATCTTGAGCCCGGCTTTTTGTGCGTCCGCGTCAAGCGAGTCACCCACCGGCCCGTCGAGCACTTTCCACGCGGTTGGCAGATCCTTGAACAGGAAGGGCAGGCCCAGCAGACCGATCTGCGGCACGATCTGCGCCATCGGACCCTGGCTGTTAGCCGTGACCTGAATCACCCCCGCCGCGGTCGAGGTCAGCATCTCAGAGTCGTCGCCCATCGTGGCCGAGGCCGCGACGTTCACCGTATCCTTGCCGTCGGTGCATTGGCTAAAGATTTCAGCCCATTTTTCCGCCGCGATGTAGCGCGGGTTTCCAGGGTTCGCACCGTGCGCGAAGATCACCTCGTCAGCCTGCGCCGTAGAGGCCCCCGCAAGGGCCGTCGCGCCGAGAAGTGCGATGGTCAACATAGATTTCATTGGTCTCTCTCCCGATTGGTTCGGACGGTCTCCTCACCGTCCCGCCGGATTGGCTCCGGCTTCATCCGGCCCACCTCACTGCGGGCCGGAGATTAGTTGCCTTGCGGTCAGGCACAACCGCGAACAGGCGTTATTCGGTCGGCCTAGTGAATGAGCGAGCCGCCATTCACGTCGACTTCGGTGCCGGTGCAGTAGGCCGAAAGGTCAGAGGCAAGGAACAGCGCGCAGCCAGCCACATCCTCTGCCGTGCCCGCGCGTCCCATCGGAATTCCGGCGAGGACTTGCGTGCGCATCTCTTCGGTCAGCTTGCCTGCGGTGATGTCGGTGGCGATGAACCCCGGGCAAAGCGCGTTCACGCGCACGCCGTCGGGGGCAAGCTCGCGCGCCGAGGCCTTGGTCAGCCCCAGTACGCCCGCCTTCGCGGCCGAATAGTGCGGGCCACCGAAGATGCCACCGCCGCGCTGCGCGGAAACCGAGGACAGGTTCACGATCGAACCGGTCTTGCGGTCGCGGAAATGCGGCGTCAGCGCCTGCGTCATGTAGAGCGTGCCACGCAGGCTCACATCGGTCACCGCGTCGTAATTCTCCGGCATGATGTCCATGAGCTTGAGCGGCTGGGTGATGCCCGCATTGTTCACGAGGATATCCACCGCGCCCCATTTGGTGATCAACTCGTCTGCGGCGGCCTGACAGGCTGCCTTGTCGACGACGTTGCAGGCAAGCCCGACATGTCCCTCGCCGGGCAGATCGGCGGCAGCTGCAGCGGCCTGATCTGCGTCGAGGTCGAGGATTGCCACGGTCGCGCCATGCTGCGCAAAAAGCGTCGCCGTCGCCTTGCCGAGCCCGCGGGGACTGGCCGCCCCGGTCACGATGGCAAATTTACCGTCCAGAAGTCCCATTGTGTTCCTTTCTTCGTGTCGTTGACGCGGCGCTCAGAGCCAGCCGCGGATCTGTTGGGCGACCTTCGCGGTGCTCAGGCCATAGAGGTCATGAAGCGTGGGCAGCGCGCCCGCTTCGAGAAATTGGTCGGGCAGCGCGATCTGGCGGAAAGCCGGCGTCACACCTGCGCGCAGGAGGGAGCGGGCAACCGCTTCGCCCAGCCCGCCGACTTCGGAGTGGTTCTCGGCGGTGACGAGAAGTCGGCCCTTGCCGGCCTCGGCGAGGATCGTCTCGGTATCGAGTGGCTTGATCGTCGGGCAGTGCAGAACCGCGACGTCGATCCCGTCCTTGGCCAGCAACTCCGCCGCGTCGAGCGCGCGCATGGTCATGATCCCCGAGGAGACCACCAGAACGTCGCGCCCCTCGCGGATCATCTGCGCGCGGCCCAGCTCGAACTGGTAGTCGGGCCGATAGCGGGTGATCACCGAAGGCACCTTGCCCCGCAGAAGCCGGGCATAGACCGGTCCGTCATGAGCGATCATCGCAGGCACCATCTGCGCGACATCGGCCGCGTCACAGGGATCGAGAATGGTCAGGTTCGGCAGCCCGCGGAAGATCGCGAGATCCTCGGTCGCCTGATGGCTGGGCCCGTAACCCGTGGTCAGGCCCGGCAGACCGCAGACGATCTTGACCGGCAGGTTCTCCTCCGCGATCGCCATGCAGATGAAGTCATAGGCCCGGCGCGAGGCGAAGACCGAGTAGGTCGTCGCAAAGGGAATGAACCCCTCATGCGCCATCCCTGCCGCCGCCGACATCAGAAGCTGCTCGGCCATACCCATCTGGTAGAAACGGTCGGGATAGGCCTGCGCGAAGACATGCAGATCGGTATATTTCGCGAGATCCGCAGTCAGCCCCACGATACGAGGATCGTCCTTGGCGGCCTCGACCAAGGCGTGGCCGAAGGGGGCGGCGACGGTGTCATAGCCTTCCGCCGCCAGCGAAGCGATCATCGCGCTCGTCGCGACCTTCGTTTCAGGCACGCGGCGGGGTTCGTATTTGCGGGCGCGGGCTGCGGCGGTCATGCGGGCACCTCTGCGTCTAGAATATCCAGTGCGCGCGTCCACTCATCGGGCTCGACGCGGACGAAATGGGTGATCTCGCGCTCTTCGAGAAAGGGCACGCCCTTGCACATCTTGGTATTGCAGATGATCACGCGGGGCTTTTGCTCGGGGCAGGTGCGGGCAGCGTCAAAGGCCGCGACCAGCGCATCGAGGTCATTGCCGTCGACCTCTTGCGCGTGCCAGCCAAAGGCCTCCCATTTCGGTGCCTCGGCCCCGACGGCGAGCGCGTCACGGGTCGGGCCATCGGCCTGCTGGTTGTTGAAATCGACGATGCAGATCAGGTTGCTCAGGCGATGCTGGGTTGCCGACATCACGGCCTCCCAGGTCGAGCCTTCGCCAAGTTCGCCATCGGACATCAGGTTGTAGACGAACTGATCGCCGCCCTTCGCCTTCAGCCCGAGCGCCATGCCGACCGCGATGCCCAGCCCATGTCCGAGGCTGCCACCGGTGATCTCCATCCCCGGCGTGTAGGAGGCCATGCCCGACATCGGCATGCGAGAGTCGTCCATCCCATAGGTGCCGATCTCGTCCTCGGGCAGGATGCCCGCCTCGATCAGCGCGGCATAAAGCGCAATCGCATAGTGGCCGATCGACAGCAGGAAACGGTCGCGCCCTTCCCATTCGGGATCGTCGGCGCGCAGATTCAATGCGTGGAAATAAGAGGTCGCCAGAACGTCAGCCACACCAAGCGCCTGACCGACATAGCCCTGTCCCTGGACTTCGCCCATCTGGAGCGCTTTGCGACGGATGCCCCAGGCGCGGCGCGCCAACGAGACGTTCGACCGCAGATTTGCGGTAAGTTCTGGCATGGTTCCTCCCCTGCGGCGATCCTCCATCAGCCGCATCCTGCCCCGAACACTGCCGCGAGGAGCGCTCCAAAAAAAGAAAGGAAACTTAAACTCGTTGTTAGTATTTCTTCACAACTTCCCGGCTGGTTTTGATGTCCGAGCGGTGGTTTCCCCGCTACTCCTGTTTGGGAAGCTCTGCGCGCCACACTGAGGAGGTCGCGTGCAGAGCATGACTACGGGAGGACATCATGAAACTGGGTTTGGGCAGTTACGCCTATCGCTGGTCCATCGGGATCAAGGATCAGATCCCCTCTAAGCCACTGACGGCATTCGACCTTCTGGATCGTGCGGAAGCGCTCGGACTTGAGGTCGTGCAATATGCGGACAACATGCCGCTGGATCGTTACACTGCGGACGATCATCACAAGCTCTATGAGATCGCCCAACAAAAGGGCCTGCAACTCGAGCTTGGGACGCAATGTTTCGATGCCGATGAAGTCGACCGCTATATCGAGATCGGCCAGCGCCTTCATTCGAAGATCATGCGTGTCGCGCTCGATGCCGAAGACAGCCACATGCCGGTGGCCGAGCTGGCCGAGCAGCTGCGCCCCCGGGTCGATCGTGCGCGTGCCGCAGGCATGAAAATCGCGATCGAGAACCACTTCAACTATCCCAGCCCGCGCATGGTAGAGCTGCTGGAGGCGGTCGGCGATGATCACCTCGGGGTCTGTCTCGACGTGGCGAATTCGATCTGTGCAAACGAGTGGCCCGAAGAGACGATCAGCCTTTTGGCGCCCTGGACGATCAACCTGCACCTGAAGGATTACGAGATCACGCCGGACCCCTATGGCGTCGGCTTCCGCATTCATGGCGTGCCCTTGGGCACGGGCCGCGCGCCGATCGCGTGGACCCTCGACCAGCTGGCGCATTGCCCCGCCGACATGAGCGTGATCCTCGAACATTGGCTGATGCTGGAGAGCGACGGCCTCGAGGCGGCGATTGCCAAGGAACAGCCGTGGATCGAACAGACCACCGCAGCCGCGAAAACTTTTACCGAGGGGCGCTGAGATGACCGACGACATTCGCACCAAGAAACTGATGAACGCGCCCGAGGACATCATCCCCGAGGCGATCGAAGGGATGCTTTCCGCCCATCCCGACCTGCTGACCGTCGAGGGTGCCACGCGCCGCGCGATCGTGGCCAAGGACGGCCCGCGCGACGGCAAGGTCGGTATCATCATCGGCGGCGGCTCCGGGCACGAACCGGCCTTCGCGGGCTATGTCGGGCGCGGCCTGGCGGATGCGGCGGCGGTCGGCAACGTCTTTGCCTCGCCCTCGCCCGAGCACATCATGGATGCCGCGCGCGCGGTCGAAGGGGGCGCGGGGGTGATGTTCCTCTATGGCAATTACACCGGCGACGTGATGAATTTCGACATGGCCGCCGAGGAATGCGAGGGGATGGGTATTCCCGCCCGTTCGGTTCAGGTCACCGATGACGTGGCCTCGGCGCCCAAGGGCCGGGAGAAAGAAAGACGCGGAATTGCCGGGGATTTCTTCGTCTTCAAAATCGCAGGCGCCGCAGCCGAGGCCGGTCGCGATCTCGAAGCTTGCTATGCCGCAGCACAGCACGCCAATGACAATTGCCGCTCGATGGGCGTCGCGCTGAGCGCGTGCTCCTTGCCCCAGACCGGCAAGCTCAATTTCGACCTCGGACCGCGCGAGATGGAAATCGGCATGGGGATCCATGGTGAACCGGGCATGCGTCGCGGTCACTTGGAAAGCGCCGATGCGGTGAGCGACGAGCTGATGCAGGCCATCCTGACCGACATGGAACTGGGAAAGGGCGACGAGGTCGCGGTGCTGGTCAACGGGCTGGGCGCAACCGGGCCGCTTGAGCTTTACATCCTGCACCGCCGGATCGCGCAGCTTCTTGGCGAGCGCGACGTGAAAATCCACCACAGCTGGGTCGGGGAATACTGCACCTCTCTGGAAATGGCCGGGGCTTCGGTCACGCTGCTCAAGCTGGACGACGACCTAAAGACGCTGCTCGATATGCCGTGCCGGACGCCTGCACTCACGGTCGCCGGAAGCCTTGAGCCGGTGGGCAAGCGCACCCGCCGCACTCATGCCGCCGCCTCCAGCACGAGGGGGATCGAGCGGTCTGACCTTGCTATCGACGGCCCTGTCACCCCCGAGCGGTTCCGCCAGATGATGCTGGCGATCGCAGATGCGATCCACGCGAACCGCGACTGGCTGTCGGAGCTCGACGGGGTTATCGGGGATGGCGATCACGGCGTCACGATGGATATCGGCTGGACCGCTGTGCGCAAGGAGCTGAAAGACCCGACGGATGAAACCGTGTCCGAGACCTGCGCGCGCATGGCCAAGGCGTTTCTCGACGCGGTCGGGGCTTCGTCAGGGCCACTTTATGCGACCGCCTTCCGCAAGGCGGGCGAGGCTGTGTCCGATCGGCTCAACCTCGATGCCGGCGCGATGGTCGCGTGGATCGAGGGAATCTGCGCTGGCATCCAGTCGCGCGGCGGTGCGCAGGTCGGCGATAAGACGATGATCGACGCATGGGTTCCCGCGGTGGCCAAAGCGCGCGAGACCTTGCAATCGGGAGGTGACGTGATCGCCTGCCTCGAGGCGGCCTGCGCCGGCGCAAAAAACGGTCGCGATTACACCGCGGAAATCGAAAGCCGCCGGGGTCGATCGGCCAAGCTGGGAGAACGATCCGTCGGGCACATGGACCCGGGCGCGGCCTCGGCCCATGTCATGCTGGTCGCGATGACCGAGGCCCTGCGCGAGTGATCATGATCGGGGCGCTCTCAAAGGCGCCCCGCCCGTCATCGCGTTCGATGTCCGAGCGTCTGGCTTCAGTTGGTCCCGTTTGTGAGGATCGCATCACCACCTCTACGATCTGCTGGCGGGCGAGATTGTCGCAAACGGCGTCGCGGAGCGCGCTTTCCCGTAAAGACCGTCTGCGATCATGGCGAAGCAATCCGCTATGATCGCGGCGTTTTCCGCCTCATTCCAGTCCGCTGCTGCTACGGCGCCAGGCTACGATTGGGCATCTGAAATGTCAGCCGGAAAACCCGGAAACCGGGGTCGGTTCTGGAAACCAACCTGCAATGCAGTGTTCCGAATTTCGGCTGAATAGTGGAGGCGAGTACCGGAATCGAACCGGTGTACACGGATTTGCAATCCGCGCTTGATCGCTGATTTCATTGAATTTTATTGTAAACTAAATGAGTTTGGCTTGCTGGAATATCAATGACTTAAAGGGCGAGTTGTAAACCTCCCGGGCTTGTAGCGAATATTGGGTCGGTATCGGCTATGTGCGGTGTATCGCGCTCGGCAAAACTGTTTAGCATCGAGGCTGAGATCGGTGACCGGTACCGGAACGCGCCTTCAGGCGAAAAGTTTCCGCTCGAGTTGGACATCGCTCTGGGTCGACAATTCGATGTTGCTTCCCCGATTCTGCTCAGGACACATAGCCAATAGATGACCGTAGCGGCGAGAGCTATTGCGGAGGCCGAGGAGGTCGCACATGCAATCGCGCTGTTGCTCTCCTACGAGACCGGTTTGCTCACCGGTGCTGTGCTGCCGGTCGATGGTGGTTTCCTGTCCGTCTGACCTCAACCAGGAAGCTATCTCACGAAACCTGCGGCGAATGCTGCTCTAACTCAGCCCTTAATCAGACCCTCCTCCCGCCACGCGTCGAAGATCTCAAGCGCGGCTGCGGGGAAGTCGGGGTCGTTGATATGAGCCTTCACCTCGTGCAATGCGACATTGTCGGGCGCGCAGGCGCGGATTTCGTCGAAAAAGCCCGCCAGCCCCTCGGGGTCGTGGAGATCGTGGCCGGGGCGGTCCAGTTCGTGCACCCCGCCCAAGGGCAGCAGCAGCGCGGTCGGTCCCTTTGCCCCAGCCAATTTCTCGCAATGCGCACGCGCCACCGCCCGGCGCTCCGCATGATCGAGCACGACCGAGGTCAGCAGCCGGTTATGCGCGTGACTCGGATGATCTTTCCATTTCTCGGGCAGGGGCTGCCAGCCGATCATATCGACCAGATCGTGACAGGCAGGAGCGACGATCTGCGGCGTGCCCGAGGCGCCTGCATTCGTCATCCGGTCGGCACCCGCGCTGATGGACGAGCCATGCAAGTGGTTGCCGATTTCCTGCGTCGCGAAGTCGAAAACGCAGGCGAAGGCGCCCTGTGCCGCGAGGCTCTCGAAGGCGCGCCCGCCCATGCCCGTGGCGTGAAATACCGCGACCTCGTAGCCGCGCGCTTCCAGTTCGGGCTTCAGCGTCACCATGTATTTCAGGAAGGATTTCCCGAAGGACGTCATCCCGATCAGCGGTTTCAAACGATCGGGCCGTTCCACCGCTCGGGCCGCGCCCAGAACCGCGCCCGCCGCCTGACTGAGCGAGGCTTTGCAGATCGAGTTCAGCCCGTAAAGCCCGCCCGCCCAGAGGATCATCTGCACATCCGCCGCGATCCGTTCGGGCGGCAGAAGCGGCGAGAAAGAGACCGTCGAGACGATATATTTCGGCACCCCGATCGGCAGCGCCGCACATAGGTCGAGCGCCAGATCGGTGCCCATCGTTCCGCCCAGCACGACCATCCCGTCGAACAGGCCCTCGGCGTGGAGTTGCGCGACCAGCGTCGCGCCCCCGCGCGCCATGATCTGCATCGCCTGGTTTTCGTCGCCGCTCGCAATCGCAGCCTCGATAGAGGAGCCGCCCGCTTCGGCCACCTGATGCTTGCTGTATTCGACCGGGGTCGAGGGCTCGCCGAGAACCGAGACGTCCATACGCAGGACACGCCCGCCCTGTGCTTCGATCACCTCGCGCAGATAGGTCAGTTCATCGTCCTTGGTGTCGTAAGTGCCGACAACGAGAATGGTTCGATCAGTCATACGCGCCCCCTTAAAGTTTGATCCAAGCGGTTTTCAGGTCGAGATATTTATCGAACGCATGCAGTGACTTGTCATGCCCGTTGCCCGACTGCTTGACCCCGCCCAGGGGCACGGTCAGGTCGGATCCGCCATAGGTGTTCACATGCACGACGCCCGCGTGGATGCCCCGAATCATCCGATGCGCGCGGCTCAGATCTGCGGTCCAGACGGCCGCGGCCAACCCGTAATCGGTGCCGTTGGCGATGCGCAGGGCCTCTTCTTCGGTGTCGAACGGAATCACTGCCAGAACCGGGCCGAAGACTTCGCGCTGTGCGATCGGATCGTCGGGGGCGACCCCGGTGACGATCGTGGGCTCCATGAAGAACCCGCCTGTCTCTTCACGGATGCGCTTGCCGCCATAGACCTGACGACCCGCCGCCTCGGCCTCGCTTACGAAGCGGAGGTTCTGCTCCAGCTGACGGGCGGAGTTCACCGCTCCGGCCTGCGTCGCCGGATCGAGCGGATCGCCCACCTGAATCGTCTCGGTAAAGGCGCGCAGCTTCTCGACGAAGGCGTCATGGATCGACCGCTCGACCAGCAGCCGAGACCCCGCGATGCAGACTTGGCCGGAATTGCGGAAGATGCCGTTGGCCGCGACCTTCACCGCCGTGTCCAGATCGGGCGCATCGGCAAAGACGATGTTGGGCGATTTGCCACCCAGTTCCAGATAGACGCGTTTGAGGTTCGATTTCGCGGCGTTCTCCAGCAGACGCCGCCCGACCGGACCCGAGCCGGTGAACACCATCACGTCGATCTGCATCGACAGAGCCATCGCTTCGCCGACCACAGCTCCTTCGCCCAGCACGACGTTGAACACGCCCGGCGGCATCCCGGCCTCGAGCGCCAGATCGGCAATACGGCGCAGCGTGAGCGACGCGGTCTCGGCCGGTTTCAGAACCACGGTATTTCCCGCCGCCAGCGCCGGGCCCAGCTTCCATGCGCCGATCATCAGCGGGAAGTTCCATGGTACGATCGCGCCGACCACGCCCACCGGTTCGCGATGCACCAGCCCCAACGCATCGGGCGCGGTGGGGGCGATCTCGCCATAGATCTTGTCGATGGCCTCGGCATAGTAGCGGATCGTCGCGGCGGCGGAGAACGGCTCAGCCTTCAGTGCCATGCCGATCTCGGTGCCGTTGTCGCGCACGCCGAGAACGGCAAGCTCCAGTGCGTTGGCCTCGATCAACGCGGCCCATTTCATGAGCACTGCCTTGCGTGCAGCCGGGGCCAGTTCCGACCAGCGCCCGTCATCGAAGGCCGCGCGTGCGCTGGCGATGGCGGCTTCCGCATCGGTGGTGGTGCCGCGCGCCAGCGTGGTGATCTCGCGCCCGTCGAGCGGTGAGATCACAGGCAATATGCCACCGTCCGAGGCGGGCTGTGCCGCGCCCTCGATCAGATGCAAGGCAGGGGGGATGTCGGCGCTACGCAGCGCCGCGATCTTGTCGGTATCGAGCATTGCTTACCTCGTGAAGCTGTCATGCATGTCGTGATCGTGCGTGCTCTCTGGCTCGCGGTTCTGGCGCTCGCGGTAAAGGCTCGCGAAATGGGCGATCAGAAGTCCGCCTATGGCCAATCCGAGGATTGCCGCGATCGGACGGTCGAAGAAGTCGATCGGCACGTGCACGCGCGCCATCGACGACCGCAACTTGGTTTCCATGATGCCGCCCAGAACCATGCCCAAAACGATCGGGACGATCGGCAGGTTTTGCCGTTTCAGGATCAGTCCGAGGACACCGAACGCGGCAGCGATCGCGCAGTCCACAATCGAGTTGCGCAGTGAATAGACGCCGACGAAGCTGAGCACGAGGATCATCATGCCGAGGAAGCGCGTCGGGATCTGGATGATCTTGAGCAGCCAGTTCGACGAGACGAGCATAAACAACACCACGATGATGTTGAGCAAAATCATCGCGATATAGAGCGCGTAGACGAAATCGAGCTTGTTCTGGAACAGCTGCGGGCCGGGGATCACGTTATGGACGTAGAAGACCGATAGCATCATTGCGGTGAGCGCCTCGCCCGGGATGCCGAGCGCCAGTAGCGGGATCATCGCGGCGGCAGGAACCGCATTGTTCGCCGCCTCCGAGGCGATCAGGCCTTCGGGGCTGCCTTTGCCGAATTCCTCGGGCGTCTTCGAGGTTTTCTGTGCGTAGGTGTAGGAAAGAAACTGCGCGGTAAATTCGCCGACGCCGGGGATCATCCCCATCATCACGCCGCAGCTGGCGGCAAAGCCCGCCACCCTTTTGTGGCGAAGGACACCCATCATCGCCCGTCCCATCGAGCCTTCGATGCGTTGCGCATGAGGTGCCGATTCCGGTTCGATCAGCAGGAGGAAGGCTTGGCTCAGCGCGAAAAGCCCCAGAACCACCACGATCAAATCAAAGCCCGAATTCAGGAAGTCGAAACCAAAGGTGAAGCGCATCGTGTATTTGACGGGCTCCAGCCCGACGGTCTGCAGAAAAATTCCGAAGGCCGCCAACATTCCGGCCGCGAAGGTCTGGCCGCGATGGGCGAGGATCACCAGGACGATACCCAGCAGCGCGGCCAGGAAAATCTCGCGCGAGCCGAACATCGGCGCGATTTTCGCCAGCACGGGTGAAAGCAGGATCAGAGCGATGATCGAGGCGACGCCGCCGAAGAACGAGGCTCCATAGGCGAGACCAAGTGCGCGCAACGCCTCGCCCTTCTTCGTCATCGGGTGACCATCATAGGTGGTCAGCGCGTTGACCGCCGTGCCGGGCGTGTTGATCAGGATTGCGGGCAGCGATCCGCCGAACATTGATGACCCGTAGATGCCCAGAAGCATGGTCAAGCCGACCAGCGGCGGCATCGCAAAGGTCGCGGGCAGCAGGATGGCGATTGCGACGGCCGGGCCGACGCCGGGGATCGCACCGATGATCACCCCGCCAATCGAACCGATCAAGAGAGCGACCATAACGTCGAGGCGCATAAGCATCTCTGCGCCGGAAAGCAGCATGTCCATGAGGGACGCTCCTTAGAAGTAGGTCATTAGAATTGCGCGGAAGGGCGCAGGGGCGGCCTCGTAAATCAGTCCGGCGGGGATTTTGACTTGCAGGAAGCTTTTGAAAAGTACCACGACGACGACCGAGAACAGGACGGAGATCAGCATCCAGCGCCAGCCGCGGTATCCCAGACGCAGCGTCATCGCGCAGCTGAACAGGATCGTGGCGGGCAGGTATCCGATGAGCGGGACCAGCGCGACATAGGCCATGAACCACACCGCATATTCGAGCGAGCGTAGCCATTGCATGACTTCGCGCCATCGGCCGGGAATGCGCTCCGAGACAAACGAGCCGAGAAGGTGAAACATGCTGAATACAACCATCGCGATGATCGAGATCATCGGCCAGAAGGCGGGTTGTGCGTAGGTCTTCGTGCGTTTGACCCATTCGGTCTGCCACGGCAGGGCGATCAACAAACCGATTGAGAGCGCGAAGAACAGCACGGCGAAGGCCATGTCACCGGGACGGCGATAGCGCTTGAACAGATCTTCCAGGTTCTTGGTGCGGATCGCCCGGGCAAAGCGGGCGCCCGCGCGCGGAGGGGTCTCGCGCGCGGGGCCTGGAGAGGATGGCTCATTCGCCATTGATTAGACCGTCGATCGTGCCGAGGGTTTCACTGTCATGCGCGATGCGCTGGGTCGCGGTCGCGGCATCTTGCCAGTAGATCAGCGCACCCGTTTGATCGGCCAGCTCCTTGGCCTTGTCCGAGCTCATGACTTTTTCGGCGACGGCAGCGATCTTTTCGCGCACGTCCTCAGGAGTGCCTTTCTTGACGAAGAGGCCATCCCACAGCGCCAGGTCGAGATCCGGTTCCAATTCACCGACCGTCGGGGTGTCGGGCGTCAGTGGAGTACGCTTTTCCCCGATCGATGCCATCACGTTGATATCGTCGAGGCAGGGGAGGATCAGTTGCAGGGTGGTGTTGATCACATCCGCATCGCCCGAGGCCAGCGTGTTGCAGTCGAGCGCGTCGAACGCCGCTTCGGATCCGAAATCGAAGCCCTTTTTCTTCGCGAGTGCGAAGGTCACCTGCGTCGGGATCAGGAAGGAGCCGAAGTGGCCGAGTGCGACGTCGTGGTCCTTGGCATAGGCGGCCAGCTCGTCGATCGTTGCATAGGGCGCGTCCTTTGAGGCGGCGATGACGAACGGGTAGGTCAGGAAAATGCCCACCGGCTCGAAAGGATCGGGGCTGAGCGCGGGGATGCCAACCGAGGGGCCGACCACGGGCACGTCAATCACGAAAGAGCCGACCGTGTAGCCATCGGCCGGAGCCTGTGCGACCTCGGCCGCGCCGGGGAAGGGGCCGCCGCCGCCGCCGGGCTTGTTCACCACCGCAGCGGGAACGCCATAGGTCTTCTGGAACTCGTCCGCGATCATCCGGGTCAGCACGTCTTCCAGATCGCCCGGCGGGAACGGGACGACGAATTCGACGGGTTTCTCGGGGTACTCGGCCTGCGCGGGCAGGCCCGCGGCAAGCGGGAGGCCGAGGGCGAGCGCCCCTGCCAGCAGCTTGAAGGTCGAAGTCATGAAGCTCTCCTGTTGAGTGGTTTATTATTTGAACCATTGGTATCAAATATTCTTGCATCGGGTTTTCTTTTCTGTCAACGTTTCAGTTGCAACGAACGGAATTTTTACGGGAGGCTGCCAAAGGGCGCGATGGGAACGATCACAAAGGCATTGGAATTGCTGGATTATATCTCCACTCAGCGCCCCGAGATCGGGCTCAGCGAATATGTTCGTCTCACGCAGCGCGATAAGGCTACGGTGCACCGTCATCTCGTCGAATTAGCCGAATGCGGCTTTCTCGAACAGAACCCGGAGACCCGTGGCTATCGGCTGGGCCCCGCGATTCTGCGTCTCTACGGGGTGCGCGAGGCGAATATGCCGCTGCGTTCGGTGTTGCGTCCTTTTATCGAAGAGATGGCGCAGGAAGTCGGCGAGCTGGTCCATGTCTCTCTGTTGCAAGGCCAGCAGCTTTCGCCGGTCGTGCATCATGATCCGCGCCTGCACGGGACGCAGGTCGCTTTCGACGAGTCGCAGCTTCTGCCTCTGCACGCGACAGCCTCTGGCTTGGTGATGCTTTGCTTCGGCGGAGACGATCTGCGGGCGCGGGTTCTGGATGCGCCGCTGGAGAGCTTCACCGCCCAGACCGTCGTCGACCCTGATAGCCTGCGCGAAAAGCTGGCGGAATGCCGTGCCAATGGCAGTGTGTGGGTGGAGAAGGGCTTCGACGACGAGGTTTCCTCCCTTGCTGGTCCGATCTTCGGGCTTGGCGGTGCGGTGATCGGCGCGGTTTCGATCGCGGTTCCTTCGTCGCGCGCGGGGGCCGAGAAGCGCGCAGCTATGGTGGAGGCTCTGCGAAAATGGGTGCCCCGACTGTCCGAGCTCATGGGCGGTTCGCTTCCTGCGGATTATCAGCAACGCGAGGTGACGCATGGCTGAGCGCGCGCTCGTGCTCGACTTCGGTGGCGTGATCTCACGCACGCTGTTCGAAACGCATGATCTGACCGAGGCTGCGTTGGGTCTTGCGTCGGGAAGCTTGACCTGGCGCGGTCCGTTCGAGCCTCAGACCGACCCGCTCTGGCGCGCGATGCAGGCGGATGAAATCTCGGAGCGCGACTATTGGCGCCAGCGCACGCAGGAAGTGGCGGCTCTGGTCGGACGCGACTGGAGCGAGATGTCCGATTTCGTGCGCGCGGCGCGCGGGGCGAGCCCTGCCGATGTGATCCGCCCGGAATTCCTCGCAGCGATCGACAAGGCTGAGGCTGCAGGGTGCCGCCTCGCGATCCTGTCCAACGAGCTCGATCTGTTCTACGGCGCGGATTTCCGCGAGAAGCTGCCCTTCCTTCGCCGGTTCGATGCTGTGATCGACGCGACCTATACCAAGATTCTGAAACCCGACCCGCGCGCCTATCACGGTGTGCTCGAGGCGCTCGACCTTCCGGCCGAAGCCTGCGTTTTCGTCGATGACCAGCTGCGCAACATTCGCGGCGCCGAGGCCGTCGGCATGATCCCCGTTCACTTCGATGTGCAATCTCCCGCTCAGGGCTACGCCACCGCGCTGCGCCTGCTGGGCCTATGATGAGGACCGACATGAAAGACGAGAATTTCCTGAAAGAGCGCAACGCCCGTTCGATCTGGCACCCGATGGCGCATCCCGCGGACAGCCAGAAGAATCTGCCCGAGATCATCGTGGCGGGCGGCGGAGTGACGATCACCGATGTCGATGGCCACAAGACGGTCGACGGTGTGGGCGGGCTTTGGAACGTCAATCTCGGGTTCTCGTGCCAGCCGGTGAAGGACGCCATTGCCGCACAGCTCGACCGTCTGCCCTATTACTCGATCTTTCGCGGCACCACGAACGACGCGGTGATCGAACTGGGGGAGATGCTGGCCGAGTTTTTCGCTCCCGACGGGCTGGAGCGCGCGTTCTACACCTCGGGCGGTTCGGATTCGGTCGAGATCGCGCTGCGTCTGGCGCGGCAATATCACAAGCTGCGCGGCGAGGCGGGCCGGGTGAAATACCTCTCGCTCAAGAAGGGCTATCACGGCACCCATACGCTGGGCGCAAGCGTCAACGGCAACGCCAATTTCCGCACTCAGTACGAACCGCTGATGCCGGGCTGCTACCACATCCCGGCGCCCTATACCTACCGCAACCCCTTCAACGAAACCGATCCCGAGAAGCTGGCGCAGCTCTGCCTCGCTGCGCTGGAAGACGAGATCAAGTTCCAGGGCGCCGAGACAATCGCCGCAATGATCATGGAGCCGATCCTCGGGGCAGGGGGCGTGATCGTCCCGCATGAGAGTTTCATGCCCGGCGTACGGGCAATCTGCGACAAATACGGCATTCTGCTGATCGCCGATGAGGTGATCACCGCCTTCGGTCGCACGGGGGCCTGGTCGGGCTCGCGGCTCTGGGGGGTGCAGCCGGATATGATGACGACCGCCAAGGCGATCACGAATGGGTATTTCCCCTTCGGCGCCGTGATGATTTCGGGGCGCGTGGCCGAAGTGTTCGAAACCGATACCACCGGCAAGGCGGCGATCGGCTCTGGCTACACCTATTCGGGCCATCCGGTCGGCGCGGCGGCGGCGATTGCCTGCCTGAAAGAGACGCAGGCGCTCAACGTCAAGGACAACGCAGCCGCGCGTGGGGCCCAGCTCTATGAAGGGTTGCTCGATCTCCAGAAAAAGCACGACATCGTGGGTGATGTGCGTGGCGGACGTGGTCTCATGTGCGCGCTGGAGCTGGTCTCGGATCGCGCGACCAAGGCGCCGATCGACAAGGCCAGCATCGCCAAGGTTCATCGCGGTGCCTACGAGACGGGCGCGATGGTTAGGATCTCGGGCAATAACGTGATCCTGTCCCCCTCGCTGATCGTGACCGAAGAGAACATCGCCACGATCCTCGGCGCGCTCGACGCAGGGCTGTCGGCGGTCTGACGAAAACGCCCGGCCTGCATCTGCGGGCCGGGTGCATTCAAGCTGTCTGTATGGGCCTCAATGCGGGGTTTTGTCGGGATGCGCCGCGGCGAAGGCGGGCAGGCTTTCGAGATGCGCGCCGATCCGGGTCAATTTCGGCATCCCTGTCAGGTCGACCTTCCAGCGCTGCGCATTGTAGAGCTGCGGCACGAGGCACAGATCGGCCAGAGTGACCGACGATCCGTGGCAGTAATCGCCTGCATCCACCATCGCTTCCAGCGCCTGTAGGCCGGGCCCGATAAACGCCTGCATCCAGCCCTCCATCGTGATCGCTCCCTCAGAGGCGGCGACTGCGTGTTTGGCGACGCGAAGATTGCAGATCGGGTGAATATCGATGGCGACGGCATGGGCGAGAGCACGGATATTGGCGCGTTCAGCGGCATCGCCGGGCAGCAGGTTTAGATCACGCGTCTCATCGAGAAATTCGAGAATCGCCAGGGATTGGGTGAAGCACTTTCCGTCGAGTTCAATCGCAGGAACCAGCCCTTGCGGATTGCGCGTAAGATGCGCGGGCTCGGTCTGCTCGCCCTTGGTCAAGTCGACGGAAACGCTCGTCCAGTCCATTCCGGCCAGACCGAGGGCGATCCGGACCCGGTAACTCGCCGAGGACCGCCAGTAATCATAGAGCACCGTCATTGTGCCGCCTTCTTTGTAAGCAGTTTGTCCATGCCGCGTCGCAGCCCCGCCAGATCGCGGCCCAGAAGTGACTCCAGATCCGATTGATAGGCGATGGCACGCGGTAGAAGTTTGGCCATCAACTCGCGTCCGGTCGGGGTCAGGCTGAGCGCGATCAGGCGTCCGTCGGAGGGGTCGGGGCGTTTCGTCACAAGCCCCGCCTGTTCCAGCGCCGCCGCGGCCCGGCTGACCTTGGGCCGCTCCAGCGAGACGCGCCGTTCGATATCGCGCACCGACACCGGCCCGGCATGGCTGAGGTGAACCATCACTCGCCATTGCGGCATGCTCAGCCCGGCCTCGCGATAGCCTTGAGCCAACTCGTCGCTCAGCTTCGTCGCGATCTCCGCCATCAGATAGGGCAGGAAATCATCGAGCTGGAACTCGGGCAGCGGCGTATCGGTCTCGTGTCGGGTCATCGTCGCGTGGGCATCTGTGTTTTGTTGCGCTTGCAACAAAGAAGCACAAAACACGTTTCATTTGCAACGACAAAGCGGCGGCGATGTGCAGTCGACTGCACCAAACGACCGGGAAGCCATGTCGTTTACCGTGGTGGGAGTGCGAGAAGCCGGTCCAGACCGGTCTCCAGATTTGTGGCCGCGTCGCCAAGTTCTGCCACCAACTCGGCTTGGAAGGCGTTCGCCAGCACCAGAAGCTCCGCCATCATTGCGCGGCCATTCGCGGTAAGTCGCAGCTTGACCAGTCGTTTGTCGCCTTCGTGGCGGGTCTTCGCGATCAGCCCGCTGGCCTCCAGCCGGGACGCCGCGCGCGAGACCTTGGATTTTTCCATCGCCACCCGCGCTTCGATGTCCCGCACCGACACGTCATCGCTCTGTGCGAGATGGACGAGGACGCGCCATTCGGGAATCGAGATGCCGAACCGGTCTCGATATTGCCGGGCGAGCCGCTCCGAAAGTTTCTCGGCAGCTACGGCCAGCCGGTAGGGGGTAAAGCTGTAGAGATCAAATTCGGGCATCTCAGCTGCATCTTCAGACATCCTCAACTCCCTGCTTTCGAACATTTTTTATATCCGCACCATCATAATACAGCGGTGAATTCATTGCGAGTGCAATAAATATCCTTGACTTCGTTGCGAATGAAACGAAAAATCAGGCCAGGTTCGAAACCGCAGCTTTCCGCGCTGCCCGTGACCAAGGGATTGGAGGATCTCATGACCGATCAGGCGCTTCCGAAGGGCATGATCCGCGCGACCGGCACCACCGGCACGCATGAAGGTTATATGCCCGGTTTTGGCAATGACTTCGAAACCGAGGCGCTGCCCGGCGCTCTGCCTCAGGGGCAGAACAGTCCGCAGAAGGTCGAATATGGCCTCTATGCCGAGCAGCTTTCGGGCACCGCTTTCACCGCGCCGCGCGGCCAGAACGAGCGCACGTGGTGCTACCGTATCCGACCCTCGGTGAAGCACACCGGTCGGTTCGAGAAGATCGACGTGCCGTATTGGAAATCCGCACCTAATATCGATCCCGACGTGATCAGCCTTGGTCAGTATCGCTGGGATCCGGTGCCGCATACCGACGAAGAGCTGACCTGGATCACCGGGATGCGCACGGTCACCACGGCCGGCGACGTGAATACTCAGGTCGGCATGGCGAGCCATATCTACCTCGTCACCAAATCGATGGAAGACGAGTATTTCTTTTCGGCCGACAGCGAATTGCTGGTGGTCCCGCAGGAGGGGCGTCTGCGCTTCTGCACCGAGCTCGGGATCATCGACCTCGAGCCCAAGGAAATCGCGATCCTGCCGCGCGGTCTCGTGTATCGCGTCGAGCTTCTCGACGGGCCTGCACGCGGCTTTGTCTGCGAAAACTATGGCCAGAAGTTCGACCTGCCGGGCCGCGGTCCGATCGGCGCGAACTGCCTTGCCAACCCGCGCGACTTCAAATGCCCCGTCGCGGCCTTCGAAGACCGTGATGCGAAAAGCCGGGTCGTCATCAAGTGGTGCGGGCAGTTCCACGAGACCTTCATCGGCCACAGCCCGCTCGACGTGGTGGCATGGCACGGGAACTACTGCGCCTATAAATACGACCTGCGCACTTACAGCCCGGTCGGCGCGATCCTGTTTGATCACCCCGATCCGTCGATCTTCACCGTGCTCACCGCGCCCTCGGGGCAGGAAGGTACCGCGAATATCGATTTCGTGCTGTTCCGCGAGCGTTGGATGGTTGCGGAGCACACCTTCCGTCCGCCGTGGTATCACAAGAACATCATGTCCGAGCTGATGGGCAACATCTACGGCATCTACGATGCCAAGCCGCAGGGCTTCGTGCCGGGCGGGATGAGCCTGCACAACATGATGCTGCCGCACGGGCCGGATCGCAACGCCTTCGAACATGCATCGAACGAGCCGATGGAGCCGGTCTATCAGGCCGATACGATGCAATTCATGTTCGAGACGCGCTTCCCGCAGATGCTGACCGAATTCGCGGCGAAGGAAGCGCCCCTTCAGGACGATTACATCGACTGTTGGGACAGCATCGAGAAGAAATTCGACGGAAAACCGGGGATCAAATGACCGACAAGACCAGCTGGGTGTCGTCCGCACAGGGCGATACCGACTTTCCGATCCAGAACCTGCCCTACGGCGTCTTCGACGACGGGAAGGGGGCGCGGATGGGCGTCGCGATCGGAGATATGATACTTGATGTGGCCAAGGTGGATCACGGGCTTCCGGCGGAGCTCTTTGCCGAGCCCGCTTGGAACCGCGTCATGGAAGCCGGCCCGGAGGCCTGGTCCAAGCTGCGCGCGCGGCTGACCGAGCTTCTCTCTGACGAGACGCATAAGTCGGCGGTCGAGCCGCATCTGGTGCCGCAGTCCGGCGCGAAGATGCTGATGCCGTTCCGCGTGGCCGAGTACACCGATTTCTACGCAGGCAAAAACCACGCGACCAATGTCGGCACGATCTTCCGGGGGGCGGAAAACGCGCTGCCGGCGAACTGGCTGTCGATCCCGATCGGTTATAACGGCCGCGCCTCGTCAGTCGTCGTTTCGGGTACGCCGGTCACCCGCCCCAACGGGCAGGTGAAAGGCCCGAACGAGGATCTGCCGCGTTTCGCCCCCTCGGCGCGCTTCGACATCGAACTGGAATTCGGCGCGATCGTCGGCCAGCCCTCCGAAGGCATGATCTCGGTCGGTCAGGCCGATGACATGATCTTCGGCTATGTGCTGCTCAACGACTGGTCGGCGCGCGACATCCAGGCTTGGGAATACGTGCCGCTCGGTCCGTTCCAGGCCAAGGCGACCGCGACCACGATCAGCCCGTGGATCGTGACCCGCGCCGCGCTGGAGCCGTTCCGGGTCCCGACGCCCGAGCGCGAGCGACCGCTCCTGCCGTATCTGCGCGAGCCGGGGCCGATGAATTACGACATCGACCTGGAGGTCGCTTTGCGCCCCGAGGGCGGCGAGGAAGCGGTGATTTCTCGCACCAATACCTCGATGCTCTACTACTCCGCCGCGCAGCAGCTGGCCCATCACACTACGTCGGGCTGCGCCATGCGCGTTGGCGATCTGCTGGGCTCGGGCACGATCTCGGGCACCGAGAAAGACAGCCGGGGCTCGCTGCTCGAACTCAGCTGGTCGGGCAAGGAGCCGCTGGAGCTTCCCGACGGCTCGACCCGCAGCTTCATCGAGGATGGTGACACACTGACCCTGCGCGGTGCTGCGCAGGGCGAAGGATACCGCATCGGGTTCGGTGATTGCGCGGGGCAGGTTCTGCCCGCCCGCGCCTTGCCGGACTGGGCTTAGGAATAAGGAGGCATCTCATGGCCAAGGCATTCGCGTCGCAAGGCGACATGGAAGACAAGAAAATCAGCTTCACCCAGGTGGGCGAGGGGCTGTATGCCTTCACCGCGGAAGGTGACCCCAACACCGGTGTGATCATCGGCGACGACAGCGTGATGATCGTTGAGGCGCAGGCCACTCCGCGCCTTGCGCGCAAGGTGATCGAATGCGTCCGCTCGGTGACCGACAAGCCGATCAGCCACCTCGTGCTGACCCACTACCATGCCGTGCGCGTTCTCGGCGCATCGGCCTATGGTGCCCGCGAAGTCATCATGTCCGACACCTCGCGCGCTCAGGTCGCCGAACGCGGTCAGGAAGACTGGGACAGTGAATTCGGTCGTTTCCCGCGCCTGTTCCAAGGCCATGAGGAAATCCCGGGTCTGACCTGGCCGACCACGACCTTCTCGGACCAGATGACGGTTTATCTGGGCAACCGCCGCGTCGATATCATGCATCTCGGCCGCGCCCATACCGCAGGCGACGCGGTGATCTGGGTTCCGGATCAGGAGGTCATGTTCACCGGTGACATCGTCGAGTATCACTCGGCCTGCTATTGCGGCGACGGGCACTATCAGGACTGGCCCGAGACGCTGGCCAATATCGCGGCTTTCGAGCCCAAGGCGATTGCGCCCGGTCGGGGCGATGCGCTGGTCGGTGAGGAGATGGTCACCGAGGCGCTGGAAAACACCGCCGACTTCATCCGCTCGAGCTACAAGCCGGTGGAACGTGTGGTGGCCCGCGGCGGCACCCTGAAAGAGGCATGGGACGCGGTGCGCGAAGCCTGCGATCCAAAATTCGCCGATTACGCGATCTACGAACATTGCCTGCCGTTCAATGTGGCGCGCGCCTATGACGAGGCCCGCGGCATCGACACCCCGCGTGTCTGGACGGCTGAGCGCGATCAGGAAATGTGGAACGCTTTGCAAGGCTGAGGAGAGCCGGGAGGGAGGAGAGCCATGCCGTATGATTACAAACCGTTCGACTATGTAGCGCCTCCCGGCCTTTCGGGGCCGGAGGCACGCCACAAGGTCATCATCGTGGGCGCTGGGCCGATTGGTCTTGCGGCTGCGATCGAGCTTGCGAACCACGGCGTGGGCTCCGTCATCCTCGATGACAACAACGTCGTTTCGGTCGGCAGCCGCGCGATCTGCTGGTCGAAACGCTCGCTCGAAATTCTCGACCGTCTCGGCGTGGGCGATGCCTGCGTGCAGAAAGGCGTGACCTGGAAGGTCGGGCGCACCCGGCACGGGGCGCGCGAGGTCTTCAACTTCGACCTGCTGCCTGAAGACGGCCACAAGATGCCCGCATTCGTGAACCTGCAGCAATACTATGTTGAGGAGTATCTGGTCGAGGCGGCGCTGGCCCATCCGCTGATCGACCTCCGTTTCAAGAACAAGGTCACCGGGCTGAGCCAGACCGACGATTGTGCGGTTGTGCAGATCGAAACGCCCGATGGTGAATACGCGCTTGAAGCAGACTATCTGCTGGCCTGCGACGGGGCGCGTTCACCCATTCGCCAGATGATGGGGCTCGATTTCGAAGGCGAGCTGTTCGAGGAGCGTTTCCTCATCGCCGATATCGAAATGCAGGCCGATTTTCCGTCCGAGCGGTGGTTCTGGTTCGAGCCGGAATTCCACGCCGGGCAGTCGGCGCTTCTGCACAAGCAGCCCGACAATATCTACCGCATCGACCTTCAGCTCGGTTGGGAGGCAGACCCGGAGGAAGAGCGCAAGCCCGAGCGGATCATCCCGCGTATCGAGAAGGCAGTGGGTCATTCGGACTTCAAGCTCGACTGGACGTCGATCTACACGTTCCAGTGCCGCAGGCTCGAGAAGTTCGTGCATGATCGTGTGATCTTCGTGGGCGACAGCGCCCATGTCGTTTCCCCGTTCGGCGCACGTGGCGGCAATGGCGGCCTGCAGGATGTCGATGCGCTCGGTTGGCGGCTTGCCGCGATTATCAATGACGGAGCAAGCCCGGAACTTCTTGAGCGCTATGATGCGGAACGCACCTATGGCTCGGATGAGAACCTGACCAATTCCAGCCGGACGACACGGTTCATGTCGCCTCGTGCCGGCGCTGAGCGCTGGTTCCGCGACGCGGTTCTGGCGCTTTCGGAACATGCGCCTTTTGCGCGGCCGATGGTCAATTCCGGGCGGCTCAGCCTTCCGTGTTGCTATCCGCTCGATGCTGCGCCGAACGTCGCGGCGATGCCGGATGTGAGCCGCCCCGGGAAAGTCGCGCCGGACGCGCCTCTCGGGAATGAATGGCTCCTACAAAAGCTTGCGGGCCAGTTCACCCTGCTCGCGATTGGCTGCAAGGCGCCTGAGGTTGATGGCCAGAATACGCTCGCGCTCGAGGTCACGCCGGAGCTGAGCGCGCGCTATCTCGGGCAGGCGACGGCAGGGCTCTACCTGATCCGCCCCGACCAGATTATCGCGGCGCGCTGGGAAACGGCAGAGCCCGCCCAGGTCATCGACCATCTCACCGCGATCAAGGAGGGACGGGCATGAGCTTGCAGACCGAACTCAATATCAAGGATCACGACGCGCTCTACGAGAAATTGATCGCGACACATAAAGGGCTGACGGAAGCGGAGAGTGCAGCACTCAACGCGCGGCTCGTTCTGATCTTGATGAATCACGTCGGCGATCCGGAGGTTCTGGAAGAAGCTTTTGCGCTCGCACGGCAGAGCGGACGCAAGGCGAAGTTGACAAGTGACACGACTGCGAATGAAGTTAACACGTTAAGTTAATCGGGCTCGGCCCGAGGCTTCGTCATCAGGGGAGGAAAAAATGACGACCAAACTGACCAGACGTTCGATGCTCGGCACCGCGGCGCTTGCCGGGGCCAGCCTTGCTCTCCCGGCGATTCCGGCGCGAGCCGAAGGGGTAGATCTCGTACTGTCCAGCTGGCTGCCGCCGCGCCACCCGATCGTGGTGGACGCGATCAAGCCTTGGGCGAAGGATATCGAGGCTGCGACCGAAGGCCGTGTGCGCATCCGCGTCCTCGCCAAGCCGCTGGGCTCGCCGCCGGCGCATTTCGACATGGCGCGCGACGGTGTGGCCGACATCACCTACGGTCTGCACAGCTTCACGCAGGACGACCGCTTCAAGAACTCGCGCGTCGGCCAGTTCAGCTTCCTCGGCAATGACGCGGTCTCGATGTCGGAAGCCTTCTGGACGGTCTATACCGAGAAGCTCGGTGCAAAAGAGGAGCACGCCGGCACCCACCTGCTGGGCCTGTTCAACCACGGACCCGGGATGATCCACAACAACAAGCGCCCGATCAACAAGATCGAAGACCTGCAGGGTCTGAAGATGCGTGTGCCGGGCGGCTACATCGCCGATCTGATGAGCCATTTCGGGGTCGAGACGATCTTCACCCCTTCGGGCGAGGTCTATGAGAAGCTCTCGCGCGGTGTCGTCGATGGGGTCACTTTCCCCTATGACGCGATCGCCTCGTTCAACCTCGCGGATTATCTGAAATACACCACGACGATCCCCGGCGGCATCTACAACACCACGTGGTTCCTTGTGATGAATTCCGGCAAGTGGGATTCGATCTCCCCGACCGATCAGGAGGCGATCAACAAGCTCTCGGGTCTCGCCTTCGCGTCCCGCGTCGGCAAGGCGTGGAATGGTGCGGATGAGCGCGGCAAGAAGGCCGCGGCCGATGGCGGCATGGTCGCCGAGACCGCGCCGCAGGGCGTGCTCGATGCGATCAAGGAGCAGGCCGCCGTCCTCGAAGGGCAGTGGGCCGATAGCCTGGGCGGTGACTATGACGGGCGCGCGGCGCTGGAAGAGTTCCGCAAGCAGACCGGCGTGTCCGCATGATTGCACGCGCCCGCTTCGTTCTCGAGGCGATCGCGGCCGGGTTGGTGACGGGGTTGATCCTCGTCACCTGCGTCGACGTGGTCGGCCGCTACCTGTTCAATAATCCGCTGACCGGCGCCTATGAGATCACGCAGGTCTTGTTGGGCGCGCTGGTCTTTGTGGCGATGCCGCTGACCACGGGCAAAGGCGGCCACGTCGAGGTGGACCTGCTGATGCCGCTTCTGCCCACGGCGGTCCGCCGGGCGCTGGGGCGGATTGGCGGCGTGGTGGCAGCCCTCGTCATGGGCTATTTCGCGTGGCGCCTCGCGATCCTGGCCGAGGATCAGTTCCACACCCAGCTCGCAACATCGGGCCTTGGAATCAAACTGTGGTATTTCGGCGTGATCGGCATCGTCAGCTTTGCCGCCTCCGCCGTGGTCGCCCTGCTCCGGAGACCGGAATGACAATTTCTCTGATCGCCTTTGCCATTCTTCTGGCCCTCGTCTTTCTGCGCGTGCCGATCGCCTTCGCGATGGCGCTTGTCGGCGGGGCAGGGTTCGCGTGGATGCGCGGGGCAGATGCCGCAGGCTCGATGGTCGGCAGCGCCGTCTTCGAGACCGGGATGAACTACTCGCTCTCCGTTGTGCCGCTCTTCATCTTCATGGGCAACGTGCTTGCCGGGTCCGGCATCGCCAGCGGACTATTCACCGGTGCCGACCGGGTGTTCGGGCGGATGCGCGGCGGTCTCGCGATGGCCACGATCCTCAGCTGCGGCGGTTTCTCGGCGGTTTGCGGCTCGTCTCTGGCGACGGCGGCCACGATGTCGAAGGTCGCGATGCCCTCGATGCGCCGCTTCGGCTACCATGACTCGATCGCCACGGGCGCAATTGCCGCGGGCGGCACGCTGGGCATTCTGATCCCGCCCTCGGTCATCATGATCATCTTCGGCCTGCTGACCGAAAGCGACATCGGCAAGCTGTTCATCGCGGGGATCATTCCCGGTGTTCTGGGCATCGGCCTGTATCTCGTTTCCGTCATGGTCGCAGTGCGGCTGAACCCGAAACTCGCCCCCGAGGTGCGGGAGCCCCTGCCGATGAAGCGCACCGATTTCATCGGCGTACTCGCGACCTTGGCGCTGTTCGTCTTCATCATGGTCGGGATTTATGGCGGCTTCTTTACGCCGATCGAGGCTGCGGGCATGGGGGCTGCGGCTGCTGTGGTGATCGCGGCGGCTGTGGGCGGGCTGAAGATGCGCGCGCTCTGGGAGGCGCTGAAGGATGCCGCGATCGCCTCCGCGATGATCTTCGCGATCATAATCGGAGCCGAGATCTTCGGGAATTTCGTCACGTTTGCCGGCCTGCCCGACGCGCTGGCCGATATCGTCTACAACCTGGGCCTTGGCGGCTTCGAGGTGATCATCATCATCGTGCTGATCTATATGCTCCTCGGCATGGTGCTCGAGAGCCTCTCGATGATCCTGCTGACAGTGCCGATCTTCTATCCGCTGATTTACCAACTCGATTTCGGCTCGGGCGTTCTCGCCAATCCCGATAACGCTCTGATCTGGTTCGCAGTGATCGTGGTGGTGGCGACGGAGATCTCCTTGATCACCCCGCCAGTTGGCATGAACGTCTTCGTGCTGCGCTCGGTTTTGCCCGATGTGCCCCTGATGACGATGTTCCGCGGTATCTTGTGGTTTTGGGTCGCGGATATCGTGCGCATCGTGCTGATCATCGCCTTCCCGGCGATCTCGCTCTGGCTGGTCGGGCCCTGACGGGCCCGGCTGCTGGTCAGGTCTCGGCGCTCTCGTTACGGGTTTCGATATCGAGAGCGAGCGAGTCGATCAGGCTGTTGACCCCGTATTCGAGGGCGACCTGCGCTTCGGGGGGCATCGCCGACAGCATCGCCTTCGCGCGCGCGTTCACCTTTGGTCGCGCTTCGGCATAGAGGGCGCGGCCCTCCGGCGTGCATTCGTACTCCCGCAGTCGTCTGTCGCTGTCGGGCACGAACCGTTCGATCAGCCCCCGCGCTTCAAGCCGGGTCGCCGCACGGCTCACCTGCACCTTGTCGAGCGTGGTGCGCCGCGCGATGTCGAGCGAGCTGATCCGACCGACCCCGTCCAGGATCGACATGAGCCGCCATTCCTCGCGCGTCAGGCCATATTCGCGCGAGTAGACATCCTGCAGGCGACGGGAGAAGGCTTCTGCCGCGACGGCCAGACGGTAGGGAAAGAACTCTTCGAGCTTCATGCAGTCTCCGATTTACACACCCAACCCTACGACCGTTTCGTTCGCAATGAAATGACTTATCTCACGTGCGGTCGTCATGCTCCAGGGCAGCGACGAATGCCTCGAGCTCGTCGAGAAGCCGGGTGATCCGCTCTGCGCCGATTTCGGCCTCGAGCTTGGCATAGATTTCGGCGCTTTGGGGCGAGACGTCGCGGAGGAAGGCGGTGCCGGCCTCGCTCAGCCCGACGCTGGCGCGCCTGCGGTCTTCGCCGTCGCGGCGGATTTCGATCAGTCCACGAGTCTCGAGCGCGCGCAACATGCGCGTCAGCGAAGGGGCCAGCACGCAGGCACGTTCGGCAAGCATCGAAGCATCGAGCGGCCCGCTTTCGCGCAGCACTCGCAACACGCGCCATTGCTGCTCGGTCACGTCATGCGCGTTGAGCATCGGGCGGAAACGCTCCATCACCAATTCCCGCGCCCGCAGCAGGGCGATCGGCAAGGAGCGACGCGGGGCGTTCAACTCGAACCCGTCCGGCCGCTGTCGGGGGGCGCTGTCTTGGGTCATCGAAACCTCGTTCCTGTCAGGTGGCGGGCAAAATCGGAGGGTTTGGAGCAGTTGACAAGTCTGGATAAACTTAACATGTTAATGAAAGTCACGGGAGGAGAATCGTGCCGCATCTCAAGATCGAATATTCCGCAGGGCTGGCGGAGCGCGTCGATATCTCGGCGGTGTGCCGTGCACTGCATGCCGCGATGGTCGAATGTGGTCTGTTCCCGGTGGCCGGAATTCGGGTGCGCGCCTATTGCGCCGATCATGCGATCGTGGCCGACGGGCTGCCGGAAAACGATTTCGCCGCACTGACGCTTTCGGTGGGGGCGGGGCGCGACACGGCGACCTTGCGCGCGGGGGGCGATGCGATTTTCACCGCCGCCCAGACCGCGTTTGCCGGTCCGCTGGCCACCGAACATTTCGCGCTCTCGCTCGAAATCCGGGTGATCGACCCGCAACTGAGCTGGAAGCAGACACCGATTCACGCCCGCCTGTCGGGCCAAGCCAAGGGTAAGTGATGACCGATCTGACGGAAAACCTGCGCCGCGCCGAAGGCTATATCGCGCATTTCGCGCAAACCGGCGTGCGCAATCACATCGGAGGTGAAAGTGTCGAGGCCGCATCCGGTGCCACGTTCGACACGCTCTCGCCCGTCGATCTGAAGCCGCTGGCAAAGGTCGCGAAAGGCGGAGCCGAGGATATCGACCGCGCGGTCGCCGCCGCGAAAGACGCGTTCAAGACCTGGAGCAAGATGCCCGGAGCGGACCGCCGCAAAATCCTGATCAAAGTCGCCGAGGCGATCGAGGCGAATGCCGAGCGCATCGCCTTCACCGAATGTCTCGACACCGGGCAGGCGCTGCGCTTCATGTCGAAAGCGGCACTGCGCGGGGCGGCCAATTTCCGGTTCTTTGCGGACAAGGCGCCGGCGGCGGAGGATGGTCAGGCTCTGCGCAACGCGACGCAGATGAACGTGACCTCGCGCCGCCCGATCGGCCCCGTGGGCGTTATCACCCCGTGGAACACGCCTTTCATGCTGTCCACCTGGAAGATCGCCCCGGCGCTGGCGGCGGGCTGTACGGTGGTGCACAAGCCGGCCGAATTCTCGCCGATGACCGCAACGCTGCTGGTTGAGATCGCCGAAGAGGCGGGGCTGCCGAAAGGGGTTCTGAATCTCGTGAACGGCTATGGTGAGGATGCGGGCAAGCGGCTGACCGAACATCCCGACATCAAGGCGATTGCCTTTGTGGGCGAAAGCCGCACCGGTTCGATGATCATGGCGCAGGGGGCGGCGACGCTGAAGCGCGTGCATTTCGAACTCGGCGGGAAGAACCCCGTGATCGTGTTCGACGATGCCGATATCGACCGCGCCGTCGATGCCGCGAGCTTTATGATCTATTCGCTCAACGGCGAACGCTGCACCTCGTCTTCGCGGCTTCTCGTGCAGGAGAGCATTTACGACGAGGTCTGCAAGCGCGTCGCCAAGGTGGCGGCGAATATCAAGGTCGGCCATCCGCTCGATCCGGAAACGGTGGTGGGTCCGCTGATCCATCCCGAGCACGAGGCCAAGGTGCTGTCTTATTTCGAGACCGCCCGCAAGGAAGGCGCGACCATCGCGACCGGCGGCGAGAAAGTCGGCGATCAGGGCTGCTACGTCGCGCCCACGCTGTTCACGCAGGCCCGCAACGATATGACCATCGCGCAGGAAGAAATCTTCGGCCCGGTGCTGACCGCGATCCCCTTCGCTGACGAAGACGAAGCGCTCGCCTTGGCCAATGACGTCGATTACGGGCTGGCCGCCTATCTGTGGACCGCCGATCTGGACCGCGCGATGCGGATGACCGACGCGCTCGAGGCGGGCATGATCTGGGTGAATTCGGAAAACGTGCGCCATCTGCCCAGCCCCTTCGGCGGCGTGAAGGCCAGCGGTATCGGCCGCGATGGCGGTGACTGGTCCTTCGATTTCTACATGGAGACGGTCAACGTTTCCTTCCCGCGTCAGGCGCATCGCGTGCCGCGCCTCGGCTAACGACAGAGGGCGGTCGGAGGAGGCCGCCCCGATCTTTCCTCAAGGGAGCGAGACATGCCCATTCCGGCCCCGAACCTGTATCCGCCGTTCAACATCATCCGCCTCAGCCATGTCGTCTTCGGCGTGACCGATCTGGCCGCCAGCCGCGCCTTCTATGTCGATACGCTGGGGCTTCAGGTGACCGACGAGGACGACCGTCATATCTTTCTTCGTGCGATGGAAGAGCGCGGGCATCACTCGGTCGTTCTGGTCAAGACGCCCGAGGCCAATGTGCGCTCGCTCGCCTTCAAGCTCTTCGACGAGGGCGAGCTGGACAAGGCGCATGACTGGTTCAAGTCCGAGGGGCATTCGGTCGAATGGGTCGAGCGCCCCTATCAGGGCCGCACCCTGCGCACCCATGACTGTTTCGGAATGCCGATCGAGTTCTATTTCCAGATGGACCGTCTGGAACCGATCCACCAGAAATACGCGCTCTATCACGGCGTGAAGCCGCTCCGGATCGACCATTTCAATTGCTTTGCCAGCGATGTCGATAAGGCGGTCGAATTCTACAATCGCATCGGCTTCCGCGTCACCGAATATACCGAAGATGAAGAGAGCGGACGGCTTTGGGCGGCATGGACCCATCGCAAGGGCGGGGTGCATGACATCGCCTTCACGAACGGGCTTGGTCCGCGGTTGCATCACACCGCGTTCTGGGTGCCGACGCCGCTCAACATCATCGATCTGCTCGATCTGATGTCGACCACCGGCTATGTCGCCAATATCGAGCGCGGGCCGGGCCGTCACGGCATTTCGAACGCTTTCTTCCTGTATATCCTCGATCCCGATGGTCACCGGATCGAGATCTACTGCTCGGATTATCAGACCGTGGATCCCGATCTCGAGGCGATCCGCTGGGACCTGAAGGACCCGCAGCGCCAGACGCTGTGGGGGGCGCCCGCGCCGCGCTCGTGGTTCGAGCATGGCTCGCTGTTCCAAGATGTCGAGCCGATCGCCAGCGACATGAAGGCCACTCCGATCATCGCGCCGTGAGCGGGTCCCCGCACGCAAGCCCTTGCAGGAGAAACAGGATGGATGTTCAGGACTTCGAGACATGGTCGCAGCGCGCGGCGTCATGGGGCGTGAAATATCGCGAAACACTCGATGCCCGCCCGGTACGTGCGCGCACGGCGCCCGGCGAGATCTACCGCGCGATCCCGCCCAAGCCGCCCGAAACCGGCTGCGAAATGGAGCGGATCTTTGACGAGTTCGAGAGCCTGATCGAGCCGGGCATGACCCATTGGCAGCATCCGCGCTTCTTCGCTTACTTTCCCAGCAATGCAGCCCCCGTATCGGTGGTGGCGGAATATCTGGTCACCGCTATGGCCGCGCAATGCATGCTCTGGCAGACCTCTCCGGCGGCGACCGAGCTGGAAACCCGGATGATGGAATGGCTGCGCGACGCGCTGGGGCTGCCCGAAGCGTTCTCGGGTGTCATTCAGGACAGCGCCTCGTCCGCGACGCTGGCGGCGGTCTTGATGATGCGTGAGCGTGCGCTGGACTGGCAGGGCAATCGCGCGGGGCTCAGCCAAGCGCCGCACTTGCGGATTTACTGCTCGGATCAGGTGCATTCCTCGATTGACCGGGCGATCTGGATCGCGGGGATCGGTCAGGACAACCTTGTGAAACTGCCCGCCGATCCGCGCAGCGGCGCGCTCCCTCCCGACGCGCTGGAGGCCGCGATCCGCGCGGATCTGGCGGCCGGATATCAGCCCGCCGGGGTAATCGGCTGCGTGGGGGCGACCAGCACCGGGGCATGCGACGATATCGGCGCACTGGTGGCGGTCGCGCATGCCCATGATCTGTTGATCCATGTCGATGCAGCCTGGGCCGGTTCTGCGATGATCTGTCCCGAGTTCCGCACGCTTTGGGCCGGGATCGAGGGTGCGGATTCTGTCGTCTTCAATCCGCATAAATGGCTGGGCGCGTCCTTCGACTGCTCGGCCCATTTCATTCGCGACCCCGAGATGCTGGTGCGCACGCTGGCGATCCAGCCCGAGTATCTCAAGACCCATGGCCGCGACGGGATCGTCAACTATTCCGAATGGTCCGTGCCGCTGGGACGCCGTTTCCGCGCGCTCAAGCTGTGGTTCCTGCTGCGCTTTCACGGGCTTGAGGGGCTTCGCGCGATGATCCGCGATCACGTTCGCTGGGCGGGAATGCTGCATGACCGGCTGACTGGGATCCCGGGCGTTGAGATCGTGACCGCCCCGGTGCTGTCGCTGTTCTCATTTCGCCGGGCAGGCGCATCGGATGATGACACGATCTCGCATGTGAGCGCGATCAATGATGACGGGCGCATCTATCTCACCCAAACGCGGGTCGGCAGCCAGCTTGCGATCCGCTTTCAGGCCGGGTCCTTTGCGATGAGCGAAGCCGATATCGACATCGCCTATAGCGCCATTCTCGATGGTCTGGGACTTTCACAGGAGGGAATGTCATGACTCTGGCACTGCCGCGCATCGCGGCGTTTCGCACCGGTGGCACGGATCGCTACGGCGTGGTGCAGGATGACGGCATCGTGGACCTCACCCCGGAGTTCGGCGCGCGGTTCGCGACCCTTCAGCAGGTCGTAGAGGCCGGCGCGCTGGAAGAGGTGATCGCGGCGGCGGAGGGCCGCGCGTCTGATTATCGCCCCGACGAGGTCGAGTTCCTGATCCCGATGGCAGCCCCGGAAAAGCTGATCTGTATCGGGGTGAACTTTCCCGACCGTAACGCCGAATACAAAGACGGGCAGGCCGCGCCGCCTTATCCGTCGATGTTCATCCGCTTCCCGCGCAGCTTCACCGGCCACGGCCAGCCGCTGATCCGTCCGCCGGAAAGCCCGCAACTCGATTACGAGGGCGAGGTGGTGATCGTGATCGGAAAGGCGGGTCGCCGGATCGCGAAGGAAGGCGCCTACGATCACATAGCCGCGCTGACCCTGTGCAACGAGGGGACGATCCGCGATTGGGTGCGCCATGCGAAATTCAACGTAACGCAGGGCAAGAACTGGGACCGCTCCGGCGCGATGGGGCCGTGGCTGGTGCCGTTCCGCGACGCGACCCAGTTGGACGATATCGAGCTGACCACCCGCGTGAATGGCGAGATCCGGCAAAATGATCGCACAGGCCGGATGATCTTCGATTTCCGCTATATCGTGAATTACGTCTCCACCTTCACAACGCTGGTGCCGGGCGACGTGATCGTGTGCGGCACGCCAACCGGGGCGGGGGCGCGGTTCGATCCTCCGATCTGGCTGCAACCTGGCGACGTGATCGAAGTCGAGGCCGAAGGTATCGGCCTGCTGCGCAACACCGTTGCGGATGAGCCGACATGCTGAGCCCCGATCAGATCGCGCAGGCCGCCGATGACCTGCTGGCCGCCGAAGAAGCGCGCAAACAGATCGGGCTGCTGAGCCTGCGCCATCCCGGCATGACGCTGGACGACGCCTATGCAATCCAGTCGGCGCAGATGGCGCGCAAGCTGGCGGCGGGACGGTCGATCCTTGGCTGGAAGATCGGGCTGACCTCGAAGGTGATGCAGGCCGCGCTCAAGATCGACACGCCGGATTCTGGTGTGCTCTATGACGATATGCTGTTTGCCAGCGGGACGACGGTGCCTGCCGGGCGTTTCATCCAGCCGCGGGTCGAGGCCGAGATCGCCTTCGTCATGAAAGCGCCGCTCGACGCCACGGCGGATCGCGCGGCGGTGCTGGCCGCGACCGATTACGTGACCCCGTCGCTCGAGATCCTCGACACCCGCATTCTGCGCGCCGATCCCGCGACCGGGCAGGCGCGCGTGATCGTCGATACCGTATCGGACAATGCGGCGAATGCGGGGCTCGTGCTGGGCGGGGCGCGTCACGATCCATCTCAGGTCGATCTGCGCTGGGCCGGAGCGATCCTGCGCAAGGATGGCGAGGTCGAGACGACCGGGCTCGGCGCGGCGGTGTTGGACGATCCAGTGAAGGGGCTTGTCTGGCTGGCGCGGCGAATGGGCCAATACGGCCAGCGGATCGAGGCGGGGCAGGTGATCCTGTCGGGGTCGTTCATCGCACCGATCGAGTGCCCCCCGGGGACCCGGATCGAGGCCGAGTTCGGCGCTTTCGGGGATGTGTCCATCGCCTTCGATTGAGGCGGCAGGCCATGCAAGCCCGGCGGAATGCTGTTCGCGAGGTGCGATCGGCGTTCGTTTCGAATAAGCTCAAGCAACCTTTTTAGGACGGCCCCGCGCATCCGTTCCGCGGGTGCCGAGGTCAACAAGGAAGAAAATCACGATGGTCGATCTGCCAAGAAATTCGTTCAAAGCGGCGCTGAAAGCCTTCGGGGTCCAGCGTGGCTGTTGGTGCACGATGAGCGACCCCCTCGCCACCGAGCTGATCGCTGGCTGCGGTTACGACTGGATGATGTTCGACACCGAGCATTCGGCGCTCGATGCGCGCAGTGTCTTGCCGCTGTTGCAGGCGGTGGCTCCTTATCCTGTTTCGCCGATCGTGCGGCCCGGATCCCTCGACGCGGCGGAGATCAAGAAAATACTCGACCTCGGCGCGCAGACGATCCTCGTGCCGATGGTGCACGATGCAGAGATGGCACGCGCGGCGGTGGCGGCGGTCGAATATCCGCCGCAGGGCATGCGTGGGGTTTCCGGCATGAACCGCGCCACGCGCTTCGCCAAGATTCCCGGTTACCACAAGATCGCCCGGGAAGAGATCTGTCTCGTCGTGCAGATCGAGAGTGTCGAGGGGCTCTCCAATCTCGAGGAGATCGCCGCCGTGCCCGGGGTGGATGGGATTTTCGTCGGGCCTGCGGATCTGGCGGCCTCGCTTGGGCATCCGGGCGAGCCTTCGCACCCCGAGACCACTGCGGCGGTGCTCGATGCGATCGCGCGCATCCGCGCCGCGGGCCTGCCGCCGGGCATCCTGACCACCGACGATGAGGTCTATCAGAGGGCGCTCGAGGCCGGTGCCGTCTTCGTCTCACGTGACATCGACCTGATCGCCCTGCGCAAGGGGCTCACTCTCGGCTGACGGCGCGTGCGGACGGGCCCGAGATCACGTGTAATGACATGACGTTCCAGAGTGCGCTCCGCAATCAGATCGGCAATGGCGCATCCTGCTTGAACTGATGCATGACGATCTGGCTCTGCACCCGCGCGACGGTGGGGTGGGCCAGAAGCACGTCGTGGATCAGCCGGTGCAGCGCCGCCAGATCCGCGCAATAGACCCGCAGCAGATAATCGGCCTCCCCGGTAAGGGTCCAGGCCGAGGTTATCTCGGGCTGCAAGGAGACGAGGCGCGAGAATTGCTGCGCGGGCTCTGCCCCGTGGCGCAGCATCTGCACCTGCACGAAGGCCTGAACCGCAAGCCCAAGCCGCGCCGCGTCGAGCCGCGCGCCATAGCCGCGGATCAGCCCCTCGGCCTCGAGCCGCTGCCGCCTGCGTCCCACCTGACTTGGTGACAGGTTCAGTCGCTCGCTCAAATCCTGCGAGGTCAGCTGTGCATTCTGCTGCAATTCCGCGAGCAGGCGTTTGTCGATATCGTCGATCATGCGGAAAGTTTGCGCCCTTTTGTAAGAAGGTGCAATATTCCCGCAAATCTTAGGGCTCATATGCGCGACTTCGCGCGGAACGAGCATTCGCGCCGGGCTATCCTCTTCGCAGCGCAAACAGGAGGAGAGACCCATGGGACCGTTCCCGCACGATGCCCCGCAATCGACCATCACCGAGGAGAACCCCGCCGGCACGGACGGGTTCGAATTCGTCGAGTTCGCCCATCCCGATCCGCAAGAGCTGCGCGATCTCTTCGCGAAGATGGGCTACGAGCATGTCGCCAACCACAAATCCAAGCCGGTCGAGCTTTGGCAGCAGGGCGACATCACCTACGTTCTCAACGCCGACTCCGACAGTTTCGCGGCGCGTTTCGTGGAGGAGCACGGGCCCTGCGCACCCTCGATGGCGTGGCGCGTCGTCGATGCGCAGCACGCCTTCGATCACGCGGTGAAGAACGGCGCGGAGCCATATGAAGGGACCGACAAGACAGTCGACTGGCCCGCGATCAAGGGGATCGGCGGCAGCCTGATCTATTTCACCGACCAGTATTACGACACCTCACCCTATAACGCGGAATTCGACTGGCTGAAGACGTCGAAGCCGAAAGGCGTGGGCTTCTATTACCTCGACCACCTGACCCACAATGTCTTCAAGGGCAACATGGACAAGTGGTTCAACTTCTATGGCGATCTGTTCAATTTCCGCGAGATCCGGTTCTTCGATATCGAGGGGAAATATTCCGGCCTCTATTCCCGGGCGCTGACCTCGCCCTGCGGGCGCATCCGCATCCCGATCAACGAGGATCGCGGCGAGACCGGGCAGATCGTCTCCTATCTCAAGAAATACAAGGGCGAGGGCATCCAGCACATCGCCGTGGGCGCACGCGACATCTACGAGGCGACCGACGCGATCGCCGATCGCGGCATCCGCTTCATGCCGGCCCCGCCCGAGACCTATTACGAGCTCAGCCATGACCGCGTGACCGGGCATGAGGAGCCGGTCGAGCGAATGAAGAAGCACGGTATCCTGATCGACGGCGAAGGCGTCCTTGGCGGCGGCGAGACCAAGATCCTGCTGCAGATCTTCTCGAAGACTGTGATCGGGCCGATCTTCTTCGAATTCATCCAGCGTAAGGGTGATGACGGGTTCGGCGAGGGCAACTTCAAGGCGCTCTTCGAGTCGATCGAGCGCGAGCAGATCGAAAGCGGCGAACTCGTCGTGGAATGATCTTCTGAGCGAAGAATTCGGGTCAGGTAGGTGCCTGGCCCGAGCTCCCTATCGCGGCCACAAAATACAAAGCCCCGAGTACTCTGTGGTTTATCTATGGCACGCCAAGCTAGCCGTTGGGGGCTCTGCCTACGTTTTCTTGGATCGCCGGACGTCGGAGTTTCCGGGGATCAGATCAGCCTCCTTTCCCGCGGAGATTCGAACGCCCAATTTCATATTTGTAAAACGCGTCTCCCGAGTGGACCCGAACCGTGGTATAAGTGTCTCATGAAAAGATTTCGAGACGAGATACTCGGGGTGCGCCCGGAGATTGCAGAGCGTGAAGCTAACTTTGAAGAGAAGATCGCCTTGGCGATGGAACTTCGCGCTCTTCGCGATAGCGTTAACTTGGCTCAAGAAGAGATCGCGGTTGTTTCAGAGTTGTCACTCGCGGATGTTCGGAAATGCGAGTCGCTTACCGGTGAGATGCCGGCTCCCGCAATCGTCGCTGCCTATCGTTCGGTAGTGGATGCTCATCTATGAGCAGGCCGTAAAATTCACCGCGATTGGCCGAACGTGCTGCGGCAGCACTCAGGCTCTGTGGAATTGCGGTCTATTCGAATAGATGCGTTCACAGAGCTTAAATGACGATAAGGCCTTCATTTAAAAGAGAAAGCTTTGTTTGTTTTTTGGCGGATTTACTACATCTAAGGGATTTTCAAGGGGGTACGCGATGAAGTCTGAGAAAAACTTTTCGTTCGATCAGCGTGCCGCTGAAAAAGCTGCCGCGCGGGCCCAAGATGAGTGTGATATACGCTCAGGCGCCGCTTCTGCGGCGCAAATCGCCCGCGAGAACGGCGGTGGTCGGCGAGAGATCAAACTAATAGGTCGCTCTGAGCGTATGCGGAAATTAGCTTCCTTCTATCGAAACACTTAAAATAGAGAACGCCCTACATGGGCTCTTGAGATCGTTCTGCGCGGCAGGAGCGAAGAAAAGAAAACTACCGTTCGGCGACGCGGTACGACCGCTATAGTCTTTAAGACAGCCGGTCCGCGAACATCAACCGTGACCCAAATCGGCTGATATCCTCTCAGATTTTAGATCAATCTTCGCGACACCTATCTCCGCTCTACCCGCTGTCCGGCCCTTATCCGAAGGGCCGCCCGGCGGTCGAACGCGGAGATCGATATGAAACATCAGTATTCTTTCAAAGACTTGCTCGCTTGGGCAGAAGAAGAGGGGAGCGGCGTTGATACAATTCGAGCGATAGAGAAAGTCCCCGCGCGTCTCGGGATGCTTGACCAGGATATCGGCTCGATCCCTGCCGAGATGCGCTCCTTCGAGATGGATGTCGCCGGCCGAGGTTATGCGCTCGTGAGCCGGGCGAAGAACATGAAGACAAACGGGCGTCGTATGGACTCGCGCATCCGCGCGGCGCTGCGGCAGTTTCTGCAAGCTAAAGCGGTGGCTCCGAGGCGTAGCCCTGAGCATGGTTGTCGGTATTGTGAGCTTATGGACTTGATCAAGTCGCAGGAAGGGCTGCCTGGTTCCGGGGCGCTCTGGAATATTGGCCGGCACCGGACTCTCGCTGTCTTGAGGGCACGCGCGCAATGTGCACCGGAGGCTCTGACACAGGTCGAGATCGAAAGGATCGCGCGCGATGTATCGGCTGAGACCCGCAGGAGCCTTCGCAAAGCGGTTTTGTTTCTGAACTCGCTTGAGCACCGGAGTGCCGCGCTGCCTGGGATCCTGAGATTCCTTCCCTCGATCAAGTTGCGGGTGCCGGCTGGGTCTGGGCGTGCGCGCAAGGTCGAATGGACTGAACTGCCCGAGGCCTTTCGAAACTCCTTCGATGCGCTTGTTGATGCCAGCCTGGCGGGCAGCGAAGACCTTGCGGACAGGATGCTCGCGCGGATTGAGGCCGGCGAGGATCCGGAGCTTGTCATGTCCGAAGCCGATGCGTTGGCGCTTGAAAAGACACGAAACATTGGCAAGCCGACGGCCGCGCGCAAAGGGTATCGGGAGGCGATCAGTTGGCTTGTGCGTGCTTGGGAAGATAACGGCGGCGATATCTCCACCCTGCGGGATGTCCGGGAGCTTTTTGAGCGTCAAACCATTGAAGCCGCCATTCAGCACCAGATCGAACGCTCCAACGCGGCCCGCGATCTCAAGGACTCTCTGGACTCGACAACATTGAAAACGCGGCTGACCCCACTCATCACGCTCGCGAGACATGGCTTTGAAGACGTTGCCGTTGCGGCGGTGCTCACACTTCTGAAGAAAAAGCATTTCGATGCTCCGCGCGCGAAGCACAAAGTCTCCAAGGCGAGCTCGGTCGAGATGGATGTTGATCGGATTGCGAGCCTCCTGAGGCAACGGCCAGAGCTTGCTGCGGTGTGGACCAACGCACCGATGCGTATCGCGCAGGCCGCGTGTGAAGCGCTTGACGAAGCCCGCACACTTGGCAAACCAGTCCGCGAAGTGACCGCGCTTCGGCTCTTCGCGGGAGCCGTAGCGTACGCGCTACAAATGTCGCGCCCGCTGCGTACAGCTTGCCTCCGTAATACTCGGATCGCCTCGCACGGCGAGGCGTATGCGAACCTACTTCGTACCGCCCCTGACGAGACCATGCTTACATTCCGGTATGCGCCCTGGGAAGTGAAGAACAATACGTGGGTCAACGTCGATGTAGTCGGAGAAGACGCTGCGATCGTTCGGGAATGGCTTGAACGTGGGCGACCGAGATTGATCGAGCTGCAAGAGCTCGATCCGCGGAATGTCTTTCTTTTCCCCGGTTCAGCACTGCCAGCGCATGACGAGGGGGACCCGGTCACGTTGCCACGCGGGACTTGCTCGACGAGCGCCTTTCTTGATCTCTGGCGGGATGCGTCCGATGTACTCGGCGTTCATCTAACACCCCACCGAATGCGCCATGTGGTAGCTCTGCTTAGCCTCGCGCTGCGCCCCGGCGATCACGCGTTTACGTCGTCTGTCCTCGGCATCCTCGAGAGCACCGCACGTAAACATTATGGTCGAGATGACGGACAGGCTGCTGCGCGCGAAGCCCGGGCCGCGATCCTCGCGACACATCCGGAAATATTCAATAACCTCACCAGGAGATTGTCCGATGCACGATAAGATCGCCGCTTCACGCCTTGCCTGCGTTCCAGCGGTGGTGCGCGCACGCCTCATGGCCCGGCGAGTCGATCTGCCGAACGGCGCAGTGACGGTCGTAGCTCGCTTCTACACAATACTTGCGGAGGCCGGAGACGATCCGGCTTTCCCAAAACGAGCAAGTTTCGAAGCTGCGTGCAAGTCAGAGTCAACGCTCGGCCTGCTGCTCCGCGTGCTCGAGCAGTTCGCGCCAGAGATGTGTCTCGCGGAGGGCAGGGGGCTCCGCCGCGGCTTCTATCGCGCCCGGTCGCTGAGATCTTCGGCGGTCACCGCTTCTGACACTCGTCATCAAGCAGAACCGCGTGGATGGCCCAATGCGTGGAAATCGATGCTGCCTGCGATGCAGATGGCGCCGATCACAGAGAGCACGTTGGCGCGACATATCGCGTCCATCAACCGGTGTGCGGATCTGTTGCCGATCCTGACCTGTCCACCACGCCTCGGCTGGTTGCTCGCATGGGAGATGGCGAGGACATTTCGCGAGGAGGGGCTTCGACCCGCGACCATCGCCAGCTATCTCGGTGGGCTGGTCAGCCTTGCGTCGCATGGTGGAGCCGACACTCAGGCCATCGCAGGGCTTCGCTCCGTCCAAGCGGGCCTCTTGCGGGAGACACGACGCGTGCCGAAGCTGAAACAAGGGCGGATTGAAGTGCTCTATGAGAAAGGTGGCTATGCAGAGGTTGTGCGGGCGATCGTTCGGCAGCTTGATCGGGCAGCGGAATGCGCGGACTGGCGGGAAGCGGCTGAGACGGCAAGGGCGACGGCTGCCATCCTTGCGATCACGCTCAACGTACCGCCACGCAGCGGAGATATCGTTAGCTGGGTCTATGGCGAAGCTCTCGTTCGCGAACCTCACGGCACTTGGCATCTGCGCTGGCAACAGGAAAAGACCGGGGTCTGGCTGAACGCTGGAACCCTTTGGCCGGAAGTCGGTTGGGTGATTGATGAACATCTCTTGGGAGGTCGACCGCCACGCTATGCTCATCGGCGCTATACAGAGTTGATCGGAATGAACTGGTTGTCTCATGAAGCGTCCGGGCATGATCGGCGGTGGCCGAGCGAGCGCGTTTCAGCTGCGCTTGGGGTGCCATTGCACGATCTTAGAACCCTCGCAGCAGACTATTTGCGATTGCACGATCCAGCCACGGCCGCAGGGACCGTCTCGGCTTTGCTTGGCCATTCCTCGCGAGAAGCAGGAGCTGAGTATCGGGCAATTTCTAATCAGACCATAGTACAGAGAGGGTGGCTTGAAATCCGCGAGATGCACGCGAGAGGTATTTCTCGCCTGTAATTTTGATCGGGCGCCTGACCGCACAATCTCTGTTTCATGGAGCCAGCACACGATTTCATCCTCACCGTTGCGAAAATAGCCGATCACCTCGCACTGACCGACCGAACCGTCCGTGACTACCTCGGTAACGGACGCTTGCGTGGTGTGCGGCTGGATGGCGAATGGAGATCGTCCTGGCGTTACGTCTGGGCGATCGAGCGAGGCCCGGCGCCGAGTGGGGCGCTCCGGAAGGATTATCAGTGCCCTCTACTCTCCAAGAGCGACGTTGCGCGAAAATTCAATGTCAGTGAACGCACGGTCGAGCGCTGGATCGCTCAGGGCCTCCCGACGCGCAACGTGTTGACGAACGTCCGTGTCGCGCCGTTCGACGCGGCACGTTGGTGCCAAAGTCGATTCCGCAATAACTGTAATAATAAAAC
Source organism: Thioclava sp. F28-4 (assembly GCF_002020045.1). Classification (NCBI taxonomy): domain Bacteria; kingdom Pseudomonadati; phylum Pseudomonadota; class Alphaproteobacteria; order Rhodobacterales; family Paracoccaceae; genus Thioclava; species Thioclava sp. F28-4. The sequence goes on along the minus strand of NZ_MPZQ01000004.1, from coordinate 43,224 downwards.
TACATTCGGCTCTCTATTCGCCGAGGGGTCATTCCCGGAATAGCGCTCGGAAGAATAATTCGGTCTTGAGGTCTGGGAAGCGGCTGACTGCGAGCCGCTCCCAAGATCGTCCTTCATCGAAGTCAGCCACGGCCCCCTCTTGTTTTGATGCCGTCAAGGTCAGTGCTGCACTAACCCCGAAAACGAACCCACTCGGTTGGGCTATTCAGTGCATGCGTTCAAGAATGAATAAAGCTGCATCTCTCTGCGCGGCAGGATGGCGTCTTACGTGGCGGGAGAGCGCCGCGAATTTGGGCAGTCAGGAGGGTCCGAAAGTGTATATCCATGACTTTTTGCGGCTACCGAAACTTCGTCGACGTCTCGCTCAGGTCTTTTAAGCGCACAGTACGATATGCAAATTCGCGACACACCGTTTGAAGTCCCGCCAGCCGCACAGAGGCCCCCAAACATATATCGGCGTTATGTTTGGGGACCTTTTTGCGAAATGGAGAAAAATCCCGCCAGCGTGTGCGTTTCAAGGGCAGTCCTTCTTCGTCGAAGGGAGGCGGCCGTCGAGATGAGCTTCGAGCGAGCTGAGGACATTCACGGAGAAAGCTTTGAAAACTACCTCCGTGCTCACAGATTAAATGAAGATGATGCATCCTGACGCGGACGCGAGGGCGAGCGCGCGCTGCCAGGCCGCATAGTCTTTTCGGAATCTCTCGCTCTCAAGTTTCGCGGCCAGGTGGGCGTGGTCGGCAAAATCCTGCGCGAGTTTCATCACTGCGCTGCAGCCCAGCGTCCCATCGCAGTCCGAGAAGGCGATCAGACCTGAGAACGGAAGAGGCGTCCACTCATAGCATTCTTGCATATACCTTTGGACGACACTTTGAGGGTCTTCTTCGCACCAGGGCTCGAAGTCGTCATCCATCGCGACACCCAACGCAGCGAGTTCTTCTCTGAAATCTGCATAATAGCTGTAGGAACCCGCCTCAAAACGGAAAATTTCATCGAAGGTGTAGAGCTGGCCTTGGACAAACTCGGGAGCATAGCGCTGATAGAAAGGGTGGTTTCCCGCCTTGAAGGCGTCGATCTCCTTTCCGGTGTCTCTTTCGATCGCACGGTTCTCGTCATTGATATACGCATTGACACGGCGAGCATTTTTGAATGCGGCGACAGTAAGCCCCATGTTACGGACTCCTAAAAAGTGTTGGTCTGAAGCTCCGGCAAGCGCCTGAGCAAGTCTCTCATGAACGGCGGCTTGCAGCTGAGCGGGTCTTTCTGATGGCGCTCAGCCACTCCCATTTCCGTCATGTTCTGAAGGTGGGTTCATCCGGATTAATGCGGAAACGACTTTCGCGGTTGGTTGTGATTATTTCTCAAAAAATATCGTAAGCGATTGTTTTGAATATATTTAATGACCTGGCGTTCATCCTTGGTATGGGGCGTGCGGAGTTCCCCATTCGATGCCATGTTCGCTTCCGGCTGTACCGGGTAACCTTCAGCGCAAGTCGAATCCGGTTATCTCAGCCGCATACCGTCGTCTCTGAGACCGCGCCGGACCCCGTGCGGTGTGGCGCTGCAGTCTTACCTCCCCGCCCTCATCTGCGAGCCGATAAGCGTGGGAAATTTGTTTCGTCAATTGCCGCTCACATGGATTTGCTTGGGGCCGAGCGAGAGAAGCTGGATCGCAATCTCGTTGCCGTAGCGAATTGCACAAGGCCGCCTAACGACCAAGCGCGCGCCAAGGCGCGCAACGGAACGGGCGGGACCATCATTCAGATGGCCCCGCCCGCGCTGATGTGGGCTAATGTGGATTGCGCTTGTCAGGTGACGGAGAAATCGAGATCGAGTTCGAGAAGCCGAAAATCGCGATCCGGCCGGTTCTTGTTAGCACGGAGTGCTGATGCGATTGCTTCCGACGCGATTCCCGCCTTCTTGAGTTCTGCGTAGAGATCTCGCAAGCGAGTCTCAGCGTCCAAATATTGTTCGCTCGCCCATGCCTTGGGAACCTTCATGACTTTGCGCATCTCACTTCGCGCGCGCTCAATTTCGTCAACATCGACGACAGACGATACGATCGCGTGAACCGACTCGCGCTCTGCTCGGACCATTTCTGCGGCAGCCCTGCGCTCCGCCTTGATCGCTGCGAGTTGGTCCTGTCTCGCTGCGAGTTCGATGCGTGCCGCAGCAATCTGTTCGCGCGCTGCGGCAAGGCCCTCCACCTCTTTTTCGAAGGAGTTGTACTCACTCGCGACTTTCTTGAGCTTGAATTCGAGCTTTTCGATTTCCTTAACAGCAAGAATGCGTTCTTCACGCTCAAGACGAATTTCGATTGCTTTGTTCACCGCTTCTTCAAATTGTTTCAGATGAACTGCTGCCCGCGTAGAAACGTGCCATTCCTTTGTCTCCGGCTTCCACTTCGCGCTGGGAAAGTGCTCCTTGAAGATTGTTTTGAATTCGATCGGGAAAGAAATTGCTGCGCCGGATTTGTACGTCCTGATTTCAGCTTTGCGCATTTGTCGTCTCCATAATTTGCAGCCTGTGTATTCAGAGTGGGCGGGCAATCGCGGCCTGCGGGTGGGAAAGTGTCCCGCCCTAACAAGGAGATTGGTTCGTCCACTCTGACACGGAAATCGAATACGAAAATTTTTACAGTGCGTTGAATTCGCTTAGAAAATAACTCACGACGTCCCCTGGATGCGCAATGGTGATGTGACGCTCTTTGAGGTCCAAGCCCAGCATAAATGTAGGGCGGCTGTACCCCTCGGGCACCCCAGGATGCCCTACGCAGCTCGCTGCGAATGCTCTGTCAGGGATTGAGCGAGCGCCATCAGCGACGTGCCGATGCGGTGCGAGGACGCCACCGCGTCGGCACGCCGCTGACGCCGTCATCTATGGAGTGTCTTCAGGTTGTCTCAAGCTCAAACCGCCCCGATACGCTCAGGCGATATCGTCTCGTTTCGCTTCCCTTATTCCGAAGGGTTTTCACCATATGCCCGGCCAAGCCTCGTTCTCGAGACTTCGGAGAATGAACTTCTGCTCGCGTATTGCACGAGCTCGCACGAACGGGCCAACTCCGGCTTTGATATCCGAGTGAGTACGGACTACGCTGCCTGCGGGCTTGAGCGTGCAAGCCGGTTCGTTCTTGCTCGACGCATTCGTGTTCTCCGAACCGATAAAAGGATCATTTCGAATGACGCAGGTACTGCGATCATTGGGCGGCTGACGGATGATCTTCTGTTGCGCAAAGGTCATTTGTTAATGCTCATCAGACAGAGCTGGAAAGATGAATGCCAGCGTCTCGCGGCTGAGCGCTGTGGTTTGCATCCAAAACGCGGAAGGCGTCGCGTCAAACGAAACGAGCCTCACCAAGTCTAACACAACATGAATGATTTTTCTGGTTTCCAAGTATCGTGAAGATTGCAATGGGCCGCCAGCCTGTCGTGCCACTTCCATTTGTCTTAACGTTCTCATGAATGACCTTTTGCTTAGTCAGGAGATAGGCACGTAGTTCGCAGACCAAAAACGTTTGTGACCGTTTTATTTGAGCTGCGCTTGACACAGATCGGGTTCCACGGAAGACAAAAAACAGCACGCTCAGTGCTCTTTCTAAGTGTTCCTATGTTCTCTTTGTTCGGAGGCCTGTTTGTGTAGATCTTTCAATGCCTTGTAGGGTGTCGTATCGCAGAAATTCCGTATCTTGTCGTAAGAATCTCCGAAAATATCGGAATTTTCCCACGAATTATCGCAATTTTTCCAATTTCTATCGCAATTTTTTCGCGCTGTTCGGAGGGCCTGCGGCTGCCTATCTGCCCGCTGCTTTCTTGGCGTTGATGTAAAGTTTCAGCGGCCTAAAGCGACCTCGAAAGTGTGGGCGGTAATGTCTGCTGATCTTTTTGAACTGAAGCCTTTCGACCTATCTCTCATTGGTTGCACCAGGAAAAGGCCTGAAAATTGCTCAATCAAATCAGCGGTACATCCCGTCGGAGGTTTTCACGCGTGCGGATGCAGCGACCCCGCTGCTGCGGCAGGCTGAACAGTCTAAACATGAATAGCCGATCAATCGGCAGTTTTTCCGAGAGGTCGTTAGCTCAACGACGAGTGATAAGCTACTGCGCGAGCGCGTGGGCGACCCGGTCGTCGCGATCGACGAGGTGGATAAGGTCGGTGATGTGCGTTCACATCGAGGCTTCAGCTTTGCGCTGAGCAACTCACTCTTGTCGATGCTCGAACTCCTCAGCGCACGGACTTGGAGCTGCCCCTATTGCCGGGTGCGGTTCGATATGCGCTGGATCAGCTGGATTCGGAGCTCGAACAACCGTCGGGCCGTGCCAGCGCCGCTGCTGAGCCGCTGTCGCGTGCTCGATGTCCCGTCGCTTTCTGGCGCGCATCTGACGTATTTCGCGCGCCGCGAAGGGACAGCACGCGGCCTGCCGGCGGATACGGTCGAAGCGCTGGTGGGCATGCTGCGAGGCGCCGAGCGCGGATAAGATTTGCGCGCGGAGATTAAGCTGATGATGGTCTCGTGGCGCACGAGAACCGACCGACTTTGTAGTGAAAAAGGGCGGGCGAAATGGCGGAGTGGGCGGTGAAGCGATCATTCGCTGCAGTCGTCTCGAAGGTCTGGTGTGGTTAAAACCGCTGTGAGAATTGGAAGCCAAGCGGAGGTGCTCTGCCTAATGGTAACGAGGACGAGCATTTCTTCCGTTCGTCAACCGCACCTTCTTTTCCAACTGGTCGCGATAGCCGGAAAGCTGCCGTTCTCTGCAGTTGCGAGCCAGTCAAGCTGCATCTTCGGAAGCTGACTTTCAGACAACATGCTTCCGACGTTCAAAGTCTGCTGCCGAAAGGCGGTTTTGCTCTGTGTCAACTTCGAGGCCGACACATGGATCAGCCGTACCTGCGTTTCCTTTCGGTGTGGCGAGGACTGCCATCAGCGAAACTTTCAACAAAACAATGCTTGGGCGAGATCGCAGCACATGGCCAGAACCTCTTGTTTGCAGGGCGGTGCGCAGCCAAACATTCAACGAAATAAATTTTTGCAGAAAGTGTGAAGGTAATCTTCCTTTCTTGTCAGAGGGCCACCAATTCCGCAAGCTTTGCAGCTACATTTGACATGCTATCCTCTGCGGTACTCAGGCCGCTTCGTGAACCAAGAAGGGGACTAACTTCGCGCAACGCTTCATACGTTGTGTTGTGAACAATTGGAACGAGCAGATCGCGTGCCAACAGTGCTGACAGTTCCTTATCGGCAATTCCTTCGCCCCGAAGGCGCTGCAAAAGAGCCGGAGTCACCAAAACGATGCCAACGCGCGATTTTACAAGTCCCTTGTCGATTTCGCGGAGAAGGTTCGAGCCAAGCAGAACATCTTTTTCGCTGAACCAAACTGAGACGCCAGATGCTTCCAGAAAATCGTGTAGTTCTTTTGCAGCGCTTCCCCGGTCGTCCCATGCGTGACAAAGAAAAACATCTCGAATGTCGGGAATTGATGCCCGCTTTTCAACGTTTTCCCGGATGGGCGTAAGGGTTCGCACCTCTGTCTGTGTATACACTACTGTCGAGCTTGCCTTCGACCAGCGTGGCTTCGCACTACCGCCTGCTCGTGAACCGCTGCTGCTTCCAGAGCTTCCACCGCTTCCAAGTGATGATGTGTAGGATGGGCTGCGATACGGTGAGTAGGAAAAAGACGACCTATACCCGCGTGATCCACCGCGACAAGCGGGACAATTTGCTGCCCCACTCGCGGTGCGGTGGCCATTAACTGGCGCTGTGCATTGTACCATAGAAACTTACTCCTTTAGTGGGGGCCGTATTTTAGAAGAACCTGCGATCTCACGACCACTGATCAACCTTTCGGGGGATAGGGGTCGTTGCCATAGCTCCAGGCTTCGCGGAACTTGGCGTCCTGGCCCTGAATGCGGAGCTCAGAGCCCTGGTTCCGGGCTATATCACGCCCGTAGTCGATTGCTTCACGCTGAGTGCCAAAGCTCTTGGTAAGACGGTCGTTGCCTTCGCCACGAACACCCCAGCCATCGCCGTTTTTCACGACATATTGGTTCTTGCCTGCCATCATGTTTCCTTTCTATGCAGCCATTTTGTTGGTGCGGGAATTGATCCAGTCCCACGCTTTCTGGGGAAGCCAACCGCTGTAATCACGGCTGATCCCAACGATCAGGAAGTTGTCGTTCTTGTCCGCGTGGGGCGAGAGTTTCTCCCAAATTCCTTTCGCGGTCAGGTTGGTATCCACCAGCCAATGCGAGTCGAGATAGTGCCACCAGGCACCACAACTCTTGATTGCATCATGCAGCTCGCTGTAGTTTTGACCCGGGTGGTTCAGGTCGTAGTTAATTGAATAGATCACGGTGTTCCTCGTAGTTCTTTCAGCCGATTTCCTGGCCTCAACTACCCATGCGGAGAAAATCGGGGCGTTCGGACACCGAATTGTCCGAACAGGTAATTTTTTCCAGCATGGGATTTCGAGAAGAGGTTTGAGCACATGAACAATGTCGATACGGCCAAGGTGCTGTCGCGGGGGGAGCTGGAAGAAGCCATCGGCGAATTTTCAGATGCCGATTGGATGCGCATCAGAGGCGCAGCGCAGCTCTATGCGGTTTACCCCGTTGAACCGGAGGAGCTGATTCAAGAAGCATTATGTCGAGCGATAGCTGGAACGAGGAAGTGCCCCAAAGATGTTAGCGTCGTGCGGTTCGTTGCTGAAGCGATCCGAAGCATTGCCCATGATGAGCTTCAGAAGGTCGAACACCAGCGCGACGAAGTGTCGGTTCATGACGAGACAATCGAAAACCCGGATGCCATCACACCACAGGAGCCGGGACCAACCGCCGAAGAAAGGATGATTTCAAATGAACAAACCCGAGGAACCGAAAATCGCCTGTTGGAGCTTTTCGAGGGCGATGACGAGGCACAACTCATCGTCCTGGGCATGTTGACCGGAACAGAAGGCGCAGAGCTCAGGGAAGTAACTGGCCTGGATCAAACCGGTTTTAACAGCAAGCGGCGTTATGTAAGGCGCAAGATCAACAACGCAATCGAGAACGGACTCACCCTATGACTGACAAGAGAAGCGACGAACGGAGAAAGCTGGCTTCGCTGGCTGATGCTCTCCTCGACGACCTCTTTGCGACGTCAGACGAAGACATTCTCAAAGAGGTCACAGAAGCTGGTGGGGATCCGTCAGCGATCAGCGACCAAATGCGGGCTCGTTTCGAAGAAACGCTCCTGCAGGCACGCAAAGAACGAATGAAAGCTGCTCGTGCTGGCAGGAGGGCTACCCAGGGCGTGGCTGAATCCACCAATGTGGTCGATATTTCTATCGCTCGCCAAGCTTTGCGCCATGCCTTTCAGCAAGATGGTCTGTCGATGGCTGCCCGCAACGAAACCGAAAGCGATCTGACCGATGAGGAGGTTCTGCGCAAGTACGACGACCTTATTCGCCTTGGTGTAATTGATCCTGAAAATGGGGGCGATCCATGAAGGTCATCGACCCAGCCGAGCGGCTCTTGAAGTCGCTCGGCGTTACAGAACCGCACGAGATCGAGCTGGAGGATATCGCTTTCGATCAGGGGGCGGAAATCAGATTTTGCGATCTGAGCGGATGTGAAGCTGACATTCTAGGATATCAGGATAGGGCAATCATTTCGATTGACCGAAACCGGGGAATGGCCCGGAAGAGATTCTCGATCGCTCACGAATTGGGGCATTGGCATCATCACCGAGGCAAGAAACTACAATGCCGCGTCGAAGACTACCAACCTCGGCACAAGCAACTCGCAGAGCGCAAGGCCAATGGATATGCGGCATCGTTGCTAATGCCAAACTACTTGGTCATGCCCCGTGCACGTGACCATAAAAAACTCACGTTCAAAACTATCGAACAATTCGCTTCCGACTTTCGAACCAGTTTGTCAGCAACAGCGATACGTCTTGTGGAAGCTGATATCTGGCCGTGCATGTTGATCTGCCATACCCAGCAGGGACGCAAGTGGTTCACTCAAGCACCGATGTTTCACCGGCGCTGGTTTCCTCAGAATGACGTGGACCCTGAATCCTCAGCCTTCGAAGCCGTTTTTGGTCAATCTGAGGGCGACCGATTCCCTCGACTAATCGGTGCGGATGCTTGGTTCGACCGGTCCGAGGCTCGTCAATATGAACTCTATGAGCAAGCCAGACGCATCACTGACGATGAAGTCTTGATTCTTCTCACGATCAAAGACAACCGAATGATCGAGGAGGAACCGGAGAAGTCAGGATATCGTTGGTGAAGCTTGATTGCTGCTATCGCGCCTAACTTTCTACAAAATATTTAGACTGTTGAAAGTTCCTAGGGGCCAACAAGCCGAAAGCCGTCACTGGCCGAATGACCGGGAAGTCACGCATTGTGTTAATCCGACCGACCCCGGAATTTGCAGGTGCAGCTAATGACCGCAAAGCGGGCTGCGTCCGCAGCAATCCAACAACACGTCCAATGTCCGGATTGGGCCGAAAGCCGAAGGTCAGGGTGCTTATCCACTCGGACCAGGGCAGCCAGTTCACCAGCATGGATTGGGCAGCGTTCTTGCGGGCCCACAATCTTGAGCACTCGATGAGCCGCCGTGGGAACTGTCACGACAACGCCGTCGCGGAGAGCTTCTTCAACCTGCTCAAGCGCGAGCGGATCAGGCGCCGGACCTACAGAACCCGCGAGGAAGCACGGCGAGACGTGTTCGATTACATCGAGATGTTCTACAACCCGAAGCGCAAGCACGCGAGGAACGGGATGCTGTCGCCCGTCGAGTTCGAACGGCAGCGGAAGCTGAGAGCCGAAGGCGTCTAAGAAACGTGGGGCGATTCAGGCCGCTGTTCGAAGCGGTCGACGATATTAATTGCGGATATTACGAGGTTTCGCCATGATGATGATCAGAACGGGAATTTTTGAGGCTACCGATGGCTTTAGAACAGCCAACCGCCGTTGAAGAATTTGAGGATTCACTACGAAAACTCGGCAGGTTGTCAGCCTATGCTCGGCAGGTTCTGATCACGAGACACTTACTTCGAAACCTCGCAACAATTTCATACCCAGACGAAATACCAGTTAGTGTTTCAGGTGACTTTGCGCTCGATCTCTTCAGGTGTTCTATCACAGTTTTGTCGGGCGTTAACCGTGAAACCAAGCAGTTTTCCAGTCCATATGATCCACAAGATCGGCCAGACACACACCATTTAGCATTCAGCCAGAAAGAACGAATATTTAGTACGTCGATTGCAAGTGGGATGCCTGATGTGCATTTCTACATTGGATCCGAAGGTGGGTATGGGGTTGAAAATTCCACCGAGGCCACCGTCGAAGATAAGCTGCTAAGTTCTGAAATCGTTGCGGTTTCGAAAAACGTTGGCCTGACGACAAAGGTTCTGGCGGATGAGCGCGTCGAAGCCTTGCGAAACGAAAAACTATGGCAACAACAGGAGTCGGAGGATCAAGCTGTTGCGCTAGGCTTTTTCGATCATTGGCATGAATGGGCAGGAAAGAATGGAACTTTCTGGCGTGAGTGGTACCAAGGCTTACTGGATGGTGAACCGCTTGATTGGGGATTGCAACGTCGAGTGGCGCTGATCGACGATGCTGTTTGGGAAGCAGGCATAGAAGCCGTAGCTGCAGAAATCGAAAAGATCCGTAGCATCTTCGATTTAGAAAAGCGCATCGGTGATCTTGAGGCCGATCTTCGCCGTGCCACGGCCGACAGACACGGAATTGGTGGAAATAATCCACCAGAAATGCTCGACGATGCTCCTATCGCTAAGGAATTAGTGATTGTTTGGAAGCCATTGGAAGATCTCAGCAACGAAATTGGAACCGGCGATCCCGACCCATCACGCCTGAAAGTGATCATCGAGAGGTTGGTCTCGGCATTGAAGACGGGCTTTGCTTGGTGCCTAAAAAAGGGCGACCTGATTGTCGATACTGCGATCAAATGGGCAATCCCAGCAGGCGGTTCGGGTTACCTAGCGCTACACCCCGAAAAGTTGGAAGCGGTGATCGAAGCAGCAAAGCGACTGCTCGGCATCCTTTGAAAACAGCGGGTGCTGTCCTTCGATAGTCTACCTCACCCGCTCGCCATCAGTTCGTGCTGCAGAGAATTTCGCAATAGCAGCGAATGGCGGCTATGCGGGCTGCGACCGCAGAGGTGTGCAGGTCGAAGGGATAACCACTTTGGGCCGAGCGCGTCGATACGGCCGGGCGGGTCGCAGGAAAGGCTTGCCGCGACGCCACATGACCGGTTCGAGCCCGAAACTCCCTCCCCTAACCCAGCGTTTCCCGTACCTCATCGCCGCCTGAACATGACAACATTCCCGAGCCCAGCGAGGATGACGCCGAGGATGGACAGGGGGGGCCATTCGTAGCCTTCGAAGAGCGTCGAGAGGGTGAGTGCTACGATGGGGAAGAGGACCGTGGCGTAGCCCGCTTTGGCCGATCCGATGCGGCCGACTAGCATCAAGTAAGTCGTGAACCCGATGATGGATCCGATGACCGACAGGTAGACGAGCGCCGTCCAGTAGATGCCGCTCCGCGGGAGGACCAGCGGTTGGCCCGTCGCGAAAAGGATGGCGAGGAGGCAGAGCGCCCCGATCCCCATGCCCCAGGCATTTGCCGTCATCGGCGTGATGCCGAGGTGCGTGTTCTGCCGTGAGGCCATATTCCCCCAAGAAAAGATCAGGGTGCCCAGCACCGCCCAGCCGATCCCGCGCAGCGTCGATGCGCCCGCCGTGATGTCGATGTCGGGCCAGAAGAGGCAAGCGAGCCCCGCCACCCCGAGCGCGCCGGCGAGTACCGTCTGCCGGCTGATCCGGTCGCCGAAGAAGATTCGCGCGTTCACCGCGTTGAAGATCGAGGCGAGCGAGAAGATCACCGAGACGAGGCCCGACGGCACGAGGGAGGTCGCGGTGTAGAGCGCCAGGAAGTTCAGGCAAAAGAGACAAAGCGCCTGCACGACCACGAACCGCCAGACCGCGGGGCTCCGCAATCGGTCGAGTGCGGCGAGCACAGCAAGCATCAGCACCCCCGCCAGCGCGAAACGGTAGAAGACCGATACGGCGACGGGTACCGCGCCAACTTGCGCAGCAATGGCGATCCAGGTTGTTCCCCAAATGAGGATTGTAGCGGTGAAAAGGACGGGTGTGGTCATCGGGCGGCTCCTCTGCCGCGCCATCTACGCTTTACCCGCACGGAGCCTTTGCACGATCTTGCGGTGAAGTGCCGGCCCGGCATTCCCGACCGATCACGATAGGCTTAAAAGACCTCATGGCCTCGGTGCGCGATTTCCTTGAAAGTTCCCCGGTCGCGACAGCGGCCGCCACGCTCGATCTGGGCGGGGGACGGGGCGTCACGGTCTGGGAGAACCGCAACGACCGTGTCTCTTACGAGGCGCCGCGAGGCCATGCCTTCAGCCTTTACCTCGCCGGGGGTACCGGCACCCGGCGGTTGGACGGTGCCGGTGTCAGTGGCTGGCCCGGCGCGGTCTGCGTCTTCCCAGACGGACAGCCCTCGGAGTGGGAGATCACGACGCCCCACCGCTTCGCCCACCTCTATCTTCCCGACGACCGACTCCGCGCTGACTTCGCCCGAACGCACGATTGCGACGCGCGCCGGCTCGACGTGCCGGAGATCACCTTCGCCGACATGCCGCACCTTGCCACACCACTCGCCGCGCTCGCCCGGGCAGCGTCCGCGGGTGACGTCCTGTTGGCCGACACGGCGCTGTCCGAGATCGTCGCGCGGCTCGGAGCGCGCAAGGTGCCGCTCCGCGGCGGGCTATCCCCACATATCCTGCGCCGCATCGACGAATGGATCGAAGCGCATCTTGATGAGGCGATCCGCTTGTCCGATTTCGCTGCGCTGGCGGCTCTCTCGCCATTCCACCTCCATCGCATGTTTCGGGCATCTCGCGGGATACCGCTCCACGCCTGGATCACCGAACGGCGCATCGATCGCGCTAAGTCACTGCTACGCGGCACGGACCCGGTCCTCGAGGTCGCCCTCGCCTGCGGCTTCTCCAGTCAGAGCCATTTCACCCGCACCTTCAAGTCCGGCACCGGGACAACCCCCGCGGCGTGGCGGACGGCGATCAAAGGCTAATAAGTATAAGAACTGATCGTGGGAAATGGGGTATCGCGCACGCTGGTAAGCGACCGCAATGGCAGCTTCGTCCGCTCTGCTGACTTTGGAGCCCAAGCCTATGCTGCGCGATGCCATGAAGGTCCGGTATGGGGAAGCCGCGCTGCGGCAATGATGATCCCGGCCAATGGCCGGTGTGGGCCGTCAGCGACGACCTGGCTGGCAGACGAGGCGGTGGGGCTCGCGGCACCGCCGCATGTCTGCTCCGAGCCCAGATTGTCGCATGCTGCAATTGGAACGAATGGCGGGTTTTCAGAATACAGAACACACGATTTGAGTGTCGATGACGCTAAATGCCGATGATCGACACCCAATGCAGCCACATCGTGAAGAACCACGAAATACAAAACAGTCCATATTTTGTGGTCAGTAAAAATCCGAAAAACGCTCCGATGGGAGAATAGCCTTCCCCCATGAAGTCAGCTCGCCGACCGCTGGAAAGCAGCACGCTGAATGCCACGTAGCAGAGCCGAACATGAAACGGGAAATAAACTAAGTAACCGGGGATCATTACAGGCCACCCGAATACAACATGCGGCACGACGCCGAGCGCAAGTCCCAAAGCGAAGCCCAAGGATACGGCGTTCGCAACGCTAAGGCGTTCCCAAGTCGGACAGATGTTGAAAATCAGTATTTTCATGGTGACACCTACCAAGCGCGCTCTTCCATCATCAAATCTACTATCAGCAAAGCTCAATACCTTGCACTGAAGTTGCAGCTAGTCCAGTAGGTCGGTCCAACGACGGTCGCGGCCCGCCTCGCCTCGTAGAGCGGCAGGAGCAACGGGATCGAGACGAGAGCCGATCCTTTGTCAGTCGAGCCAAGTCTGACCGCTGCGGGTGACCTCCTGATCGCGTCCGAACCAGATCGCATAAACTACGCGGCACGCGGTGAAAGCCTGCAGGGTGAGCCCAAGGTGCGCGGTCGTGCCCGGCGGATGCTTCTTCTTGAACTTGAGTAGATTGTCCGGCGTCCGTGGCACAGCGCCGCCCTTCAATGCGGTATTGACCGCTGCGATCCCTGCGGCCGGATTGTTCGCGACATACTCTCGCTCGGTCGCCCATTTGTAGGGAGCCCGCACCGAGCGGATCATATTGTCGGCCGCGCTTGGCGTCGCGCCCGAGCCATCACCTTCCATCAGGCCGAAGTCGCGGTAACCAGCCAAATGGCCCGCGCCATTCTTGACGCCATCCGCCGATCGCGATCGCAACCGCTATGCACTTGACCGCGATCCACGGCAAAACTTAACGAAAGCGGCAGGACATTTCTGCCCGCTGCACTGAAAAACGCAGCTCCTATGCCAGGACGCAGCGGCTTCCCGGTCTGATCCATCCTGTCCCAGCAGTCCGCGCGACCGCAGAGGTCGCTCGGGGCGAAAAAGTCTTGTCACTCTGTCAAATTCAGACAAACCTTACCACAATCGACACGCCACTTGGGGAATGTCGAACAAAAACCAAAATAGAAGGAAATAACGCCCATGAAATTAGGGCTAAGAATATTTTTGGTCTGCGCAATATTTGGGGCTCTAGCAGCCTGTGTGCCGCCGGACCCTCTAAATAGAATTGGAGGAATGTCGATTACGGACAAAATCGCCGTATCTAACTCCAGTATCTTGCTGACATCATACCTGTCAGGCAATACCGTTTGGAACCACAGCGATCCCGATGAAGGCGGTCACGGCACTCAGGTTGAGTATCACTCCCCTGACGGAAAAGTATTTCTTTGGTATCCGGGGAACCAACATCCAGTCCAAGGTAGATGGAAGGTGGAGGACAGGCAGAGCGGAAAGCCATTACTATGCTACCAATATGGAGTAAAAACATACAACCCTGTTCTAAGGCAACGAGGTGGGGCATGGAGATGCGAGCGCCAAAACTGGGTTTATCTCGGCACAGCATTTGCAGGCGACCCTTTCCATTTGGCGAGTGGGCGCCTCCCATTTGTCATTCCAGATCGCGGCTTCTACGGACCGAACAAGCTGCTTAGCATGGCTGGCCGCTCAGGAGAAACCGTCACCATGATCACAGACAGGGGAAGCCTCTGAATTCCTCTTCTAAAAGCCAGCATCATCGCATGACGGTGCTGGCGATGTATCCTCAGCAGGATCGTCTAGCTATGGCGAGATCAGCGCGGCGCGTCTCCGGTCGGTCCTGCATGGCGACACCCCGACCGTTGCGGAGCGCGTCCGCTTCGAGCAGGCCATGTTGGCAATGCCCGCTTAGACGGGTTGCCGATTGGCCAAATCTAAGGCTGTCAACGAAAGGAAAGATCGGCGGTAATAGCTCAAGTTACAGCTTTTTCCAGCCCCCTCCCCAAAGCCGCCATTGGCGCTGCCGCAGCGAATTGGTGTTTTGTCCGCACCGCCGACCTTGGCATGCCCGACAATGCTGCACGCTGGCACGGACGACCGTTTCGGTGAAGCTGCACCGCAGCGAAGCTCAATTTGGCGAATGTCCGGAGAGGGCCGGAACCGACGAGTCAGGAGGTTCGGGCGGGAAGCAGCCCTTCGCTGCGGCAGAGGTTAATGGCGGGTTTGGCGCTGTTACGAATTGACTGGCCCAGCAGTCGACGCGGCGAGGTGACACGGTTCAGCTTTGCCGGTAGCATTGGATGCAAGCATGCGTCAGATTCCCAGCTTCCTAACAAACATATCTTCCAGAAAACTTTGGATCAGCACGGACTGATCGCTAACTTCGTTGCAGACCCAGACTTCTTCGTTCCCGAAGCGACCCTTCCGCTTCTCTGGCGTGGATGTGTAAAGGTGCAGCGCGTCGTTGATGTAGATCCCTTCGCGGAACCGAATATCGTCATCGGAAAAGTGGTCGAAATCATACCTAATATTAAATTCTGGTTTTCCGCCGGTCAGGTTCAAAGACACTGCGCCATATAACTCTTCTCTCGGGTGCACGTCCTCAGGCCTGAAATTATGGCGTCGAAAATAGAATATAGTCCGATAGAATGCCTCGCCTTCTGAAAACCATGTTTGCTTCATAAGCCATGTGTTGGAAGATTTTCCAGTTTCACTAATTTCTCGCCATTTCTTAAAATCAATGACTTCAAACTTTTCAGTTCGCACATGGAGAATTTCTGAGCTGGCGTTCAGTTCTTCACATGTCGCCGCAAGTTGATCAGAGAAGTTTTGCATACGCTGCTTCCAAACAATATACTGTTTATGCAGTCCACCGGTCTTCTTTTCACTGGCTCGTTTTGCAAGCGAAACGATGAACTTTCCTCGGGATTGAATTTCCTCGATTATGGACTTCACACGAGAAAGGATATTCAACTCAAATTCACTGATCATTTGGCAAAGCGGATTCCAGTCTCCAGAATCCGCCTGCTCAAGAGCATCATAGTAATCGTCCCGGCGTGATGATGGAATTCCAGTTGGATAAAGGCCGCTGGACAAGAGCGAGTAATCTTGCAGGAGGCGGCCCGTGCGGCCGTTGCCGTCCTCAAAAGGGTGTATTCTCGTGAATGTTGCGTGGAGCCATGCTGCACGAAGTATTGGATACAGATCTTCCGTTTGTCCGTAAATTGACGACATTTCTTGAATAAGCCGACCAATCTCTGTCGGCGGTGGCGGTTGAAAGGATGCGCCCGTAATCTCCACCTCTGTTTGCCGTAACTTACCTGCAGTGGGAAGTATTTTACTCTGTAGTATCTTGTTTGTTTCCCGAATGGCGCTGGGTGTAAGAGGGTAACCTTCTTCCGCGAGCCCGTAGATGAACTCGTCAGCCTTTAACGCATTAAAAATCTCCGCTTCCGCCTTTGAGCTATTCTCGCTCAGTGTCATAGCGTCCATCATAAGAAGCGTTTGGCGTCTGGACACCGAGATACCCTCCATATTCAAGCTGGCAGTTATCCTGTCGGGCAAAAATTCCGTGCTCAAACGAGAATTGGTCTCCTGATCAAAAGGGCGCTTTTTCGCAAGCTCTGCGGCGACTTCTGCCACCTCGTCGAACAGGTTCAATGTCTCTGGGGCAAGATCCGCGCTTCGAGGATTCAGGATGTCCATTGAAAAATTCCTCTCTATTACAACGCCTAGTATGTTCTGTTCCCTGTCCAGATGTCCATGAGGTTAGCAGGTTTGTTCTGTTGAACGTGCGTCGCAGCACGTGGTGACGTTAGACACGCCGAGCTCTGGCGCTCGGCGGCTTGGGAGTGGACTCTATGCGCACGTTGGTCTTGAGGTGATTGAGCGGCAGCTCAGGGCCGTTTACGCTGGTTATGCCCGATCACTTGGCAGAAGAAGATGATCTGTTGCCGCGAACGTCCTCAAAGATCGCATCGAACTCCTTGGACACATGATAGCTGTGGGTAGTCATTCCGCAAAACGTATCATCAGCGGTTTCAATGGCGACAAGCAAAATAATGCGCGCTGTCTCAATGTCCACGAAGTCCATGGGTCGGGCGAAGCCTCCTCCATCAGCGAAGCAATAGAGACTCTTCTCTCGCACCTCGTTGAGGTATCCATCGTTGATCTTCTGATGGAAGTCTTTGGCTGCTTCTTCGCCGCCTAACACCTCATGCATTCTCTCCCCCATAAACACACCAGACACTGCAGCTTTCTGTTTGTGATGATGATCGCGTAGGGGATCACGTCCCTTTTGCCGCTCTGCATCTGCTTTCCTAAATACAGTCAGATGTGCGCGACTGGTTTCTTCGATGGCAGTGATTGCTGCGAATGCGGCAAGATAAAAATGACCTGCCGCAAAAAGGGTTTCTGCGCCTCTAATGAGCGACAAGAGGTAGTCGAGATATCGATTCAAATCATCAGCTGTCCTGATTTCGAAATCCGGCGGACCAAAATATATCGCCTTATGTGCAGCGTCATGCGAGATGTCTCGTGGATCACTATCCGTCATCCGGTGCCTCCAAATATGCCCGTCGGACCGTCCTGGCGCTGACAAAGGGCGGTAATGTCAGCCTTGATACTCGATAAGCTAAGCTGCGCCACCTATGGAATTTCCGAGAACGGGGCCTTCGAGCATTGCCTGCTGCTGCGCGAACGGCGGCAATGAGGGCTGCGGCCGCAGCATTTGAAAACCCTGCTCAAGGTCGGCTATGGGCCGGAAGAGCAATGATCCAGTCTCGACCCAGCGTCAAACTAGACAGAGCAATCGAAAACGGTGTCCATGCAGGGGAAGGAGACCAACGTGACCAAACCAAGTAAGGCTGAAATCGTAGAACTCGTGAGCGAACGCTCAAAAAATCGGATAAAGGGCAGCGTGCGACTAGAGATGCCGGGCACAGCGACGCTCTATGTGGACGAAACTGGAGCAATTGAGAGCGACCAAGCTGCTGACATAACGCTGACGGCGGACGCTAACGTCTTCTACGACATAGCAATGGGAGTAAAGAACCCCACAAAGGCGTTTATGATGCGCCAGCTAAAAGTTGACGGGAATCCTATGAAAGCGCTCAAAATTGGAGAAATCCTGAGCACGACGAAGTAGGTTTCTTAACCGCCTGCGGCCCGGTTTCGTTGCGGGTTTGATGTATTCCTCAAGCGAGGCGAGGTGTTGCTGGGAAACGCGCTAATGCTCGGTCGATAAGACCGCCAACACTTACAGCACGATCAGCGGCACCGAGTTCAAATCAATTTGGATCATGCGCGAGCGGCGAATGTCCGCTTGGGCGGGCCGCACCGCAACGGGCACTCGGCAGGATGAATGACCGCAAAGGGCCGTGAACAACGTTCCGTCAGGAATGAGCGAGAGCCGACGTTTGCTGCGCAGGACGCGAACAACCGAGATACGATGGCAGTTGCGCTCAGCGGTTTGAAAAGCTGTTCGCTCGTCGATAGGGTGCCGACAAATGGCCGATTTTCAAGCAATTTCACGGCGGATCTTGCTCAGTGTTGGTAGTTGTTTTTCGACGTTACCCACCAGATCAAGAATGGCTCGCGCTAGTGGCTGCGAAGCTATAGTCGGGCAAAGAGTTTGGCCTCATGCAAAAAAGTGGGCATCCGCCCCTCAGGCGGCTGCCTCCAGCAGCTTCGCAACCATCATCTCGCACATCTGTTGCGCCCTGGGGTCTTGCAATGTGCCTGCACCGATCGCGGCCTGTGCATTGGCGATCGAGACCATAGCGGGCAACACGCGCGCGCCGAACGCCAGTTCGAGCTGGTTGCGCAGTGCCATCAGGCCGCGATAGCCGCCGAACCCGCCCGGCGAGGCGCTGCCGATCGCGAAAACCGGCACCTCGAAGGCCGCGGGCTTGCCGCCGTGATCGGTGACCCGCGACAGCCAGGTCAGCCAATTGACTAGCAGCGGCGCGGGAAAGGCATTGTATTCGGGACTGGCGATGAAAATCCCGTCATGTCCGCGAAACTGCGCATGGAGCGCCAACGCTGCCTGCGGCAGGCCGGATTGTTCCTCTTCCAGGGTTGTGTAGATCGGCATCTCGTAATCGGCGGGGTTCAGCCGTGTGACTTCGGCACCACCTTCGGCGCAGGCATGCGCGACAATATCGGCCAGAGCCGAGTTGAGCGAGCCGGGGCGTAGGGAGGCGGCGAGAACGAGAATTTTCGGCATTTTGTTTCCAGTCGGTTTGAAGGGGAAGGGATTGCAAGGCATCAATGCGCGGCGACGTCGGGATGTTCGGGCTTGGCCAGCAGGAGGATCAGCGGTGTGGCACAGACAAAGGCCACCGCCATCATGAAGAACACATCGTTCCAGGCCATGATCGAGGCCTGTTGCGCGATTTCTCCGCCAAGCTGGCGAACCGCGGCCAGCATCGGATCGCCGTTGATCTCGGGATGGGTCGCCATCTGGCGGGTCATCTGGGTGATCTGATCGGTCGCGATCTGATCGGTGGTGCCGATACTCTCGGCCAGCCACCAGTAATGGCGATCATAGCGCCCGTCCCATTGAGTGTTGATCAGCGCAAGACCAAGCGCGCCGCCCATGTTGCGAAACACGTTGAACAGACCACTCCCCCCGCCCACCAGATCGGGCGGCAGGGTGCCCAATGCGGCAGCGGTGATCGTGACCATGCACAGCACCAGCCCCGTGCCACGCGCGATCTGCGGCCAGATCAACTGGTCAAACCCGACCTCGGTGGTCATCTTCGTGTTCAGCCACAGGCCCAGCGTCACCAGTATGAAACCCACGAACAGGATCTTGCGGGCATCGAAGCGCTGGCCCAACTGCCCCGCGATCGGGGCTGCAAGGAACATCGCAACCCCGGTCACCGCCATGACCTCGCCGACCTGGAGCGAACTGAACCCGCGCACCCGCGACAGGAATTGCGGTAGGATATAGCTTTGCCCGTAGAGGCAGGTGCCGATCACGAAGGTCAGAATGCAGCCCATCGTGAAATTCCGGTTGAGAAAGGCATGCAGTTCCAGAACCGGGTGCTCGATCACCAGTTCGCGCCAGATCAGCAATACCGCCGACACCACCGAGAGCACCGCGAAGCCGAGAATGACATGGCTTTGGAACCAGTCCTCCCGCGGACCTTCGTCCAGCACGATCTCGAGCGAGCCGAGGAACCCCGCGATTAGAACGATCCCGAGCAGGTCGATCTTGCGAAACAGCCCCCAGTCGGGACGGTCAATATCGACGAAGAGCGGCACCAGTGCTGTCACGATCAGCCCAGGCACGATGTTGATCAGGAACAACCAGTGCCAGCTGAAATGCTCGGTGATATAGCCGCCGAGCGTGGGGCCGGCGGCCGGCGCTACGGTCGCGGTCAGCCCGATAATCACGGTGCCCATCATCCGCATGGATGGTGGCAGCAGCTTGAAGTTGGCCGCAAAGACTGTGGGGATCATTGCGCCGCCGATGAAACCCTGTGCTGCGCGGAACACGATCATCGACTGGGTGTCCCATGCGAATGCGCAGGCCACGCTCATCACCGTGAACCCGCCAGAGGACATCACGAAAAGCCAGCGTGTCGACATGACCTTGGCCAGCCAGCCCGAGAGCGGAATCATCACCACCTCGGCCACCAGATAGGCGGTCTGAACCCAAGTCACCTGGTCGATCGAGGCCGAGATTCCCGCCTGGATCTGGGGCAGCGAACTTGCGACGATCTGGATGTCGAGGATCGCCATGAACATGCCCACGACCATCAGGAAGAAGCCGAAGATATCGCCCCGGCTCGGGATCGGGGCGCTGGCTTGCGGGCTGGGCACGTCGTTCATTCCCTGGCTCCGCGGGTGTCGATATCGACCACCACCGAGGAGCCGGGCCGCAGGCTGGGCCCGTCCGTCGTTTGCGGAGCGGTGATATGAATGCGCACCGGAATGCGCTGCACGATCTTGGTGAAATTACCGGTGGCGTTCTCGGTCGGGATCAGGGCGAATTGCGATCCGGTGGCAGGCGCGATGCTGTCGATTACACCTTTGAGATGCACGCCGCCCAACATGTCGGAGCTGACATCAGCTTTCATGCCGGGACGAAATTTCTCGACCTGGGTTTCCTTGAAATTGGCGGTGACATAGATCGCATCAAGCGGCACGAGACTGATCAGCTTCGTGCCCACGCCGACATATTCACCCACCTCAACGCCGCGATTGCCCACCATGCCGTCGCGACTGGCGCGGATCACCGTGTCATCGAGGTTCTTCTGCGCCAAGGCTTCGGCGGCCTCAGCGCGATGCAGCGCGGCCTCCTGCTGGCTGCGCTGCGCCTTGAGCACCGGCAACTGCCCGCGCGCCACATCGAGCCCCGCCTTTGCCCCGCGCAGCGCCGCCTGCGCCTGCTCAAGCGCTTTGGCCTGCTGGTCGGTGCTGGCCTTGGGCGTCGCGCCGCGCTCCAGCAGCGCTTGGCTCCGCTCGGCGTTGGTCTGCGCCAGATCGAGCGCCGCCTGCGCCGAAGCAAGATTCGCCTTGGCGGAGGCGATATTGTCGGATTGCAGCGCGATCTGCGCATCGGTCGAGACGATTGCTGCCTTGGCGCTGGCAACTTGCGCCTCGGCTTCCGCCAGAGAGCTCTTGAGCCGCGTGTCGTCGATCCGCAAGAGCACCTGACCCGCCTTGACCTGCGTATTGTCCGGCACTTCGATCGCGGAGATCCGGCCCGGAACCTGGGCGGAATAGGTGACGATATCGGCCTTCGCATAGGCGTCGTCGGTGCTTTCGGTAAAGCGCCCGACCGTCCACCAGTCCCAACCGAACCACGCGCCCGCGCCGATCGCGATCAGCGCCAGCGCCGTCAGAACGATGCGCTTGGCGCCAGGTTTCGTAGTGCTGACGGCGGGGGGCGCATCGGACGTCTTGCCACCGTTCTTCGGGTCTTGCGTGGCCATCTTCGCCTCTTATCGTTACTTTACCGTTTAGTTTCTATGTTGCTCTAGCGCACGCGACATGCGATATGCAACCGGAACTTGGTTCGAGACGCGGAGGCGCTTGTGTGCGCGGTTGAACAGAATCCCAGCGCCACGCGAAGCGCACCCGACAAGCGTGGCGCGGCCAAACGCGCTCAGATTCTGGTCGGCGCGCGCAAGGTGTTCATGGAGCGCGGCTTCGACGGCGCTTCGATCGACGAGATCGCACGCGTGGCAGGCGTATCGAAACCCACGCTATACCGACATTTTCCCGATAAGCGGCATCTATATTCCGAGTTCTTCACGCTGGAATGCGACCGCTATGCCGCGACGCTTTTTCCATCCGATCTCGTGGCCGCGAGTGCGCCCGAAGCGTTGGAGCGGGTGGCGCGAGCCTATCTCGGACGCCTCCTGTCGGATACCGCCCAGAGTGCCTTTCGCGTTGCAGTAGGAGATGCCCATCTGTTCCCCGAACTCGCGCGCGCCTTCTACGACACCGGGCCCGCGCGCGGGGTGGAACATCTCGAACCTCTACTGAAGCGATTTGTCGCGCGCGGCGAGCTCGAAATCGAAGACGTGCCGCTGGCGGCGGCGCAATTCCTCGAGTTGTGCAAGGCCGACCAGTTTTACAAGCGTGTCTTCGGCGTAAACGAGAAAACCGACCCCGCCCAGATGGACCGGATCATCTGCGGCGCCGTGTATGTCTTCATGCGCGCCTATGCTCCCAAGAACGCAAACTAAGGACAGGTTTTCAGCAAGTGAGACTTTCTCGATCCAAGCATCGGTCAATGCTATTCTCTGACGACCACACCGCGCATCTCACACGATCACGGGAATCTTCGCTTTAGCTCCCAACTTGACCTTCGCGGCGGGGAGCACAAAGGGCCACTGTGGGCCAATCGCGACGGGTCCGGTGGTTTCGGGATGGTGGAGGGAAAATCCCGTGGCAGGTCAGTCGATCGTAGATGAGAGACATCGCAACCCAGACCGGTCTCTGATCGCGGGCAACTCAGAGGAGCCTTCATTGTCCGAAAACCGTGCGTTGCGCGTGTTCGTGGACTAGTTCATCACTATGGTCTCCTGAGGTGGTCGCAGCATAAACGGCAACGATGCCGCGGCCCTTGAGGATAGGCGCCCTAAGGTGGCCATTAACCTGACCTCGCGCTAGATTGCCGACAGGTAGCGATGCAGGGCGTAAACGTTCAAGATAAGGAGCGTGTAGAAGTGAAAAAAGTCGACTTGGAAGTCACCGGTTCTCGATTGGTGATTGATTTTAAGCGCACCGATTTAAGCACCGAAACATTGTTGGAGAGAGCAGAGGAAGTTCTCCCACTCCTAATCGCTCTTATTTCGGCAGACGACACGCTTTGCAGGTTGACAGATGAAGAGTTCGCGGAGCGAGATCGCGCTTGGCAAGCTATGGATCTGATGTGCCAAGCTGCAACTCAAAGCGCGACGCGCCGCGCCGAACTCCTCGAAGCAATTGCTAGTGGAAAAGAGAGCATTGCGGCGCATGGTTTTCCTGAGTTTAGTGGCGAGAAATCCGTGGATGTTTAACCTACACGCTGGAATACCGGGCGTCGCTTCTGACCTGCTGCATTCCGTTGATAAGTCGGGAATTCTCGAAGACCAAAGTTCGTCGGCAATTATATCGCGCCCCATCTGGAAAAAACAATTCAGAGAGCTAATAAACACGAGGTGGCGTGAGGCCGCGTTGGATACTGAATCTTGGAGCAACGTTGAAGAAATTCTTTCTGACTTTTCGAAGTATGATACCGTTGCAATAAGTCAGGATGCATTGCTTGGCGTTGCAGAAGATTCTTTCCTAAAAGATAAAGTTCTTCCACAAACCGAGGCTCGAGTTTCTCGGGTCGCGGAGATTTTTTCTGGCCGCTCTGTAATGCTTCATTTTACAATAACGAGTCAACTTGACTACTTTTACGAGTTCGTTCGCTCTAAAAATGATATTGATTTTATCTCAGAGGCGCGGACCATGCCCTCGTGGTCGAGTCTCATCGAGCGAATAAGAGAAATTGTGCCGGAATTTCGGATTATGGTTTGGGATTTTGAGCGCCCTAGGGAAATCGCGTTGTCCTTTATTGGGGAGTTGCTGCGGGTAGACGATTTCGATCTTATTCTGGATTTAAAGGATCTGGTTTCTTCCGCTTTTCCAGAGCGCCAAAGTCCTCTTGATAGCGAATCTTTGCCAGGTCTTTCATTTGAAATCATTGAGAGGCTCGACGTTCAATATGAGATTGATTTGCAGAGACTTTCCAAAATGGAGGGAGTTACTCTCGTTCGCCCACTAAGTCAGATGTCGCAAAGCCTTGGTTATTAATCTTAAATTTTCTCAAAGAACGACCAAGTGTCTTCAAATCCATTAACGGATATGCTCTTCTCTTTCCGAGTATTGTCCATTCTAGTAAATACGTTTCCTGAGCTCTTAACTCGAAGCATAAACTCCATCATTACTAAGCCAGCGACGTCATCGCTTCGAGCGAGGTCTAAAAGGAGAGCGTTGGTATTTAGTAGGAGGTCTGTGCCACCTACGGTATACCGATCGAGGCCACGAAATTCGTTCGGTGTTTGCGGTGATACTTCTGAATATGTCGCAGTTTGCTCAGCGCCCTCGATCGCGCGCTCACCTTCGTAGATCTTCATCATGTTTGCATAAAAGTAACCGCTTGCGCCAATCTGTCTCTGAGCTTCATTTGATCCATGATCTAAAAAGGTTTGGAGAGTGGATATGAGCCAGCGCGTTGATAATTCATTAACTAGCTGAATTCCATGCTCGCGCCAAATTCGGTGAAAAATCACTGAAGCTTTTTGCGTGTGTTGCGTATCGCGGCGCAAATAGCTGATAGCAAGAGCGTTGATTTTGGCGAGTCTGGATTTTCCTCTGAGGTGATAGTCGAGAATTCGTGACTGATCTGCCATGTTCACACGAGATTCCGAGGGAAGTTCGACTTCAGTTGGAAGGATATCAAATAGGTATTGAGATAGGTCGACATCCTGTGCGGGGAGAACATCGATAACATCTTGTGGTGCGAACCTAGAAGCAGATCTCATCGAAAGTGCCGGAAACGCTACCGCAGCTAGCTCATTTGACTTGGCAGCAGGCGGCGACGATGTTTCATATAATGGGCGCGGCTTCCAATTAGCCAAAATGAGTTTCTTCGAGAACCAAGCGGTGGCCTTAAAGCTCGAGAGTTTATTGATACGCTCCAACAGCTGAGATGCTTCTCTGGACGGTGCCGAATTTACTCTTTGAGGGGAAGTTGGTAGATGTATATTCGATGCTCCTGCAAGTTTGAGAATTTTGCTGATTCCGTCGCCCACATCTTTGTAGTAATCTTCTACTACGAGCCGCTCGCCAAAAACGTTCCGCGGTTTCTCGAGTTTTTGCGCCCAGGAAAAGTCAGTCGAAAACCTCGCATGGAAATCTCGAAAGTCGTGGAAGTCCGTGCGGTATTTTAATGATTGGTGATAGCAACTTTTCAACCAATCTTCTTCGTTGCGCTCGAAGAAAATGAAACATACATCGTGAGGCCGCAGGGCGCGCATAATTATGCGTAAGTTCTTTGTGAGTTTTGTGTATACCTCTCGTCTCTTAGACCGGCCAGGGATGTCCCCACAAAAATCTTCTTGGCTTAATATAATCGTATTGCAGGTTGAATTCTTTATTGTTTCAGAAATTTCCTCAAGCTTTCTTTCAGCGTCTTCGAATTTTTCCTTCGCAAGCAAGATGGCCGCTTCGTGGGTGTCTTCGTCGTGCAGAAAAAGAAAGCCTTCTTGGAATAAACTATCCTTATTGCCAAGCAGGAACTTCTGAACAGATGTTGTTCCCGTCTTGTGCGGGCCGATGTGTATTATTACTCTTTTTTTCATTTTAATACGCTCAACGTTCAGAAGTTCAACTTTCGCCCATTGGCTTCCATCCTCACGGAACCCTGGCAGCTTCAACGTAGTGAAACTCAACCCACCAGTCTATCGCGTCTTGCCGATTTTATCGTGTTCGTAGGATTTATCAGGGACCTAGTCCCTTGCTTTCACGGGTAGACTTTCGCTCGCCCCTCGTTATGCGCTACTGAATGCCTATGTGTCTGCGCATTGTTGGGTGGATATAGCAGAAGTATACTTACGAGCACGTCTGCTCATGAACTGAAGCTCGTCGCCTCGGCACCGCGCGAAGTTGCTTCGCGGCCACGAAGAGGCGGGGACCGGGGGAGGCGCAGTTTGAAGCGATTTCCGTAAAGACCGCATCCGCTCATCATGCTCACAAGGCTGATCTTCCAGTGTCGCAAATCGTAGAGCGAGCTCACGCTCGATACTTTCGCAGGAAAGGTGGCCGTAAGTCCGGCTCACCGTGTCTGTGTTCGCGTGGCCGAGTTGACGCGCGACGATGGCAAGCGGCGCGCCGGCCTGCACAAGCTGACTGGCATAAGTGTGCCGCAATCCGTGGAACACGAATTCATGCGGCAGCCCGGCCTTCTCGACAGCTGCTTTGAAGAGATGCTTGTGACGGGTTTTCCAGATCTGGCCCGCGCCGGTGCGAAAGACGATGTCATCGTCTGCTTTCCCGGCGCATTTGGCCAAGAAAAATCGCATCCCTTCCTCCGGGAGATACACATAGCGTGGTCGCCAGCCTTTGGGGGAGGAGACGTAAATGCCAAAGATGTCTTTTCCGACATCGCACACACGAAGCGCTGAAAGCTCAGACACGCGGCAGCCCGTGTAAAGCGCTGCGCGCACCAAGTCCGCGAGATCTGGGCGGCATGCGGCGATCAGCTCACGACACTGCGCGCGTGTGAGGAATATCTGACGAGGAACTTCCAAATTCGGAACGCGGTGGATGCAGCGCCACGAGCGTTCTGAGGCGGTGTGGCCGTTCTCCCATGCCATCTGCATGGCAATTCGCAATATCCCCAGCAGCGTGTTCAGTGTTCCTTTCCGGCGGCGCAATGCATCCGGGTCGAGGCTTTCAATCTTTACCCTTGCCTTGAGCGCCTGGTTCCCCCGCTTGGGTGGCGTCTCAAGGATGGCACGACAGAAATTGGTGATTGTGTTGCCGGTCAGTTCATCGAGCTGAACTGATCCGAGGCGCGGTAGGATATGAAAGTTGATCAGCGCGACCAGTGTCTCAAAGGTGGTTTTGGTCGCAGCGATCCGTTTCCACTCCACGTAGTCGATCAGGGCGTCGCCAACTGTGAAGCCAGTTTCGCTCTTCGAGTATCGCAGATGTTGTGTGGTTCCCACCGGGTAGCTCGCCGAGGCGATGCCTTGCCATTCTTGCTCGGCGAACCAAGCGCGCGCGAGCGTGATAGCCGCTTCGTAGGAAAGGCCCGTTGAGTTTTCCGAAACTGCGGGTCCGAGCCGCCGCTGCCTATAGCGGCCATCCTTCTTGCGGATTCGAGCGACCCAATGAAGGGGCTTCGCTGGTTTTTTCTCGAGGCCAATGTGGCGGCAATATTCGAGAATGTTCCAATAAGGCTCCCGTCTTTCAGGAAGAGCTTTGATCGTCTTGAGGGTGTCGAGCTTCGGCGCGTGATCCATGGGTTACTTCCTCCTGGCCAAGGTTGAGGAAGTATCTTCGCGCTCTCTCCGTTAAGCCATATCGCTCGACGTAGTCGAGCAGAACGGCTTCTGCCGTGTCGGCTTCGGTGAATTCTTTCATGTTCTCCTGCTTCTCTCTGTAATTTGAGCCTAAGGGTGGAGCGCCATCAATCTTCGGCTAACTTGGCTGAGTGGGCCGGTCACCTATTCCGGAAGGCGCTATCAGATATAGCTAAGGGAAGCTGATACCGCTGCGTTGAATAGCCGACGTCCGACTTTATGTTGGCCATCGGTCGCCCGAGCACCCGTATCAAGCGGTTTCTTTCCTTTGTGACTGCACGGAAAAAGAAAACGTAGAGCTTTCTAAAATTTCGTGAAAATAAGAAGCTAGGGCTTCGTGGAGCCGGATTCGAAATCCTTCTCATCGCTCAGTGTCTCGGTCAAATCCGCCCAGTTCATCAGCCGTCGCATATCTTGCGCAGCCTCAGTGGCTCCGATTGCTCGAGCACGACGGGACGCATCGCCTTTAAAATATGGGCTCTTTCCTGGAAAATTGAACATAAAGGCAATCACTCCACCTTGCCAGGGTTGTTGAATGTTGATGTAGGAAACGTGGTTGTAGTCTGCCTTCAAAGGATTTGGGACGGTCGTGAAACTGAAGGCAACACGCATCGGTGGATCGTCCGACAGCCAGTAAACGGATTGTGACGGCGCGCCCTTGAAGCGGATGTCAAACTTGACACTTCCTGCTATCTCCGTGCCTACAACTGGGCCGAGGAAGCCATCAAGGTTCCACGGCGGGGGCAGTTCAAAGCCTCTATCTGCATAAAAAAACATTCCTCTAAGAGGAATCTCTGCCTCGCCGAGGTCAGGGATGGCCTCAGGATTTGCAAAGATCAGGGTAGAGTCGATAGGCCCGGTGAAATTTCTGTATCGGTTATAGCAAGTTCGCACACGGAAATCGTTGACTTGGTAGGTCAGAGGGGCCGCGTCGATGATGACGCGCGGAGGTGGGCATTCACTAGCAGTTCCCGCAAAGGAGACAGAAGCAGTGAGGCCCCAGTTCAGGAGAAACCCAAGCGTCATTCGAAGTTTCAACTGAGTCCCTCCGGGCGTTCGCTGCGTTCGTGTTGGTGGTTTCTTTTATAGGCGTGATTTGTGCTGGCTCAATTAAGTATATGCGAACAACAAAACATTGCCCTCGCGCTAACGCGAGTGGCCGCTCTGTCCCGCATAGCTGAGACGGGCATGCGGGTCGGAGCTTCGCGATGTCACGAATGGCTGTTTTGGGGCAGCCGCGCCGCAGCGATGGCCGGTTTGGCGAAGGTCGGCTTCGGGCCGTCTGTGGCGACGGCCCAGCTGTTTAGATTTCGATAGCTTCGGCGATCACCAGTGCATCTTCAAGCTCGACGCCGAGGTACCTGACAGTGCTGTCCATTTTGGTGTGACCCAACAGCAGCTTGACCGCCCGCAGGTTGCCTGTCTTCTTGTAGATCTGCGTGACCTTCGTTCGCCGCATCGAGTGCGTGCCATAGGCGCTTGCCTCCAGACCAATGGATGTAACCCAGTCACGCATAATTCGCGCGTACTGGCGGGTCGAGATGTGAAGCCGTTCGTGAAAGCGCCCGGGCCAGAGGTATTCGGATCCGACCATCAGCGGCTCCCGCATCCATCTCGCGAGCGATGCACGTGTGCCTTCAGAGATTTCGAAACGCACAGGTTTCTGGGTCTTGCTCTGCAGAACCGACGCGCGTTCCTTGATTTGGCCTGATGCCATGACATCGACCACCTTCATCTTCACCAAATCGCAGCCGCGTAGCTTGCTGTCGATGGCAAGATTGAAGAGGGCCAGATCACGATGGTTCTCCGCCAGCTCCAGCCGCACCCTGATCGCCCAGACGTGTTTGGGCTTGAGCGGCCGTTTCTGGCCGACGATCCGGCCTTTGTTCCAAGCAGGGCGCAGCGCGCGAATGGCGGGTAAGTTTGGTGTTTCCATGATGGATCCTCCGATCCACCACGCCCTCCCACATCGACAACCCGACGTTGACAAGACATCATATCACAAGATGCTGCGCTGCCTCCGAGGTCCGCAGTGAGCCCACTTTACCGGATGCTGCGGCATGGTCGAATGACGGCTTAGCCAGAGAAATCAAACCTGACTTCCCTCGGCTTGGTACTCCGCTGCCAGCAATCCCATGATAATATCGTCATGCCAGACGTCCCCAATCCGAGCTGCCTCACGTTCCCGTCCCTCTTCGACAAAACCGCATGAACGATAACAGCGTATCGCTCGTTCATTGAATGCCAAGACCCTCAGATCGACCCGATGCAATCCAATAGTTCCAAAGGCATGCGACAAGACCAGTTTGATCACCTCACGCCCCAGACCCTTCCCGAGTTGTGAAACATCGTAGAGCCCAGTTGCCAAGCGCGCTCGGCTGTCATGCAGGTCAAGTCCGTCAAGACGCGCCTCGCCCAGCAAACGGCCATCGACTTCGACCGCCCAACAAAGAGGGTGCTCGATGTTTCGCTCTACCCAAGAGCGCGCATCACTTTCTTTATATGGGGGAAGGCCATCGGGGTTGCCGCCAAAGCAATGCACAATCTCTGGAGATCGTCCAAGGGCCAACCGTCCGGCAACATCCGAATGATGGAAATGACGGAGGCGAACACGTGGGCCGCAAAGCTCAGGAATATTTTGTTTCATACTGAAGAATGGCATGCTTGCAGTCGCATGGCTATTCCAGAGCAGACCTTTGTGCCGATGCAGCGAAAGCACTTCGTCCGCTTAGCTGACATCGGAGCCAGGAAGATGCTGCGCCGAGTCCCGAACGACCGCTTCGGTGAAGCTGTGCCGCAGCGCTGACGAGGACAACGAATGTCCGTTCAGGGCCGGGTCGCGACGTTTGGATGGAGATGGTTCAAAGGCGACACTCACCGCGCCGATAACGAACGGCAGCGATCGGCATTAGACAGCCGGACGAATTTCAGTCAGACCAGAAATCCTCAATCAGGGCAGCTTAATCAGGTCAGCTTAATCGGGTAGCTGACTTGCCCCGAGTTCGAGAAGGCGCTGCAGTGATTTCGCGTCTGCCCGCTCGTGAATATCCCATTGTGCTGAACGAACAGCGGGGCCATCGTTGAGATGGCCCCGATCGACTTCGAGAGAGGCGCGCACTTTGTTTTGCGCGCAGGGTTCGATGTCGAATCCGCGTCTTTTTAGGACATGAGTTCCTTATGCATCTCCAATGCCGCCTCGGTCACTTTGTCAAAGATAGCCTCGAGGTACTTTTGCATATCCTCTGAGCTTAGTGCTTCGCCGGTGTCGTCATATTCGAGTCTCTCAAGAAAAATGCCCGCAGCCGGGAAGAACTCACCTTCGAGGCGAACCAAGCCCGAGATGCCCGTAATCTCCAGCCATGCCGAGAGGAAAACGTCGTCAGAAATCTTCATCTTCACAATCTTCATAATAGATCTCCATAACAAGGATCGCCACTGCGATCCGTTCTTCGAAAGCGAGGCCATCCCGCTCTCTACACTGGAGATCGGTTCGTTCGGTTCGGGACGGAAATCGAAAAGTAAAAAATATTTCGAGACCATAATTGGCGGCAGACCTTGTGATCCGCGAGCTCAGTCAGCGCTAGCGGAACCGACTGAGCCTTCCGCCGCGTGGTACTCCCTGCAGCGACGAAAATACGATGTGATACTTCTCTTCGACGAACGAGATGGCGCCACTTTCCCTGCACCCTAAGGCGCCCATCCGGCGGACCGGGGGAGACTTTCGCCAATCTCCCCGGACCCTCTCGGCGTCCTTCCGACGGATCGAAGAGGCGCGCGCCACCCTCTCCGAACTCTCCCGGCGCCTCCGGCGGGTCGAGAGGGATGTCACCCCTCTCGACGCTCTCCCCGGCACCCGCGCGATCTGCCCGCAGGCGAGCGATCAATGGGTCGCGGGAGGGCAGGCCTCGGCGCATGTCTTGCTTGCGTGCAGCGTCTTTGACGCACGCAATCAAGCCAAGCCCCGAGGCCGCGTATCGGGTTCGTTGGTGAGGTTCGGCGCGTCGTTTTCCTTTTCAACGACACGAGGCACTCATGCTCCACGATCGATACCTTCGACTGCTCCCGGGTGGACAGCTCAAACCCGGCGATATCTTCCTGATGCGCTTCCCCTACGGCTCCGACCGCAGGCGTGATGGCGAGTTCGACATCCCGCCCGGCACGCGTCCTTGCTTGCTGCTCTCGCGCGGTCTGATTGGCGATACACCGATGAACATCGTCGCGCCCGGTGTCAGCCCGGAGGGGCGGCTGCTGCGCGAAGATGACATCGTCATCGCCGATGACGATCAAGCTGCCGCTTGCGGGCTCTATCGTCCCACCATGTTCCGCGCATCGCATCGGCTCTTCATCGCGACCGGTTCCGACCTGTTCGAGCGCAATGCTCGTATCGGGCGCCTCGGCCCGGCGCAGCGCGAACAATTCGAGGCGGTCGAGACGATGCTCGCAACCGCACCGCGTGAAGTTCGGTCCCGGTTGAGGCCGCGGGTCGCGATCTACCGCCCGAAACCACTCATCCAACCGTAACTCGCGTCGCCAATTGGGGCTGCAGCGTCCGCCCGCCTTCTCACCGAGGCGGGTGGATCTTGCAGCCCTGCTTCGTCTCCTGAACCCCAAATCTTTTGAAAGATCACACATGACTCACGATAAACATCCGTCCGAACTCACCGCAGAAGAACTCCGCAAAGAGCGCAATGTGCTCGCAAACGTCGTCCATGGAGCGGCCGCGACGCCGTCTCCGAAAGATCTTGAGAACGCGCCGCTTATCGAAGATTGGTTGCTCTTCACCGGTTTCGAGGACATCTCGCTGATCGGTCGACTGACGGAAGCCAACGGCCGCACCCGAACGCTGATCACGCGAGCTCTCATCGCGCTCGATGACGATCTCGAGTGGGCTTACCTCGAAGACGGCTACATGCGGCTCGGACCGCGGTTTTCGGTCGAACAAGGACCGCGGCATCTCGCGATGCGAGCCGTCGCGACCGATCTGAGAGGGATCCGCACGCAGCTCGAGGGACAGGCATATTGGGCGCAAAAAGCGCTCGATGCGCTTGGCGAAATGCGCTGCGATGCCTGATCGCGCGATCGCTCAGAGTGATCCTGATGGGATCGGCTGAACCGCAACCGCTGCGGCCCCTCGATGCGGGCCGCAGCGCCCGCAGTTCAGCTTTGAAAAGGATGTCCGATGTTTCAACAACCGAGCCTGATTGGCGATGTGAACGCCATGGCGCGTGAGGCAATCGACGCTCTCGATGCGCTGTCGACTGACGCTCTTCGGGGCGCAGAGTTGGATCGCGATTTTTGCGAGCGACTTGTGGCCAAGGACGAGGTGGTCGGCGAGGAATTCCGCGAGGCGAGCGCCGATCTTCTGCGGTACCTCGCAAGGATCGAGCCCGAAGAACCATCTGCGTAAGAGCTCGGTAAGGTGATCTCCCGACTGCAAGGCAAGGTCAATGGGTCCTATCGCACAGTCGTTGACCTCGCCCCCGAACGCGAGACGAACAGTTGTTTGGAGAAATTTTGTGCGCGGATTTTGGAGCTCCACGAGAAGTTACCAGATGCTCTTTAATGGGATCTAACTTTGCGAATTTCGATGAAACCACGTCTCGAAACCCCGACTGCGCTGCAGGGCATTTGGCTCGTCACTGGCGAAGAGCTTGCTGAAGCGATGCGCTTTGACGGCGTGAAGGGGGCTTTTCGCAAGTGGTGCAAGGATATCGGAATCGAACCGGTTCCCGGACGGCGAAACCTTTACGATCCCAAGCTCGTCCGAGCTCGCCTCGATGCAGCTCAGGGCATGCAAACCCCATCTGCGAATGTCGAAGCTGCTCCCACGTTGTCGCTCGTAGAACAGAGAAGGATGCGTCGTGACAGTCTGTCGGCTTAAAGGAATTCATCGAGTGCGGAAGCGTTTGGCGACCGGCGCCGTCCGAGAATACCATTATGCATACCGTGGCGGTCCGTGCTTTTGGCGTACCGGCGATGCAATGGCGGTTGGTAGCTCGGACTACATTCAAGCCTTTGGCGAGGCTTCGAAGCCGAGGCGTCTTCGCGCGCAATCCGATCCAGTCATGGCCTCATCGACGCGCGCAGTCATTGAGCGCTACCGAAAGTCGATCCACTTTCAGAAGCTCGCGGCACGAACACAAGCCGATTATGTGAAGTACCTCAACGCTTTCGACGCAGAATTCGGTGTCGATCCGATCAAACTCTTCGAAGAAAAGGCATCGCTCAGCGAAATCCGCTCTTGGAAAGAGCAATGGGTTCATTCCCCGAAAAGTTATGACTATGCGACGAGCGTCGTGACCCGCTTGCTCAACTGGGCACGCGATGAGGATGTGGCTATCGCGATCCATCATCACTTGAACGTGCCGCGAATCTATAAGTCTGATCGTTCAGAGATCATCTGGTTGCCAGAGGAGCTTGCTGCGCTTGTGAGGGTCGCTACTGAACGCGAAGCTCGCATCATCATAGCTGCCTCTGAGGGCGGCCTGACGCCGCAAGACATCGGGATTCTGACCCGTGACAATGTGCAGAAGACGCCGAAAGGGCGCCGCCTTCTCTTCAAGCGTACGAAGACGTCAAAAGCGACGAGCATACCGGTTACCCCGGCATTGGCGAAGTTGATCGACGAAACGCCGAGGGGGCAGAAGTATCTATTCGTTTCTCTCCAGGGAAAGCAGCTCGAGGCGGTGCGCGCTTCCGATATCGTTCGCAAGGTTAAAGAGCGCGCGAACGCCGCAGCGGCAAAAGATCCAAAGTTGATCCATGTTCGCGATGAGCTTCGTCTCTACGACATGCGCGGAACGGCTGCGACCGAGTTGCTACGGGCCGGGTGTTCGCTCAACGAAATCGCGGTCACGATGGGCTGGGGGTTGCGCCACGCAGCAAACATCATCGAGAAATATGCGGCGATTGTGCCTGAGGTCGCCGATGAGGTGCTCGCGAAGCTTCTGGAGGCTCGGTCGCGATCCGACGAGGGCAGGTAAGCGCTCAGTCGAAGCTTGCCCTGAATGAGGTCGCCGTCAGCGACACATGCGCGTCGAGCGGCGGACGAAGTTCGAAGGCGCGGGGGCCGCGCGAGAACTGATATAGGCGAAACAACACCCAGTCCTCGCGGCGATCATCCGCCACGGCCAGTTCGTTGCGCGAGATATGGAAGGGCGTGCGCTCCCAGCCGTTGGTGGTCTTCACCTCGATCAGGCGGGGTCGCCCTTCTGGCGTGAAGCTTCGGATGTCGTATCCGGCTCCGTCGCCCTCTTGCTGGCTCACCCATACGATCTCGCGCGCGAGGTCGTCGCGACCGGCGGCGCGAAGTGTGCTTTTCTTATGATCGAGCACGCGTTCTTCACCCATCTTGCCGAGCGCGCGGTTTCGTTCGTCCCGTCCCGCCACGTCGAACTTTCTTGCCACAGAGAGCATCTGTTCGAGTTCTTCTGGCGGCGGAGTGTTTCGTTGTGTCGGCGGCGGCTCGGGCCAAAGCGGTGTCGCATCCTGGAAGTCGCTTGACCCCGGATGAGTTGGCGGCACGATCCAACCACCTTGCTTCTGAAGCTGGCGGCTCACGATGTCTTCGAGCGAAGCCTGGAAGTTGAACGCAGGTTTGTAGCCGGAAATCCAGGTTTCACCCAAGCTCTTCAGCACTGCCGAGATGTTCTGGTGTTTGAACTCGATCGACCCGCACGATCTGTCGATCTGTGACTGGAGGCTGCGATTGTGTACTGCCTTGTTGTAGCGCGTTCCCGAGAGATCGTCTGCGAGCATGGCGAAGTATTCCGCTACGATCGCGGCGTTTTCCGCCTCACTCCAATCCTCGCCTGCCATGGCGCCAGGCTACGGTCGGGCATCTGAAATGTCAGCCGGAAAACCAGATTACGGGTCGGTTCTGTAAACCGACCTGTAAACCAGTGCCTCGATTTTCAGCTAAGTAGTGGAGGCGAGTACCGGAATCGAACCGGTGTACACGGATTTGCAATCCGGGAAGAAAACGTTGCTTTTCAATGGCTAAGTGTTTCAAAAAGTCACGGACAGATCGTGAACCATTCGTGAAAGTTTCAAACGCAAAATTGGCGCCACTGACGCCTTCAGAGCGGAAGAAGACGCATCCGTGCCGTGTTCGGAGTAGCCGCATCCAGACACTTTCTATTGCGTGCCTTTGGGCAGGACGTGGTCTTTTGCTTAGCTTCGCTTGGTTTTGTAGAACTTAAATGTTCGAGTTGCGCACGGTGGTTACGAAGACGTTGCGCTTCGCCGTCCTTGCCTTAATGACCTTGACGGCCGATTACACGTTAAGTGGCGGATAGACGCATTCCGCAAGCGAACTGCGGTTGCGATTGGCAATGAAGGTTGTCTCGGCAGCGGCCAGGCGCGCCTTGAGACGGCAGTGCGGCGTCAATGTGCAGGCGGCGCTCCCGGACAGGAAACACTCGACCAGAGCCTGGTCTGCCTCGAGATAGGCGACGACGTCGCCCAGAAGGATCTCTTCAGGCCGCCGCGCGAGCACCGCACCGCCGCCGCCGCCGCGTCGCGTTTCCAGATAGCCAGCAGCCGACAGTGACGAGATCACCTTTGCCAGATGATTGCGTGAAATACGGAACTCTTCCGCCAGCTCCGCGGTGGTGAACGGTCGATCAGGGGTGCTGGCCATCCCCATGAGGACGTGTAGTCCGAAGTCGGTGAAGGAGGTGAGACGCAAATGCAGCTTCGCGATTTGGTATTTGCAATGCGCATTAAGTGAGTGTAATACGCAAACCAAATACTAATTACCTAGAGAAACCGCAAACTAGAAAGCCTAGCCATGATTTCTGCTCGCGGAAAATCTCGACGGAAGCAGCAGCCTCGAGAACGAGGGGCTCTTTTCACGGATCGAGGCGGCCATGCACTCGCTCGGACAAGAAACGGCAAGACGATGATCCACTCACTCCCTTCCATCATTTTCGCCCGGCCTTCCCAGCTCGGATCGCCTGCGCGCGCCACTAGAATGCTCCAGTCATGAGCGCGGGCGACGACACACTCCCGCGCGCTGCCGACCTAGGCACGTCCGTGCTCGCTCGCCTCTCATGCGTGATCGTGCAACCCGTCCTGACCCGCGTGGTCAGGCGCGTCGCCAAACAGCATCCGTCGCTTTTCTCGCGGCTCGGTCCACATCAGGGGACCGATTTCGTAATCGATCCGGTGGAACTGCCCTTTGCCCTGCACCTGCGACCAGATCCGCAAGCGCTGGTGTTCCGGGCCGTCGCGCGCAATGCGGCGCCCGAAGCGGGAGCCACAATTCGGGGGAAGTTCATGCTGCTTCTGGAGTTGGTCGATTCCGAAGAGGATGGAGATGCCGCGTTCTTCTCCCGCGACCTGGAAGTCACGGGCGACACCGAAGCTGTCGTGCGGCTTCGCAATGCACTCGACGATGTCGATGGATCCATCGCCGAGGAAACCGCTGGAATGTTCGGCCCTGCTGGCCGCGCCATTCTGGCAAGACTGCGCCGCGCCTATCCAACGTGAAGAAAGGACCCCTCGTCCCATGAGCCTCGCCGAACTGATCTGCCCGGCCGGCACGCCCGCCGCCCTGCGCACCGCCGTCGATGCCGGCGCCGATGCGGTTTACTGCGGCTTTCAGGATGCCACCAACGCACGCAACTTTCCCGGACTGAATTTCACCCCGGACGAACTGGCCGCATCGGTCGCCTACGCGCATGACAAGGGCACCAAGGTGTTGCTCGCTTTGAACACCTACCCGCCTGCGGGCAAGGTCGATCTGTGGCGACAAGCCGCTGATACAGGTGCGCTGCTTGGGGTTGATGCTTTCATCGTCGCGGATATGGGCGTGGCAGACTATATCGCGCGCACCCATCCCGGTGTTCGTCTGCACCTGTCAGTTCAGGCCGCCGCCTCCAGTCCCGAGGCGATCCGGTATTATTGCGAGAATTTCGCAGTGAAACGCGTCGTGCTGCCGCGCATCCTGACGATCCCCGAGATCCGTGAAATCCGCAAGGAAATTCCCTGTGAGATCGAGACCTTTATCTTCGGTAATCACGGGCTGATGGTCGAAGGACGGTGCAGCCTGACCAACTACCTCACCGGGCAATCGACCAACATCGACGGGGTGTGCTCTCCGGCCTCGGACGTGGAATACAAGCGCCACACGGATGGCTCTATGTCCTCGCAACTCGCGGGTTTCACTATCGACTGCTTCGGGGCAGACGAAAAGGCAGGCTACCCGACAATCTGCAAGGGGCGCTATACGGCGCCGCACCGCTCCGAGCCATATTATGCCTTCGAGGAGCCGATCAGCCTGAACCTTTCCCGGCTGCTTCCCGATCTGGTCGAGGCCGGTGTTCACGCCTTTAAGATCGAAGGTCGCCAGCGATCGAAGAGTTATGTCCGAGGTGTGGTGTCGGCCTTCCGGCAGGCCGTTGATGACATCCGCGCGGGTCGAGAGGCGAATATCGCCGATCTGGTCGCCCTGACCGAGGGCCAGAAACAGACCCAGGGCGCGTTCGAGACAAAGAAATGGCGGTAAACGACATGACGAAACTGACCTTGGGCCCCATCGCCTATCACTGGTCCACCCAGACGCGGCGCGACTTCTACGCTCGTGTCGCCGACGAGGCGCCGATTGACGAGGTCTATCTGGGCGAGGTCATCTGCTCGAAGCGCGCGCCGTTTCACGAGGCCGATCTGCCTGCCACGATCGAACGGCTGGAACGCGGTGGTAAGACGGTGATCCTGTCGTCGCTGGCCGAGGTGATGTTGAAACGCGAACGCAAGGCGACAGCCGATCTGGCCGCCATGGAAGCGCCAGAGATCGAGATCAATAACGCGGCGGGCCTGTTTGCACGAGGCAAGCGCCCGCACCGCATCGGTCCGTTCATGAACGCCTATAATGAGGCGACCATCGCCTGGATGGCGGGCCGGGGTGCGACCCATGTCTGCCTGCCGACCGAAATGCCTGCCCCGGCGATTGCTGCGGCCGCTGCGGCGGCGCGCGAGCTTGGGCTGGGGGTGGAAGTGCAGGTGTTTGGCCGTGCTTCGCTTGCGGTGTCCGCACGATGCTATCATGCGCGCGCCCATGGCCGGACCAAGGATAACTGCCAATTCGTGTGCGAAGAGGACGCGGACGGCATGCCCTTGCGCACCACAGACGACCGCCCGATCCTTCGCGTGAACGGTATTCAGACCCAGTCGGAAAGCTACATCGACCTGTTGCCCGAAGCCGGACAGATGATCGTAAACGGCGTCACCCATTTTCGGCTGATGCCACAGGCGGTGGATATGGTTGCAGTGGCTACGACGTTCCGCAACGTTCTGGATGGCACCCACAGCATGATCGACGGTGAACAAGCGTTGCGCAAACTTTGCGACGGGATTTCGTTCTCCAATGGGTTCTATCACGGTCAAGCGGGGTATCGGCGCATTGCCGCTGCCGCGGCAAACTAATCGCGATAAGGACGCGATAGCTAATTTCGGACTTTCGAGATTCAGGGACCTGGCCGTAGACCTTTGCATTTCTAAACTCGCCGCGGCGACGAAGGGAACGCTTTCTTACGCCTTGCTTTACGGTAGTGAACCGGCATCGCCGAGATCATTTGGTTCGAGTTCTCCCGGGTCCGGCGCAGTGCGCGACTTCACTGGTTTGGGTGGAGGGGCCTGCCATGCTTTTAGATTTGCTCCCACAAGGTCGTAAAACTCTGGAACGATACGCTCAATGTCTTCGATAACAGTCCTTCGGCCTCCGAAACGCTTTCCGAGCCCTTCGATCATCAATATCTCAAATCCATGGGGAACGAGGTCCAAATTGTCGGTCTGAATTAGTTCCGGTTCTTCGCGAAGGAGGGAAATGGGCTTCATGGTTGGAGGGCAACGGCCCGGCCAAAGAGCGCGAACAAAAATCCGCTCGTCATTTTGGGGAAGCATCCTCAGCAGCCAATTGAGCCGCGCCTTTGTTGACTTTCGATCAGTCGGCGCTTTGACAGTCATCGAAACTGACACGGTTTTGCGCGCAATGTCTGCACAGAGGTCGATATCTGATGCGCAATCTGGAACCCGGAGCTTCGAGGTCAGCATATGCGTTTCGACGATCGAGCTGATTTGCTCCTTCAATCTTGCTGCAGGATCTTCCCGGAGTTTGCGTTCGACGATGCTGTCAACGCGTGTCCCTACATGGCTCGACATGTGTAGGCATAGGTCGCGTTCTTCGGCGATCCAACTCGCGGCAGACGCTTCAACCTCAGAAGACGATTTCTTCAGCTTTTCGTCATTCGCGACCGATTGGACGATGTCTTTCCATTGAGCTGCCATTTGTGTGAAGCGTTCAACGCCCGTAGCTGGATGAGCCAAGAAGTCATTGAGCTGCGCCAAGAGATAGGACTGTTCAGTATCATCGACAGCGTTCTGATAGCCGAGAATTTCGCAGATCGTGGCAAGCCAGGTCCAGGACCAGTGAAAAAGTGAAACCCTGCGCAGAAGTGTCTTCGGGAGATTCACAGGGGAATGATCCGCCCGAGATACAAACTGATTTGAGACGGTAATAACCGCGTCGATCCCTTGGGCCCGAGCGATCTCGACGTAACGTTGCACCTGCTCGACATCGAGACCGTTTTTGCCGATTTTCGCCTCGATCAAAGCAGACCACCGCGTGCGTCCTGTGTCGATTACGATCAATCCGTCGGGTCGGCAGTTCGCAAAAGCTTTCTCTCGAAAAACCACCTCCGTGAAGGCTTGAACCGTGGTGCGTTTCCCAACACGCACGCCGGTTGAAGCTAAGACTTCCTGCGCCAGAGCGGGGATTTGCGTCATTACAGCGAGGAATATCGAGGCCACACGCTTTTCCTTACTCGTTTCGGCAAGGACCGGGAATAAACGTGCCTCATCACCGCTTGAGAGGAAATCAGGTAATTCTTTCATCATTAGCTCTCCGAGAAATGTATTCAAAGGCTAGCAACTCGAAATCGAACCGTCTACTTTCCTAATTTTCAGGCAGTGGGTTGGCGATTGTGGGCTTTCCAAACTGTTCTAGATTGGAATTTTGGATCGAGGAGTGGCCATCCGCTGCACACGGCAGCGATGGCGACTATCTGCTGTGAGCAGCCTCTGGGTTAAGAGGGGAGGTGAGTGGTCGTTCGCTGCGCGCTGGCTCAATGTCTCCTTTGGAAGAACCCACCTATTTGACCGCGTCAGAAAAAGTTCGCTCTCAGGGAACTTTTTTCCTTGAAAGCTGACAATACCATTCCCACATCTCTCTTGTGTAACAACGGAAGAAGTTCCTCATACCCAGCTTGGACTTGTTCAAGCGCGGAGGGGTTTTCCCCTCTACCACTTCAACCGCACACGGCCCGGAGGCCCCGGAGGGGGACGAGGGGACGGCGGCGGGCGAAGCAGACGCGATAGCAAGGACAGCTATCGCGTCTAGGCAAAGGGTTTAGTCGTCGGTTTCCGTTTTCTGTTGGGTGAGGACCCTTGGTTAGTGGCATCCGCTGTGGATGTTGCGCCGGGGCCAACAGAAAGGAGGAGCAATATGGCTCTCTCTGAAGATACACACCGACGGCGGCGGCGACGTCGGTTTTGGAGGAAACTCCGGAACCCTCGCACCGTGATAGTCATCCTTAGGGTGGCTTTCTTCATCTACCGGCTTGTCCGGTGGTTGATGGCGATTTTCGGATCGCCCGGCTAATCGCCGCCCGCCTAATGTCTAAGCGGGAAAAGCAAACGGGATGAAACTATGATCCATGAAGCACTGAGGTTGATCCGAGTGTTCCATGACTTGAAACAGGTCGAACTGGCGGAAAAACTCGGCGTCTCGAAGTCCCATATTTCGGAGATCGAAAAGGGTAACAAAACTCCCTCGCTCGATCTGATCCAAAGATATGCGGCAGAGTTCAAAATTCCGGTTTCTTCTATCATGTTCTTTGCGGAAGAGCTGCCGAACGCCAAGTCGGGCGACAAAATTCGTTCAAGAATTGCAGGCAAGGTCATCGACATTCTGCGTTTCGTTGAAAGGAAAGCAGATGCCGACGACGCCGCCTGAAGAGGGTTACCAACTCAAGGATAGCCCATTCTTCCGCCTCAGAAGCCGGAAACAACTGGCCAAGCTTCTCCGAGTGTCTGCCGATACGTTGGACGAGATAAGCCGCCGCAATGACCTCTACGTCCGCCGCTGGAAGCACAAGAAGCTAAAGGATGATGAAAAAGGCGCGTGGCTGAAACACCCTCCAACGCCGGAACAGGCGGAGAACTACCGCCCGATCGACATTCCCGACCCGCGGCTTAAAGCGATGCAAGGCCGCATTGGTGATCTTCTGGGGCGTGTCAAAGCCCCAGAGTTCCTTTTCAGCCCGGTAAAGGGACGCTCATACGTCGACAACGCAGCGCACCACAAAGAGGCCAAGGCGTTCTGGCTTCTGGACGTTGCGGACTACTTCCCAAGCTGCTCAGCCAATAACGTCGCTCGATTTTTCGTCGGGGAGCTTGAATGCTCTCGGGACGTGACCGCTGTTTTGGTTCACGTCGTAACTCTAGGCGGATGCCTGCCCCAAGGTTCTCCTTGCAGCCCGATTTTAGCCTACTACAGCAACAGCCATATCTGGCTTGCCGTCGAGAAGCTGGTGAAGGCGAAAGAGTGTAAACTAAGCCTCTATGCAGACGACATAACCATTTCCGGCGATATCGTGCCCAAGGCGCTGATCTGGGAGATCAAAAAGCTCGTCTTTGGCAACGGGCTACGGCTCAAGGCGTCGAAGGAAGTCAGCTTGATAAACGCCCCGGCTGATATCACAGGAGTCATTGTAAAGGGTGGGGCTACACACCTTCCTAACCGCCAACTGAAGCGACTTGCCGAGCTGAAGCAAGAGCGCGCAAGGACGACGAACCCAAAGCTCCAGCAGCGGATCGACAATCAAATCGCAGGCCGCCTTTCTCAGCGGAAACAAGTTGAAAACCCGAAAACTCGAAGAACTCAAAGCCGACCTTTGTTTGGCGCCGATTGAATGACCGATAAGGGCCGATGGTGGCGAGCTATCCTTTTCAGTCAGGCGCTACTAGCTCCGCTTTCTCGACAGTCTCAGTCGTGACACGTTTTGCAGGATTCCGCGAACAGCGGGCATGTGCACGCGTTCAGAATAGATGGCTCGCAGTAATCCGTCGCGTGGCAGAGGTTCTACCAAACGGCAACCATGCACTGTACCAGGATACAAAAGGAACAGTTGCGTTGGTGCAGTCTCTGTTTCGGCATTTGGCCCCAAGTAGTCGAAACATATTGGAACCGGGCTTTGCAACCAATCGCTTGGAAAAAGCTCGTTGGCATCCCTTATTAAGAACAGATTGGTTCGCTCGCTGCCTTGAATAATCTCCGTAAGTGCGTCCCGCCACCCCAGGATTTTCTTCCTGTCGCCTTTGAGCCTAGACCCATCAACCACCCAAAGCATGTTTTTGTAAAAACCCTCACGGGCTCTACGCTCGTTGGGATCGAGATGAGAATGTTGGATCTCCAAAATGAGGCCCGCCAGCGTGCGCACGTCGGCAATGTGCTTCTCACCTGTATCTTGATCAGTAAACACTTGCTCTTGCCAACGGAGTGGAAACTCGTTTTTCCAGTTCCGATGCCAATCGGTTTCCGGCTCCCACCAAGGATCACAGGCCACTTTGCTTTTATGCGCCCAATGATGAACCCTGACCTCGCCGCAACGCGGAAACATTTCAGATTTGCAAAACGGGCATTGCCCAACAGTCCCCGGGATGGGTCTACTTTGGTTGCCATTTATGATTGCTGTTAACATTCTTACGCTTCGAGCTTGTGGTGATGAGGTTACCTAGTCGTAACAACTTTTCACATCCATCTCGAACTGTTTCGCGAAGCTTCGTGCCATTCGCATCAGAGCAGCGCCTTGCCTTACGATGGGCCCTCGTCCGGTTCAGTGTGGCGCTATGTCCGCTATGGGGAAGCCGCAGTGCAGCAATGGCTGGTATGGCCAAAGTCCGGAATGGGCCGTTCACTGCTCCCACGCAGGAAAGGCGGAACGCGGTCGTTCGCTGCGCTTTACACCAATGTCTGCTACGCGAAGCAACGTCTTCATATCGACAGCATTCGTGACTCGGTCTTTCCTGGCTTCGCGCGCGCTCCTAATGACGAAACGGGCTATCGAGGCAAAGATGCGCAGAGGCGGCGCACCAGCCAACTGAACGACGATATGAGGGCGCATGG
>NZ_MPZQ01000039.1:0-3197 GCF_002020045.1 Thioclava sp. F28-4 | reverse complement strand
GGAATGCTCCTTCTGCAAAGTAGGACCAGTATACGGTCCCTTCTCAGGAGCGGGGCCGTCTTCCCCATCAACGGCCGAATGCGCGACGAGCCACTCAACGAGACCATGTTTCGTAACCTGGCTCATGCGCGCGTCGTAATCGCCGCTTGGGCTGCCGACTACAACACCGAGCGTCCGCATTCGGCTTTGGACTACCAGACCCCGGCTGACTACGCGCGGGCCCTGACCACCGCAATCGCCCGCCTCGGCTCACGCGAGATGATAGCTCCGCGCGTCGGGCGATTGCTCAACCTGCGCCGATCGGCGTAAACACCAACCGGGCTCCGGTCGTGGCCGGATGAAAGACCCATGGCAGGTCAGATCCGCCATAAAGTCGAGGCTGGCAACAACGGCCAAAGTTCTTAAATCCCGTGGCGTGCCACTTCCCGTTAGCCGTAAGTGAAATTTATTCCCATCATGACTGCGACGCCGCGCCACCAATTCCTGAACCTGCTGCAATCCATCCTGCTTCTGGCAGGTATGGCGGTTATCGCCTGGTTCATCGTTTCGGCGATTGCCGGACAGGGCTTGGCGATTGCGATCGTCATTGGATCCTTGCTGGGATTGCTGCTGTCACCCGGCATCCCGAAACGCCTATTGCTGAACGCCTACGGCGCACGCAGGCTCAGCGGGCGGGAATTTCCAGAGGGCGTGGCGATACTGGCCGAACTCGCACGCCGCGCCGGGCTGCCGCGTGTACCGGAACTCTACTATGTACCGAGCCAGATGCCGAACGCCTTCGCTATCGGCTCTCCGGATGAATGCGCCGTCTGCGTCAGCGATGGTCTTCTGAGATTGATGAACCGGCGCGAGCTGGCCGGCGTGCTGGCCCATGAGGTCGCCCATGTCGCCCATCGCGACCTGTGGATCATGGGGCTGGCCGATGCGTTGTCACGGGCGGTGTCGCTGGCATCCTGGTTCGGCCAGGTTATCCTGCTTGTGAACCTGCCGCTGATCCTCATGGGTGCGGCCTATGTGCCCTGGGAGGTGCCGCTTCTCCTGATCTTCTCGCCCACAATCATGGCGCTGCTGCAGCTTGCCCTATCGCGGACGCGGGAATATGAGGCCGATCTGGGCGGTGCGCGGCTGAGCGGCGACCCGGAGGGGCTGGCCTCGGCGCTTCTCAAGCTCGAACGCAACGCGGGGCGGTTCTGGGAAGAGATGTTCCTTCCGGGCCGGCGCATCCCCGAGCCCTCGCTCTTGCGCACCCATCCGCCGACCGAGGAGCGCGTGCGACGGCTGCGCGCGCTGGCGGGGCCGCTTCGGCAGACGCATCCCGAGGCGCCGTTGCGCCTGCCGCAGACCGGCCGGATCGCGCCGCCGCGCTTCGGGCCCTGGGGTGTCTGGCGCTGAGCGGAAATTGCGGGGGGCACCCTCTTGAAACGGCCACGACACAT
The DNA here is from genome assembly GCF_002020045.1 of Thioclava sp. F28-4. Classification (NCBI taxonomy): domain Bacteria; kingdom Pseudomonadati; phylum Pseudomonadota; class Alphaproteobacteria; order Rhodobacterales; family Paracoccaceae; genus Thioclava; species Thioclava sp. F28-4. The sequence goes on along the minus strand of NZ_MPZQ01000039.1, from coordinate 1,761 downwards.
TCCATTATTGGTATCGAGACGCCTGATTGGGGTTTCAAGGATACGCAGAGAGGTTCGGCTGCAAGAGCGGACCACCGATGGCTCGCCAGTTCGGGAGTGAATCGGCAACGCGATGTCAATCGAACGCCGATCGTTCGGCGGACCTTTCACCGTGTCCCGCTCCTCGGGCGCCTTGGCTGACACGAGGCCTCTCGTGTCATGGATTGGCAATGAAGGAGGCGAGACATGCTTTATCCCACATACATGCGCCGAAGCGACCCGTTCGCGCTGATGCGCTCCATGCTGCGCGATGCAGACCGCTTCACGCCGTCGTTCGCGGCCCGGCCCGCCTTTCCGGCGGTGAACGTCTGGCAGAGCGACGAGGCCGTGGCGATCACCGCCGAACTGCCCGGCGTCGATCCGGCCGATATCGACATCCATGTGAAAGACGACGTGCTGACGATTTCGGGCGAGCGCAAGGCACCGGAATTGCCCGAGAACGCCCGCTGGCACCGCAACGAACGCGGCTATGGCAAGTTCAGCCGTGCCGTCCGTCTGCCCTTCGCCGCCTCCGATGACAAGGTCGAGGCGCGGATGACGGATGGCGTTCTGCGCATCGTCGTCGGCCGTCCGGAAGAGGACAAGCCGAAAAAGATCGCGATCAAGGCCGCCTGAGAGGAGGAGTTCGACATGACCACCGAAGTCACTAAAACTGCCGAGAAGACCCCGGCCGAGACGCCCGAGACCACCACCGGCGGGCGCGTCTATCAGCCGCTGGCCGATATCGTCGAAACCGACGAGGGCGTGACCTTGATGCTCGAAATGCCGGGTGTTGCCCCCGATGACGTGGATGTCACGCTGGAAAAGCGCGTGCTGACGATCCGCGGCAAGGTGCGGCCCACCAGCACCGAAAAGCTGCAACTGGCCTATGCCGAATATGGCGAGGGCGATTACGAGCGGTCCTTCACCCTGTCGGAGGATTTCGACCCCGAAAGGATCGAGGCCACGGTCTCGCACGGCGTGCTGACACTCTCGCTGCCGCGCGCGGCCGAGACCAAGCCGAAGAAGATCGCCATCAAGGCATCCTGACCAGAAGGAGGAATGGATATGCAGATCAAGGACCTGATCCCCTGGACGCACAAGGATCACGCGCCCGAACCCAAGGGCGATGATCACAACCCGATCATCGCGCTTCAGCACGAGATGAACCGCGTCTTCGAAAGCTTCCGCAATCGCTTCGGCGATCTCGACTGGCCCTGGGGCAGCGGTGAGGCCCGCTCGGACGTGGTCGAGACCGACAACGCGGTCGAGGTGTCGATCGAACTGCCCGGCATGGACATGAAGGACATCGAGGTGTCCGTCAGCGACGACATGCTGACCGTCAAGGGTGAGAAGAAGATCGAGCGGCAGGAGGAGAAGAAGGGATATTACCTCTCCGAACGCAGCTATGGCGCGATCTACCGCACGATCCCGCTGCCTCCGGGCGTCGATGGCGAAAAGGCCGAGGCGAGCTTCAAGGATGGCGTGCTGACGATCCGTCTGCCCCAGACCCCCGAAGCCCAGGCCAAGGTCAAGCACATCGAGGTCAAGGGCGCCTGAGGGTGCAAAGCCGCCCCCGCCGGAACCGGCGGGGGCGCGACATTCATGGGGCGGCGTTTGGCGCGAAACCTCGGAGGCGACGCGCGTCAGCCCGTCTCCTCCTCTCGGGAGTGGACAAAACATGGGGGTCATCTTCGTCGTTGCGGTCCGTGCTAAGGTGAGTTCTTTGCGTGTGGGGCTGCC
>NZ_MPZQ01000038.1:0-5516 GCF_002020045.1 Thioclava sp. F28-4 | reverse complement strand
TTGCGGTTGCCCGAGATCGTCGAAAATGACCAGGTTCCAGCGGTTTTGCCCTTCGCGGCACGCGGGGCAGGGACGTTGCGCTCATTCAATTCGAATGCGATCGCCCGCGCACTCTCTCCAGCAGCAAAGCGTTCGAAGATATGGCGCACGATGGCAGCTTCGGTCGGCTCGATTACGAGATCACCCGTGCTGAGAGAGCCATCGGGCAGAGCGTTTCGATCGAGGCGATAGCCGAAGCTGAGACCGCCCGCTGATTTGCCTTGCCTGACGCGTCCCTCGAGGCCGCGATGGGTCTTCTGGGCAAGCTGGCGCAGAAACAGTGCTGACATCGTTCCGCCAAGACCGATGTGCATCTCGTTGATCTCACCTTCGGCTTTCGTGTGTATTGCCACACCGAGGAAGCGCATGCGCTTGTGTAGCCCGGCGATATGCTCCTGGTCGCGCGACAGGCGATCGAGACTTTCCGCAACGAGCAGGTCGAACTCGCCGCTTGCGGCCGCGCTTTGCATCTCTTGAAAGCCGGGACGAAGATGCGTGGCGCCGCTGATCGCCTCGTCATGAAAGACGCTCACAACCTGCCAACCCCGCTCTTCGCAGAGCTTGCGGCATAGGCGCACCTGGTCGGTGATCGAGGCTGCCGATTGAAGATCGGTCGAATATCGGGCGTAGATCGCAGCTCGAAGCGGCTGGAATGTGCTCATCATTCACTCCTCGCGTTCGGAACGTTGATATTCGCGTGCCGCCTGTCGTGCGAGAAGCTTCGCAAGTTCCTTGAAGGAGGGGTGACACGTTTGATCGCCGTGGGCTTGAGACGATTGCATGCCAGTGCCATCCGGCGCCGGAGGCGCCTGATGGCACTGGGCATGACGTCTCTGATCTCGCGCCATAGGCCGAGTTGCTCCTTACGCCAGCGCGCTTTGCGGTGACGATCTCGATGGGGTTTGATCTGGGCTGGGAGGCCCATGCGGGTGATAGGAACATCATAATTCATGCGCGGGTCTCATTCATGGGTAAGCGCTTCGTAATCCACAGAAATCAGCATCTTGGGCCGGTTTGGGGGCTTGGAAGTGCTGATTTCGACCAAGATTGCGTAATCTTGGTCGAACATGGCGGGTAGGTGCGGCGAGCGGGAAGAAGCGATCACGCAAACGGCGCGCTCTCGATCGTCCTCCGTTCCGAGCGCGAGGACTGCGAACGCCGATCCGAATTGGGGCTCAAGAGCCGTGCAAGCTCCTGTTTGCCCAGTTCCTGGCGCTCGCACAGCTCGCGCGCCGCAGCCTCGAGCCGATCCTGATGCGCTGCGAGCAACGCGTCTGCACGCCGCTCAGCGGACTCCAGTCGCTTGCGAACCTTCGCGTAAACGGCTGGATTGCGGAGGATTGTTTCGTCGATGCCATTGAGCCAGACATGACCGTGATGGCCGAGGCCGAACCGCGTCTCGATGTCGATGGCGCGGCGTGTTGCCAGCGCGAGATCGGACTCCGCGGAGCCGCCGGCTCCGGCCGAGATGTCGCCCAGCATCAGCCGTTCGGCGGCGCGTCCGGCAAGCAGGAAGGTCAGTTCGTCCTCGATATCTGAAAGGGTCTGGATCGCTCGGGACGGTTTCGGGTGCGCCTCGCCCCCGCCGTCGCGGCGGATCAACACGCGACTGATGGTGCCGAGACCCAGTTGAGTGAAGGCAATTGCATGGCCGATCTCATGGATTGCTGTGCGCCAGATCACCGCCGGGTCCGATTGCTGAAGGCCGCCGATCTGTCGGCGCAGATCGTGGAGTTCGAGCAGCCTCTTTTCTGCACGCGCCGAGCTTTTCGCCGTGCGGATCGCGGCATCAAGATCCGCCGCGCTCATCCCCACGGCGGCCTGAGCAAGGGAGCGAAGTTGGTCGTCGGGCAGATCGACATGCGCCTGCAGAACGCCGATCAGCGCGGCTGCATCGGGGAGAGGCACAGCGACGTGCAGATCGAACCGACCCGGCCGCAGGATTGCAGGGTCGAGCGCGTTGCGGTCATTCGTGGCGCCGACAATGATGACACCTTCCGCGCGGACGGTGGCGTCGATCTCGGCCAAGAAGGTGTTGATGACCTGGCGGCGATATTCGCGGTTGTGGCGGTCGGGCGCCCAGCGAGAGCCGGCGGCGTCGATTTCATCGATGAATAAGATGGAGGGGGCAGACTTGCGCGCCTCCGCGAAGCTCGCGCGCATCGCTGCGAGCATCTTGCCCAGATGGCCCTCAGCTTGCCATTCGCCGAAGCCGGCAGAGACAAAGCTCACATTGGCCGAGGCGCCCATCGCGCGCGCGAGGTAGGTCTTGCCCGTGCCGGGCGGACCGAAGAGCAGGAGCGATCGCGTCAGGTCAGTCCAGGCGACTTCGCCGCTTTGCCAAAGGGCTAAATCCTCGACGATACGCCGAGCGGCAATCAGCGCCTCGCCGTCGCCGGTCATGTCGGCGAGAGTCGGGCCCTTTGGCGAGGTAGCTGGTTTTGGAAGTGCCTGCGTGATCCGACGCGCGGCGTCCTCAGCACTCGGAGCACGCAGGGCGAAGCTCAGCGCTGCTGTGCTGAGCGCATCGAACTCAGCCGCGCTCGGCAGCAAGGCGGGGAGATTGGCAAGGTCCGAGGGCGCGTAGGTCAGATGGAGCAGCGAGAGGATGATCTCGCGCGTGAGCGGTGCGAGCGTGAGCGGGGCAGGCAGCGCCTCCGCAAGCGCGTCGGGCAACGCGGTTTCGTGCGGCATGAGAATGAGCAGCGGCTCGGTGCCCTCAAACAGTTCCTCGATCTCGGGCATGATGTCGGACCGCAGCATCTCGCCGAGGGTGTGGATCGACAGATCTTTGTGTTGCTTCAGTCGTTTCAACGGGCGCAGCGCGATCTCTCGATCGGTGGGAAGAAAATGGTCTTTGAGGACGGTGGCGGCATCGGCCAGTTCCGACCGCGACGCGCCGGTCATCAGCGTGACCGCGCCGGGCTCGAACAGGGCATCGATGCGACCTTGCGTTTCGAAGGTCGCCGCCAGCCGCAGGATCAGCGCGAGTTCGGTCGGGCGCAGGCCCGTGACTTTGGGGGCGCTCCAGAGTGAGAGCGCATCGGCGTCTTGTGGTGCAAGTGCCGTCCTCGTGCGTTCATCATCGTCGAGAGCGTCGAGATGGTCGCCGATCAGGGCAGCCTGATGCTCGGGATCGAGCCCGGTGAGGTCAGGGGGCGAGATCGGAGCGGCGCTGTCAGGCGATTGTGTCCGGGCCAGAGCGCAGAGGAGGAGGCTGCTCCAGGGCAGGTTGGGCAAAGACGGAGCGAAGGGCGTTTGGGTCATGGGAGGGTCCTGTGGGCATGTAGGGGGAAGGCGGTCCCGCGAGTCGCGGGACCGTTTGGGCGATGTGACGAAGGGAAGGTTCCTGGGGCAGATCGCGTGCGGCGAATGCCCAGAACGAGCCCTCGGATCGGCTAGGTGCTTGCGCGCCCTTCGACCTCGGCCAGCTCGGCGAAGATGGCATTGCGCAGCTCGGGCCTGTAGATTTCCGATTTCACCTTGAGGTGCTTGCGATAAACCGCGTGCGGCACCACCCCATCCGGGAACCTCTCGATCAGGCGTTTATGAACCTTCTTTTCCGCCCGCAGCGCAGCGCGCCCGGTGGGGAAATGGATCTCGGTGAGGATCCGATATGGCAGCACCTTCCGCACGAAGAGCTGATACTCGAAGCGCGAGTAGGTGTTGCCGGAGAAGCCGAGTTTGAGGACGGTTCTTTTGCCAAGATCGATTTCCGCGAAATAGATCGAACTCGGTTCATTCGACCAGCCCTTGCCGCAGCTCGGACATTGAAAACGCTGGGTCTTCATGTTGGCGATCGAGACACGGCACGACTCGCCGCAGCCTTCCGCATGGCGGTAGAGACGATAGTCTTTGTTTCCATCGGGATCGGGGCCAACCAGCTCCCATCCGTAAGCCTGCGCCTCGCGTTTGTAGCGCTCGACCATGCAGCTCTCGCATTCGATCTCGCCGCCTTCGGTGGCGACCTTCTTCGTTCGGCCGAATTGCAGTCGCTTCGTGTGGCCACAGGACACGATGAAATGCCCGTAATGCCGGTCCTTTTCATCGCGTTTCACAAAGGTAAGGCGGTTCACTTTCGCATCGGCGATCCAGCGCGCTTCCTTGCAGTTTGGGCATTGCGGCTGGAAGCCTGTCAGAACGCTGTGACGGCAGACGAACGTTCCCCGACACTTCTTGCATGCGAGGGCGAGGTGGTCCTTGTTTTTCACGCGCGCGAGCACATGATAGCCCTTCTCGGCAGCTGCGGCGTGCCATTGCGGATGGATGGGACCGGGCCAGATCGGGTGGGTTTCGCCGCGGATTGTCATGCTGGTTTTGGGAGCTTGGGCCATGAGAGAGCCCTCCGTGAAATTGTGCTGTGTGAACGGGCGCGGCAAACCGCACCCGAGCGGGTCACAATTGACCTTCAGGTAGGCGTGCTCGGACACGGGCCCCAAGGAGGGCCGGTGTCACTTCCACGCGGTATGTGGGAAGATCAGGCTTCGGCCTGCTCGAGCTCATCGAACGAAAAGACGTCGAGCAGCTGATCGAAGAGGATCACGGTGCGCTTGAGCAACTCGTTGATCCGCCGATCCGCGTCGCAGGTCTCGGTGACCAGAAGCTCATGGCCGCGGTTTCGGATCAGCTTACGAAATTGCGCACGTTGCGCGCCGTCTTCGTCGAGAAGCGCCATCCGGACAGCGTAGACGATGAGTTTGATCGGCTTCTCGGCGGGCAGGTGCGGCGTCTGGTCGAGGATCGCATCCTGCAGATGCAGCATAGTCTCCTGAGCTTCATCAGACGCCCTCTGCCAGCTGGCAAAGGCCGGGTCCCAGCTCTGCACGGCCGAAAGGTAGCTCTCGTAATCGAGAAAATCGGCGAAGGCTTCGAGAAATTGTGGGAACAGCGTCAGGATCGATGCTGCGGGATCGTCATTCGCGCCTTCATTCCGAATGTGGCGCATGATATTCGCGATGATAGCCATGGTTGTCTCCTATCCGAGATGGCTGTGGTCAGAGCGTTGGTGAGAGCTGCAACTCTTGCCTTCGCTCGCTTATCATGTAATTCTGTAATCACAAAGTCAATCCCCTTTGTGAGGAGATTTCATGTCAGAGAAGAAAAAGATGGGTCGACCGCCCGCAGGCACAGAGCCGGTGATGGTGCGTATGACCCACGAGATGGTGGAAGCGATTGATGCGTATCGGCGCGCCGCGGAGGACCTGCCGACACGGCCGGAAGTTATCCGGCGGGCGGTCGAGGCATACTTGGACGAGAAAAAGAAAAAGCGCGGCGAATAGTGGGCTGGTGCGCAGTTAAGAAGCGGCGATCCGGCGAATTAGCAAGAGCCTCACGGTCCGGGAGACTCGCTGGATGTAGCGAACGGCCGAGGCTGTGTGGAAACCCGTCGACGAGGGCTTTCTGATGCAAGTTTTCCGCACGGCTCGTTTTTCGCGGCCTTCGACCATTCCTTCGCGCGCATCGCGGCCTGGTGAGCC
>NZ_MPZQ01000037.1:2500-5721 GCF_002020045.1 Thioclava sp. F28-4 | reverse complement strand
TTGGTTGCGGGAGTAGGATTTGAACCTACGACCTTCAGGTTATGAGCCTGACGAGCTACCGGGCTGCTCCATCCCGCGTCCGTTGAGCGTTTGCCTTTTTTTGTCAGGTTATGAGCCTGACGAGGCGATCGCGTTTTTCAAACTCCTTAGGAGAGTTTGTAGCGATTGCGGGGTGCTCGATCCCGCGTTTGTTTCCCGAGGGCTTCATGTTTTTGCGATCGGGATTTTGTTTGTCATCGTTGTTTGAGAGATGAAGTTTCATCGCTTCTTTCTAGGTTTGGCGGTGACCTACTCTCCCACGTCTTAAGACGCAGTACCATTGGCGCGACGGCACTTAACGGCCGGGTTCGGAATGGAGCCGGGTGTTTTGCTCGTGCTATGACCACCAAACCGAGGAAGAAGCGATGAAGTTCAAGTCATGCGGCGCTTGCCGCCTCCAGCATTGCGCTGGCGCGGAGCGTTCTACACTAAATTAATGCATGCTGTTTGATCGGATGCCAGAGGTCTGGCTTCTACCGGATCAAATCAAGCCAATCGGGCAATTAGTACTGGTCAACTGAACGCGTTGCCGCGCTTACATCTCCAGCCTATCGACGTGGTGGTCTTCCACGGCCCTCAAGGGATACCTAGTTTTGAAGGGGGCTTCCCGCTTAGATGCTTTCAGCGGTTATCCTGTCCGGACATAGCTACCCAGCACTACCGTTGGCACGATAACTGGTCCACCAGTGGTCCGTTCACCCCGGTCCTCTCGTACTAGGGGCAACTCTTCTCAAGTATCCTACACCCACGGCAGATAGGGACCGAACTGTCTCACGACGTTCTAAACCCAGCTCACGTACCTCTTTAAACGGCGAACAGCCGTACCCTTGGGACCTGCTCCAGCCCCAGGATGAGATGAGCCGACATCGAGGTGCCAAACGGTGCCGTCGATATGGACTCTTGGGCACCATCAGCCTGTTATCCCCAGAGTACCTTTTATCCGTTGAGCGATGGCCCTTCCACTCGGGACCACCGGATCACTATGGCCGACTTTCGTCTCTGCTCGACTTGTCAGTCTTGCAGTCAGGCTGGCTTCTGCCATTGCACTCAACGACCGATTTCCGACCGGTCTGAGCCAACCTTCGCGCGCCTCCGTTACACTTTGGGAGGCGACCGCCCCAGTCAAACTACCCACCACGCAGGGTCCCGGATCCCGATAAGGGACCGCGGTTAGACATCAAGCAGGCGAAGGGTGGTATCTCAAGGATGGCTCCACGAAGACTGGCGTCCCCGTTTCAAAGCCTACCACCTATCCTGCACATCACATGCCTGATGCCAGTGCGAAGCTATAGTAAAGGTTCATGGGGTCTTTCCGTCTAACCGCGGGTAGTGTGCATCTTGACACACAGTTCAATTTCGCTGAGTCCACGTTTGAGACAGCGGGGAGATCGTTACGCCATTCGTGCAGGTCGGAACTTACCCGACAAGGAATTTCGCTACCTTAGGACCGTTATAGTTACGGCCGCCGTTTACCGGGGCTTCAATTCGGAGCTTGCACTCCTCCTTTTAACCTTCCGGCACCGGGCAGGCGTCAGACTGTATACGTCGCCTTACGGCTTCGCACAGCCCTGTGTTTTAAGTAAACAGTCGCCACCCCCTAGTTTGTGCCCCCCACCCTCACTTGCGTGAGAATGGGGCCTCCTTCTCGCGAACTTACGGAGGCATTTTGCCGAGTTCCTTAAACGTGGTTCTCTCAAGCGCCTTGGTATTCTCTACCAGTCCACCTGTGTCGGTTTCGGGTACGGTCCGATAGTGGGGCTATTTCCAGGAACTGCTAAGCGGCCCACACAATCCGATAAGTGTGAACAACCCTCGCAATCCGTCACCACCACATGGCCCAGGAATATTAACCTGGTTCCCATCGACTACGCCTTTCGGCCTCGCCTTAGGGGCCGGCTTACCCTGCTCAGATTAGCTTTAAGCAGGAACCCTTGGACTTTCGGCGACAGGGTCTCTCACCCTGTTTGTCGCTACTCATGTCAACATTCTCACTTCTGATCACTCCACCGGATGCCTTACAGCCCGGCTTCACAGTCAGAACATTGCCTCCAATACTCCCTAAGGAGATAAGGAGGCAGCGTTCTATATCACAGAACGCTCCGCTACCACGCACATCACTGTGCATCCAAAGCTTCGGCTCATGGCTTGAGCCCCGTTACATCTTCGCCGCAAGACCTCTTGACTAGACCAGTGAGCTGTTACGCTATCTTTAAAGGATGGCTGCTTCTAAGCCAACCTCCTGGTTGTTTTGGAAGTCTCACATGCTTTCCCACTTAGCCATGAATTGGGGGCCTTAGCTGTTGGTCAGGGTTGTTTCCCTCTCCACGACGGACGTTAGCACCCGCCGTGTGTCTGCCGATCAGTTCTTCCCGGTATTCGGAGTTTGCTTAGACTCAGTAAGGCTGTGGGCCCCCATCATCCATGCAGTGCTCTACCCCCGGGAGAATACAATCGACGCGCTACCTAAATAGCTTTCGCGGAGAACCAGCTATCTCCAGATTTGATTGGCCTTTCACCCCTAGCCACACGTCATCCGGACCCTTTTCAACGGGTGTCGGTTCGGCCCTCCAGTGAGTGTTACCTCACCTTCAGCCTGCACATGGCTAGATCATCTGGTTTCGGGTCTGATCCATCGAACTTATTCGCCCTGTTAAGACTCGCTTTCGCTACGCCTACACCTAACGGCTTAAGCTTGCTCGATAGACCAAGTCGTTGACCCATTATACAAAAGGTACGCCGTCAGAGCTCAAGGCTCCTCCGACTGCTTGTAGGCGTCCGGTTTCAGAAACTGTTTCACTCCCCTCGTCGGGGTGCTTTTCACCTTTCCCTCACGGTACTGGTTCGCTATCGGTCAGTAAGGAGTACTTAGCCTTCGAGGGTGGTCCCCCGATCTTCAGACAGGATTACACGTGTCCCGCCCTACTTAATACGTCCAATCAGACTTCCCATACGGGGCTGTCACCCGCTCTGGCTGATCTTTCCAGATCATTCTGGTCATCTTTATGGCTCGGCTGGTCCGCGTTCGCTCGCCACTACTAGCGGAGTATCTGTTGATTTCCTTTCCTCCGGGTACTTAGATGTTTCAGTTCCCCGGGTTCGCTCTTATAACCCTATGTATTCAGGTTAAAAGTACCTGTTTTGGAACGCTGTTAGCTACCGAAGTAGTAACAACGAACCATCAG
>NZ_MPZQ01000036.1:0-6374 GCF_002020045.1 Thioclava sp. F28-4 | reverse complement strand
GCTTGGCGTAGATACTACAATGAGGAACGGCCACACGGCGCGATCGGGAACAAGGCCCCGATCACGCTGACGAAATCGGGGGGCGTCACCAGGCCGTCACCCTGAGCAAAAGCCAGGAAACTCTGCCTAAGGGCGGTAGAGCTCTGGGGTGCGGATCAACACCAACCGGGCTCCGGTCGTGGCTGGATGAAAGACCCGTGGCAGGTCACTACTCCCCATCTCTTGGACAGAATCTGACGTAAATTAAGCTACTCGTTGCACCTGCTGACCGGGTTGGTTGATATCATTTCTCTGCCAATACATCAGCGCCGGTGGCTTGCCGCCGAGGGCTGAGTGAGGGCGCTGGTGGTTGTAGAAGGTCATCCATTTCCGGATGGCCGCCTTCGTCTCCGATCCTGTCTCCCAAGCGTGCAGGTAGACGCACTCGTATTTCGCTGCGCGGTCCTTCGGTTCAGGGTGCGCCACAGCCTCTCGATGAAGATGTTGTCCAGGAAGCGGCCTTTCCCATCCATCGATATGCGCACGCCGGATCGACGCAGCCGATCCGTCCCGGCGAAGGACGTGAACTGAGACCCTTGATCGGTATTCATGATCTCGGGCGGGCCGAACTTGTGGACGGCTTCGTTCAGCGCTTCGACGCAGAAGTCGGCCTCCAGCGTGTTCGAGATCCGCCAGGCCAAGACCTTTCGCGTGTGCCAGTCCATGATCGCAACGAGGTGTAGAAATCCGCGCCTCATGGGCAGGTAGGTGATATCCGAGCACCAGACTTGGTTCGGGCGATCCACTCGCAGACCTCGCAGCAGGTAGGGATAGGTCTTGTGGCCCTTTGCGGGCCTGCTGGTGTTGGGCTTCTGGTAAATCGGCATCAGCCCCATCAGGCGCATCAGTCGCCGTATCCGCTTCTCGTTCACCAAGTGTCCGTCGTTACGCAGATGCCAGGTCATTTGCCGGACGCCGAAGAACGGGGTCTCCAGGAACTGCTCGTCGATCCGTCGCATCAGGCCGAGGTTCTGTTCGGTCTCGCCCTTGGGGGTGTAGTAGAAAGACGAGCGCGCGATCGACAGGTCCGGGTGGTGAGGCTCGATCATGCCGCGCCTCACTTCCCGCCCCAGGGCTTCAGATTTCGTTCCAAAAAAAGAGTTGGCCACCGCCAGCTCCCCGATCTTGGCGTGGAGCTCCTTCACCTGCTCCTCGTCGATCTCGGGCTTCCTGCGGCCCCCGCGCTCGAACACGCCGGACGCGCCTTCGAGCAGGGCCCGCTTCCATTGATGGATCATCGTCGGATGCACCCCGAACCGGCTCGCCAGTTCGGTCGCTGTCTCTTCACCCTTCAGGGCTTCCAGCGCGACCTTTGCCTTGAACTCGGGCGCGTGCTGCTTGCGTTTCGACATCTCTGATCTCCTTCTCGTCGAAGATCAGCAGACTGCAAATCGTAGCTTATGTCAGTGTCCGAATTTCAGGGGGTAGCTCAGCTTTTCCCAACAATTTTCCCGATCGCCTATGACGATATGACAATGCAGCGCTTTCCCAAAGAGCGCTCTATAGCATCGAGGAATAGTTAATAATTTCAAATGTGCGTTATGGTATAACATCCGCATGCGGGTAAGGAAAATTAAGGTATCATACACAGTTAAAAATTAATTCTCGGCCCCTTCTACAGGAGCCTCGCTCGCAAGAGCGTCTTTCGTCATATCGTCATATGAGTTGCAATTTTTACGTTATTTTTCAATTAATTGTAAAATAGTTAGTTTCTTCGCTTGGTTCGGATCGTCATGGGAACAAGGTCTACTCCAGACAACAACGGAGAGACGCTATGACGAAGACGATCAAGAAGCCCAGCTATCTCGGCACCGCGAGCCAAGTCGCATACAAAGAGGCCCTGGCGGCGGTCGAGGGAACATACGCGAGCCGCCATGCGAAGGCCCGGCACGCAGTCGGCGCGAGTATAGTCGGTCAGCGAGTGGCCCTCGTCCGCATCGCCGGTGTCGAACACATCGTCGGTGTTCATGACATCCCGGCGCTTCCGGCTCGCGTTAAGCCGCATGCGTTCTGCATTATTGAGTTTTGCGACGAAAACGGTGCCGTTTTTGTGCGGTCCGTTTGAATGGGACGAATTTTAATCACTACCTGCCTCGAGCAGTCCGCAAAAAACACAATCACCACAGGTTCAAACAATGCGTAAGCACATAAACATTATCCGCAACCGCGTCGCAAAATATCAGCCGATCGCTCAGCAGATCCGCGAGACCGCCGCCAAGGGCGGCAAGGTGCCCGGGAATGAGGGCGGCAGGGAAGAAGAAGGCGGCGGAGACTCCGACGACGAAGACGACTTGACCGCCATATTCGGCATCGGTCCTGCGCTCGATGCGAGGCTGAAGGCGGCGGGCATCCTCACCTTTCACGACCTCATTGAGGCCTCGGATGATGCGATGAATGACGCGAAGAAGGGCCTGGCGAAGATCGCGAAGACGAAGGGCTTGCGCAAGGCGGCTATCGACGAGGCCGCCTTGATTGCACCAGCGCAGCCCGAGGCCGATGCGGTCGAGGAAGATAGGGTCGATGATCTGTCGAAGATAGGCGGCATGACGAGCGCAGATGCAAAGAAGTTACACAACGCCGGGATCGTGACTTACGCCCAGATCGTGGAAATGAGTGACCGCCAGTTCGAGGCGCTGACAGACGGATGGGCAGAAAAGGCGGAGAAGCACCGCTGGCAAGATCAGGCCGAGGTGCTGGCCGCGAAGGTCCGCCCGGCGGAGAGCAAGGCCCCCGACGCTGAGGAAGATCGCGAGGACCACGATGAACGTGTGCGTGCTGGCCTTGCGACCGCCGCCGAGGCGATTACAGCCGCCGACATCTGGTGCTTGCTCGATTGCGAGCGCACTGACCTCGGAAACGCTGACCGGATGATGGCGAAATACAGTGACCGCATCCTCGATGCATTCGGACTTGGGATCATGGTTTGGACCGGCACGCGCTGGCTCCATGATCAAGCCGGCGGTTCACTCGATCGCGTAGCACAGGATACTGCACGTTCGATTGGTCGCGACCTCGCGACGGCTCGCGTGCTTCACGAATATGCGCCAGACCTCCTGCCCCAGCTGCCCGCGACGAAGAAGGACGCTGAGGCTCTGCGTGACCACGGTGCGGATGTCCGTTTCTCAATCGAGGAACTGGCGGGATGGTCCAAGACGTCGCAGAGTCAGAAGAGCATCACTGCAATAGCAAAGCTCGCAAAGTCGCACATGCAGATCGTCGCGACCGAACTCGACGCGGACAACTCGGTCCTCGGCGTTCGCAATGGTGCGGTCGATCTCCGCACCGGGGAATTGCTTGCCCCGGCTCAAGACATGCTCATCTCCAAAACCTGCCGGGCCGCATACGATCCAGAGGTGAAGTGCCCGGAATGGATGAAGTTCCTGAACGACATCTTCAACAATGACCGCGAGCTGATCGCCTACCTCCAGCGATGGATCGGCTATCTGCTGACAGGAGAAACCTCGGAGCAGAAGTTTCTGTTTCTCGACGGCAGCGGCTCTAACGGAAAGGGCGTCCTGACACTCATCCTCGAAGAGCTGATGGCGGACTATGCTCACAGCCTTCCCAAGGCCTACCTGATGAAGCAGCGCGGGAATCCACAGAATGGTGGAACAGACGAGATCCTCGCAAGACTGCGCGGTGCTCGTTTCGTCCATGCATCCGAGAGCGCCCCGGAAGATGTGCTGGATGAAGGCCGCCTCAAGCACTTCAGCGGCGAGGGAAAGGTTTCTGCGGGCCTGAAATTCGGCTCGATCGTCACTTTTCTCCCGGTCGGCAAGATCGTCTTGGATACGAATGATCTGCCCCGCATCCATAGTCAGGGCGACGCGATTTGGCGCCGCGTGAAAGTCATCAACTTTCCCAATACATACGCAAATCCAATCGACAAGATCTACGTCGAGGGCGTAACGAAGCCGAAAGACATGAAGCTCAAAGACAAGCTGCGGGCCGAATTCGCCGGTATCCTGGCATGGGCCGTCCGTGGCGCGGTAGAGTGGTATGCAAATGGCCTCGGCGAAGAGCCCGCATCTGTGAGAGGCCGTATCGACCGTTACCAGATCGAGACGGATCCTACTGGCGTTTTCATCGCTCAGTGCTGCGAACTCGATCCGAAGGCGTTCTGCGCCCATGGCGACCTCTACAAGGCCTACTGTGCGTATCTCGAGCAAACGGCATCCGGCAACCCGATCAGCTCGAAGGCGTTCGGTGCAGTGCTTCAGGAGAAGAAGCTGAGCCGAGAGCCACGCGGCGGCACGATCCTGCGCCACGGCATCCGTCTTAACGAGCATGGGATGGACTATCGAGACGGGCGCCCGGCGAATGCACTTGACCCCACCCAATGAATTCGATCGCCGCCGAGTAAGAGATCCCGGCCCGGCGGGCAATCCGGGCGACCTTTTGAACTGCCCCCTCCTCGGAGGGGGCTTTTTTATGCGATAAAAACCTGCTCTCTTACCTGAGATTTAACCTGGAGCATTCCATGCATAATTTTTTTCGTTTTTGCCATTACGTAGTTGCGGTCGCATTTTCTGCAGCGCCCACGATCGCCACCAGCCAGTCACTCGACGGAATGCTATTGGGCGGCGTCGTGAACGGAGCAAAGCAAAAAGGCGCTGAGATGCTTAATGATGCGCCGCAACAACTCGATAATCTCCTGTCGAGCGCCCGCACCGGTAAAGAATTTGCGTCCGAAACAGAATGCCTCGGAAACCTCCAAGTCCTCGCAAACGGTGCCGCGGTTATGGCGAAACTGATGCCCTTCTCAAGTGCGGCCACGCTCGAAGATCAGCGCGGACCTGTCGCGCGCGTTCGCCTACTTGTCAACGGAGAGAAGATTCACACCGAGGTTTGGTGCGATGGGCAGACGATGAAAGCAAAGGAGATGCCTTGGGGTCCCGGTTCCAAAGAACCGGCTGATCTCGCGCGGGGAAGCTTCGACGCCGCTCTCGGCACTCTTCTCTTGCTGCAGCTTCAGGGAGCGTTCAAGGGCCATACCACCGCTGATAGGAAAACAGAAACTGGGGCTGAGGCCCCGCCCCTGACGACCTCATCTCCGACACCTGATTTGTCTGGCCCGCCGATGACCGACGGCGAAAAAGCTGACTTAGCGGCTTCGCTGCAGGAGTGCGTTTCCTTGGGAGCAGCGCCAAAAGGTGAAGCAAGCGTCGCGGTTCGGTTGAAGATGAATCCCGATGGAACACCCGTGATAAGTAGTACTGCGTTCGTTGACGGCAGTGGCGCAGAGGGCAACCAGAGCGCGCTCTTCGAAATGGTCCGCCGCGCGATCGTTTTGTGCGGCGCGGACGGTCTAAATCTGCCAAGCGCAAAGTTTGGAGCGTGGAAAGTGCTCGACTTGGAATTTGACGGAAAGCAAATTTCGGTCAATTGATCGTCATGCTTTGTTCGAGACATCAGCCCTCTGAAGCAAGAGTGCGACACGTATTCCCAGGGAAGACCGCGCACGATTTGGCGTATCGTTGCTTCAATGTCTTTGAATAGCCCCGTATTTCGTAGACGCCTTCGTGTCTCAGTTTCTGCTGCCGCTCGAAATCGACGGGCGACAGCATTCCGTTCCGGGCGTGGTTGCGCTTCGGGTTGTAGAACATCTCGATGTAGTCGAACACATCCTGCCTGGCTTCTTCGCGTGTTCGATAGGTCCGTCGTCTGATCCGCTCACGCTTCAGCAGGTTAAAGAAGCTCTCAGCGACCGCGTTGTCATGGCGTAAGCGGTATCTGAGCGGCACGTTGTCTGCGCCGGCGCGGACTGCGAGGTGATACCCATCTCAAGGTGGGAGTGCGTTTCGCAATGGATGCTCAGACTTCGTTTCTCAGATCGCTCGGAGTTGAGATCTTCGAGAGCGGGCACCGCCGGTGGCCGGAGAATGTGAAGGCACAGGCCGTCGCGGAGACACTTGAGCCGGGCGCGACGGTGAACGCCGTGGCGGCGCGTTACGGGATGAAGCCGAACCAGTTGTCGGCGTGGCGATGCCTGGCCAAACAGGGTAAGCTGGTCCTGCCCGCCGCCGAGATGTCGGATGAGCCGACTGCCTTCACGCCGGTTGTCCTGTGCGAGCCGAAGCCCCCGCAGGCGTCGCAGCCCTCGGGGCGGTCGGACGACAGTCTGCGTCTCGTCTTCGGTGACGTGACGATCGCGCTTGCCGCCGACACCCCGGCAGTGCGGATTGCCGAGATCGTCCATGCGCTCGGGTCGCCCTCGTGATGATGCCGTCCCACACCGTCCGTATCCTCGTGGCGACACAGCCGGTCGACTTCAGGAAAGGCCACGACGGTCTCGCCGCGCAGGTCGCATCGGTCCTGAAAGAGGATCCGTTCAC
>NZ_MPZQ01000035.1:0-8427 GCF_002020045.1 Thioclava sp. F28-4 | reverse complement strand
AATGAAACCCGCCATCCGTGCCTCCCGCTGCCTTGCGGAAATATACCATGGACTTCAGTTTCCACACAGCCTCGGCCCAAACCGGCCGTCCGCCCTATTGCCATGATGCCGCAGGGCGGCGCAGCATACCTACCATTCACCAATACACTGACTGGGAGATGGTTCAGGCAGTGCGATGAGGAACCGTAATTTGAAAACTGCGGTCCCTTCGACCTACCCGCGCGGGTGAATAACTCCGTCGTGATCCGGGGCTAGGATCAACAATCAAAGAAAACGATCCAGCCAAATTTTCACAAGTAATGGTGCTCAGCCTTGCCGTTGGGTTGTATTCTGCGCACTTTAGACATCGGCATCACGAGTGGACCAAGAAACTCCCTTCGCTGCCGAATTTGCCGCAAAGGCACGAATCTGATAGATGGTCCCTAATAGGGAGCAATGCACCTCTTGACTGTACGGGAACGTTGGACTAGATAAATAATGAGAATCATTGCTCGACCGAAGTTGATTGCCTTTTCCAAACGCTTCCCAGACTCGAAGTCGCAGTTGGATGTTTGGTGGGCAGAAGCGCATCGCGCGAGCTGGAAAACACCAGCCGAGGTCAAGGCGCAGTATCGCAATGCAAGCATTTTGAAGGGCGGACGAGTGGTCTTCAATATTTGTGGCAACAAATATCGACTGATTGTCAGGTTCGACTACGAGAAGGGTATCGGCTTTGTTCGGTTCCTCGGAACTCACGAGGAATATGATCAAATCGACGCGGAGAAAGTATGACTATGAACGAGCATCATATTCGGCCAATTCATTCCGAGCAGGATTACACTGCTGCACTTGCCCGTGTTGAAGCGCTGATGGACCTTGACCGTTCCGAAGCAGAAGATGATGAGCTCGATGTGCTGGCGACACTAATCGAGGTCTACGAAGATCATCATTTTCCGATGGACGCGCCAGATCCAATCGAAGCAATCAAGTTTCGCATGCAGCAGCTCAACATGAATCAGAGCGACCTGGCCCCAATCTTTGGAAGTCGCGCAAAGGCATCGGAAGTTCTGAGTGGAAAACGAAGCCTGACTCTCAAGATGATACGGGCTTTGAATGAACATTTGGGCATTCCGGCCGATGTGCTCATACGAGATGGTAGCGCTCTGCCGACCGCTCCGGCGGGGATCGATTTCGAGCGTTTTCCTGTGATGCAAATTGCCAAACTAGGCTGGATCAAGAAAACAGCAGACATCAAGGATCGCACCGAAGAAATTGTGCAGAAGATGGTCGCGTGCGTTGGAGGGCAGCAAGCGCTGCCACAGGCCTTGTTTCGCCAAGGTGGAGGTTCACGAGCTAACGCCAAAACAGATGTTCATGCTTTACAAGCTTGGTGCCTGCACATTCTTTGCAAAGCGCGGCAAGCGGGGCTGGAAGGTGTCTATGAACAAGGAACTATCGACCTTGATTTTCTCCGTGACTTGGCCCGCTTAAGTGAATTTGACGAAGGGCCAAAGCTTGCCAAGGAAAGACTCGCCAAGCATGGCATCGCGCTTGTTGTCGCCTCTCACCTGCCAAAGACCTATTTGGACGGTGCAGCACTTTGGACAGTGGATAGTGTTCCAGTTGTGGGCATGACGATCCGATATGATCGTCTGGATAATTTCTGGTTCTGCTTACTTCATGAACTGGCTCACTTGGGGCGGCACTTCAACAATGGAGACGGGGAGGTCTTCATTGACGATCTGCAACTTCGTGAGCGGAACCATGAACGAGATGATATCCGCGAACAGGAGGCTGACGAGTGGGCGCAAGAAGCACTCATCCCCTCGGAGCTGTGGGACGGCCATCCAGTGCGTTCTAGCCCCAGTGTGCAGAACGTTATTTCCCTTTCGCGGCAAGCAAAGGTTCATCCTGCCATCATCGCAGGCCGCATACGCCACGAGAAGCAGAACTACAGGCTGCTTTCGCAGTTCGTTGGCGCGAAACAGGTTCGTCCATTGCTGATGGAGGATTCAATCTGCTGAGTTTAGCGGGGGCGCCCGGCAAGGCGTCCCCGCTTTCACAACACGACGAAAGGATACAGGCGCACCCTCTTCGTTGTAGCTCCGGAGACCGAAGCGCTCTTGTGGTGGTAAGCAAGGGATAGACGGTTCGGGACTCTAGGGCAAATGTTTTAACAAGCGCCAAGGAGTACGCCGGATGGCTACTATCAAAACTCTGACGCCTGAGCAGGTGTCGATCATCAAGGCTCGCCTTGCGAAGGGCGATTTTCAGCATCGGATCGCTGCCGACTTTGATCTCAATCAGGGGCGCATCAGCGAAATCGCGACCGGAAAGCGCTTTACAAATGTCCCTCCTGCAGCACAGGAGGCGTCTCATGTCTGACAAACTTCTCAAGCCAGGTCAAAAAGCGCCGCGTTCTGGACAGTATGAAATCACCGGCCCGCGTGGGGGTGGAACCGGAGTTGAACGCACTGTCACACGCAATGAACCTCTTCCGCCGCCAGAGCAAAAGGGGCAGAAGTATCGTTTGGTGGACCCAACAAAACACCGGCGCAAAAACTAAAGTGCCCAATCCAGTACGCGGCTCGGATGAACCGAGCCGCGTTTCCCGCTTTGAGATAACGCGGGAGATCCCCCTGACCTGCCACTGAACTTTCATCCAGCCGCGACCGGAGCCCGGTTGGTGTTGAAGTGCGGCGATCATCGTCTTCAGGACCGCAGGATCATCAGAGAGAATGTGGGCATCATCGGACATGCCGAGTGATACCATTCACAGGTCGAGATGGCCAATAAAACATGTGGATTCAGATAGATAATCTACCCGACCCGCGCGGGTGGTGCGCCCCAGTCCGGGCGCCTCCAATCGATCCCTTCCCAGAGCATCGCCAGCTGGGCGGAGGTCAGGCGCGCGACCCCGGCCTTGGTGTTCGTGACCTGCCATGGGTCTTTCATCCAGCCACGACCGGAGCCCGGTTGGTGTTTACGCCGATCGGCGCAGGTTGAGCAATCGCCCGACGCGCGGAGTTATCATCTCGCGTAGCGGGGCGGGCGATTGCGGTGGTCAGGGCCCGCGCGTAGTCAGCCGGGGTCTGGTAGTCCAAAGCCGAATGCGGACGCTCGGTGTTGTAGTCGGCAGCCCAAGCGGCGATCACGACGCGCGCATGAGCCAGGTTACGAAACATGGTCTCGTTGAGTAGCTCGTCGCGCATCCGGCCGTTGAAACTCTCCACGAAACCGTTCTGCATCGGCTTGCCCGGGGCGATGTAGTGCCACTCGATCCGGTGCGCGGTAGCGAAGGTTAAGATTGCGTTACTGGTCAGTTCGGTGCCGTTGTCAGAGACGATCATCCCCGGCTTTCCGCGGCGCTCGATCAGGGCAGTCAGTTCACGAGCCACACGGCGCCCCGAGATCGAGGTGTCCGGGATCGCCGCGAGGCACTCCCGGGTGACATCGTCGACCACGTTGAGCACCCGGAAACGCTGACCGTTGGCGAACTGGTCGTGAACGAAATCCAACGACCATCGCGCATTGGGCCGCGCCTCGACCAGGATCGGGGCTCGCGTCCCGACAGCCTTGCGCCGTGCCTTTCGTTTGCGCACCGTCAGGCCTTCTTCGCGGTAGAGCCGGTAGATCCGGTTGATCCCCGAGGCTTCTCCCTCGCGCCGCAGCAGCACGAAGAGCCGCCGATAGCCGAACCGCCGACGCTCGTTGGCCAGCTCCCGCAACCGCCCGCGCAGCACCGTGTCCGGCGCACGCTGCGTCTGGTAGCGGACCATCTTGCGATCCGCCCCGGCAATCCGGCACGCCCGCCGTTCCGAGAGCCCGAACTGGGCCTTCAGATGCGCGACCGCCTCGCGCTTCACGGCAGGCGTCACCACTTTTTTGAAACCAGTTCTTTCATCGCCGCCAGGTCCAGCATCTGCTCGGCCAGCAGCTTCTTCAGCTTGGCGTTCTCGTCTTCGAGCGTCTTCAGCCGCTTTGCCTCCGGCACCGTCATGCCGCCGAACTTCGCCTTCCAGTTATAGAAGGTCCCTTCCGACATGCCGTGCTTGCGGCACAAGTCCGCGCACTTCGCGCCTGCCTCGTGTTCGGCCAGGATGCCGATGATCTGCTCGTCCGTGAATCTCGTTCGCTTCATTGTCCGTCCTCAAGTTGGGTCGGACTCTAATCGATGGTGGAGGAAAAATCCCGTGGCAGGTCAAACCGTCCGCGCTCGAGGGCCTTGTAATAGAGGCAGAAGCCTTGGCCATCCCAGTAGAGCAGCTTCAGCCGATCCCCCTTTCGACCGCGGAACGCGAAGACCGCCCCGCTGGTGGGTTTCTGGCGCAGCACTTCCTGGGCCAGGGCTGAGAGACCGGCAATTCCTTTCCGCATATCGGTCGCGCCGCACGCCAGGTAGACCCGGACCCCGGTGCCTGGGCCGATCATGCCGCTTCCACCGCGCGGATCAGCCCGGTCAGCGCCTCACCATCCATGCTGCTGTCGAAACGGAGGCAGCGACCGTTCCCCAAACGCAGCTCGACAAGAACCGGGCGAGCGGGCGGGGAGTGGGCCGGTTCTGACTGGGCACCGAAATCAAGAGGCAGGAAGACTGCTCCCCGATCCGGCGACCAAGGGCCCTTCTTCTTCAGGTCCCGGCGCCAGCCGCAGATTTGCGAGCGTGTGAGCTCATGCCGCTGGGCAACTGGCGTAACCGAAGCCCCGCCAGCACCCACTTCCAGCAAGATCTCGAGCTTCTCCTCGTCGCTCCAACGACGGCGCCGTTCGACACCCAGAACTTCACCCAACATAGCGCCTCCCGATAAGACACGTCGCTAAAGACGTCGTTATGCACGTGTCTTATCTCGGTCCGCCTCCATCAGGCAGGCGGCATCAATCGGGCGCTTACCATGCCCCAAGACTTGATCTGCGATCTGGCCATCGTTCGCATGAGCAACGCATTTGCGGCAGCGTAGAGCGTCGCTCGGACATTCTGATCACCGGCTTTGGAGATGCGACCTGGGTTGTCGTGTTCGCCGGACTGGTATCGCTACGGCGTGAAACCAAAGTGCGCGGCTACTGTGCGAGAACGTTTGAACCGATTGGGGTCATCGACCGCTTTCCGCCCATACTGCTTCGGCGAAGTGAACGGCCCATACCGGACTTTCGTGCAGGGCGCGGCGGATGGCCGGTGTCAAGTCAACATGATTGCGTTAGCGATGTGCTTGATTGCGCGAAATGGACCTTCGCGTTGATGGCATCGGTAAGCCTCGAGGTGGGTAATCCTGCCTTTCAACGCGACCGGCCAATGACAGCTTACTGAACTGAGCTCCCGAGTATTTGCCGCTATCCCCAATGGCAGCTTTGCACTAATTTTGCCATATATCTGATCCAAGAGCTTGCGGGAGACTACTATTGCGAAAAAAAAGATCGAGTTCAGCGACTGTCGAGAAGGCTGGGCTACTTGCCGTCGAAAAAGCATGTAACGACCACGATCTAATTTGGCGAGACTTACTTCAAGAGGATGTCGGTGTCGATGGGACGATAGAGGTGTGCCTTGGTGATTTTCCTACGGGGAAGATCATCGGTGCGCAGGTGAAATCCGGGATGAGCTACGTCAATGGGGATCGACCAGATCAGTTCAAGTTTTATGCTCGGCCGGCGGACCTTGAATATTGGCTGCAACTGTCAATTCACCTTTTCTTGTTCGTTTACCATCCGAAAGATGACGAAGTTTATTGGCATCATGTCACGAACTACGTGCCCGACGACGAGGGCCAGACTTCGCCAAGCACCCATATTGTCATCTCCAAATCAAACAAGGTCGATGAAGCATTTGCGAGTTATCTTGCTACATTGTTTGCCTTGGAGGTTTACGATGCGAGCCGCTTGAAATTGCTCTCAGACGAGATGGCCGAAACTACTATCACTGTCGGCCATGGCGCGGCGGCGGTGACGATTAGTGCGCTTGATCTATTCGTGGGAGGACTCTGGGGGCTTTGCAGTAAAGTTCAATTTCATGCGAGTATTCTGCTCCAGCGCATCCGGAAACATGTTATTGTTCGTGGTATGGATGCTCCGATCGCATATACGTTCTCAAGGGGCGACATCTACCCGTTCATAGTAAAGTATATCCGCCTGCTGACCGACCACGGCCTTGCGAAGATCGATATCGATGATGTCAATGACTCCCTCTACCGGAAGATGGAGCAACCAACTTTCATCGCGCCATTAACGACCAATGGTCGTGCCTTGGTAGAATTTCTTCGTATGCGCGGACATGCCGATGTGCATGACAACCAGTACTTCACGCTTAGCCTTACCCCGGCTGTGCAGATCGAGGTCTATGCGAGCTTCGATGAAAGCAAGGGGAAAGAGGGATTCGGACCCTATACGGACGTCTTTGCAATCCGCTTCAATCAATTTCTCGATTACTATGACATTCATCATATTGGGAGAGCCGAGAGTGATGGATCAACACAAGTGCGAGCTTCACAAATCATGTATTTCAATGAGATGACTGAGTATCTCGACCGAACGATGGGCGGCATTCCTAAGAGTCAGGTCCTGCTCCGCTACTTAGACCATCCCTGCACTCCTCTGATTTCTTGGCTAGAGGACTGGTATGCTGACGAAAAGCAGCCGTTCCATATTGATGATTTGGCACAGAAGACGAATTCTGATCAGATTGGTTTCCACGACGAAATCGTATCGATCATGTCAGGGGTAGGCACAATGACAGCACAAGAGCCGCCCTTGCCCGACTTTCCTATCCGAATTCTATTCAATGGAGAGATTATTTCCTGCGACACTACAATCGTATCAGGCCACTGAAATGTGATCAGATATTCGTGCGTTGTGCGGCATGGTCCACTTGGGCTCACGGGTAGCCTATCGCCACGCCGCACCCCTAAGGCAACTTGCGGAATGTAACCAGGCCGGACAAGGTCCTCTTCCTGCACATCTTAGCCATTCATGCAATTCGCAGCGAACGACCGCTCCCCGCCCTTGGTGTTCATTCATGCGAACGGCGTCGTTGAATCGGCGGGAAAACCGCTTGACCGGCAAGCGTCGCAAGGCGACAAAAAAGGCATAAGGCTGACTGCTTGGTAAATGTCGGTGGTGAACACAACCCGGCGCGGTTTGAAATGAACGCCTTCTCCAGTGCGCATTAGACTGAAAATTTATTGAATCCATTTAACGAAGGACAGCTTATGGGATCCCGCTCCGAGTTCCTAGCAAGGTTTGATGCCTCCTTCAAACCTGAGGGTAATGGAGCTGTGCTCTTGGACAAAATCGCCGAGAAGACAGCCTATTTCTGCCCCTTCGAGGCGGTGGGCATGGTGCGACAAGAGATCCGCCATTCGAATTTTCTCAGTTACGTTCTAGATCCCGCCCGTCCCCACGCGTTCGGCGATCACGTGCTTAAGGCAGCGCTGGTCTCGCTGCTCGAAGATGATGATTCAGATAGCCCGAAACGGTTTTGGCTTGATCGCGATCTGCGGAAGGCTCAAGTCTATCGGGAACGTCACAACATCGACATCCTGATCGAACTGCCGCCAACGGGGCCGCAGGCAGGGCTGTTGATTGCGCTTGAGCTCAAGATCGACGCGAAAGAAGGCTCTCAGCAATTGGCGCGCTACGAAGAAATTCTGACTCAGAGATATACCCCCGAACGCTATGACCACATTTATGGCTTTATTACACCCGACGGGCGCGATCCTTCGACGGAAGGAGACGGTCGCTGGTCACCTCTGAGCTATAGCGATCTGTTCGAACGCATCGAGGCCATGCTACCGGACAAGATCGAGCCGAAACCGCGCTTCGGCACGTCGCGGAGCATCGCGCTCGTGAAAGATTACATTCGGATGATGAGGAGGCACGGAATGGCAAAAGGAGAGGTCGATCAAGCCCTCGACAATGCCGTCAAGAGGCTGTGGGCTGAACATCGTGAAGCGTTGGAATATGCGATCGAAAACCGCCCATATTTGCTTCGCGATGCAGTTGAGCGTTTCATCGACGCGGGAAATATGAAGGAGACCGCGAAATACCTCTCTGAGAGGTGTAAGGATGCCATTAAACCGGACAAGAGCGATATGCACTGGCAGCGGTTTGAGTTCGCGAAGCTGAACCGGGAATTTCCGCGCCTCGTCAATTCTGAAAGCCGCTGGCTTCCTTCGCATTCTCTCTTGGCGCTTGAACTCACACTTGATCCAACCCGGCGGGTTTGGAGCTTCTGCATTGCCTTGTCCGGTGACCCTGCCGAAAAACCGGAATTTCGCGAATGCCTGCAAAAAGAACTTAGTAGCGCGTCGGGCGAAAGATCCACCAAAAGGGGCTACTGCCATTATTTCCGCAAGGACCTCATTGCGGATGAAGACCTTTCCAGTGTCAACGCCGTGTTAATTTTCCCCAAAAGTGCCGAAGTAAAATTCCCCACTACGGCGGTTGCGGCGATCAGCCGGT
>NZ_MPZQ01000034.1:0-8885 GCF_002020045.1 Thioclava sp. F28-4 | reverse complement strand
TATAGGAAAGGCAGTCGCACATCACGAAAGCTTCCAATTTCTGCAATCGCGAACGGGTGTTTTTCCACAGAATCGGCGGAAACCGGTCATTCGCTGCAGCGCGGACGAATGTCTGCTAAGGCACCTCGGTATCAGCGGTGACCCTGCGGTTGCGAATTAGATCAGGGCCCCTCTGCTCTGCAAGTCAAGGAAAGGGTGGCGCAAAGCGACCTATTTCGCCTATCGCGTCGGCATCTTCGTCGCCGACAATCTGATCAAGTTGACAGGTTTCTCGCGAATAAGTTAGTGCTCACGGCACCCTGCTCGCGCAATTCCCAAGGGTCGCGTCTCAGTGGAGTTGCTCAATCAAGTAATCTCCCACATGATGAGTGCCGAGTTTCCAGCATATCAGATCGAACCTGACGCCTCTTCCCGACGCGATGAGGAGCCACATGCCGCCCCATCCCATCCGCCCCAGACAAAGCGCGGAGATCCTGCATTCACTTGATGCCCGACCTCTGGCGGCAGAGCAGTATAGCCCGTCGAGACTTCACGCATTGTCCCCGACTGAGGCCCTTCAGGCGGTCACGGCCAAGGCGGAAGGACTTAGCAGCGAGGAAGCGGCGCGGCGCCGAGTCGCGCACGGCCCCAACCAGCTACCCGAACCGCCCCGACTAAGCCCGCTGCTGCGCTTCCTGGCGCACTTCCACAACGTGCTGATCTATGTGCTGCTCGCCTCCGCCGCGGTGACGGGGGCTCTTCAGCATTGGCTGGACATGGGCGTGATCCTTGCCGTGGTAATCGTCAACACGGTGATCGGCTATGTCCAAGAAGGCCGCGCCGAGCAAGCAATGGCCGCGATCCGGGATATGCTGGCGCCGCGCGCGGCGGTGCTGCGCGACGGACGCCGACAGAGCGTTGACGCGGCCGATCTGGTGCCCGGCGACATCGTGCTGATCGAGGCGGGTGATCGGGTGACAGCCGATCTTCGGTTGATCTCGGCCCGGGGGCTGAAGGCCGAGGAGGCGATCCTGACCGGCGAATCCGTGCCGGTCGACAAGGGCACCGCATCGGTCGCGGAGGATGCGCCGCTGGGCGACCGGAATTCGATGCTCTTCTCGGGCACGCTGGTGGCCGCCGGGGCGGGACGCGGCGGCGTCGTGGCGACGGGCGCACAGACCCAGATTGGCCGGATTAGCGGCATGCTGAGCCGGGTCGAGACGCTGACGACGCCGCTCGTCGCGCAAATGGACCGCTTCGCCCGCTGGCTGACGGTCTTCATCCTTATGGTGGCGGCGACACTCCTGACCTACGGCTACTTCGTCGGCCACCTGCCGTTTTCCGACCTGTTCATGGCCATCGTCGGCCTCTCGGTAGCTGCGATTCCCGAGGGATTGCCAGCAGTGTTGACGATCACCCTCGCTGTCGGGGTGCAGGCAATGGCCCGACGCAACGCCATCGTTCGCCGCCTGCCGGCGATCGAGACGCTGGGCGCAGTCTCGGTGATCTGCTCGGACAAGACCGGAACGCTGACGCGCAACGAAATGACGGTGGCCTCACTCGCCGCGACCGAGCACGTTTATTCCGTGATGGGCAACGGTTACGCTCCCGAAGGCGCGGTGCGCTGGCGCGATGCCGATATCGACCCGGACGACCACGCGGTGCTGATGGAATTCGCCCGCGCCGCGGCGCTTTGCAACGATGCGCTGCTGCACAGCCATGCCGAAGGCTGGCGTGTCGAGGGCGACCCGATGGAGGGCGCGCTCATGGCGCTCGCCGGCAAAGTCACCCGAGACGGGCCCGAGCCCTTCCGCGAATGGTCCCGTGCCGATGCAATCCCCTTCGATGCGGCGCATCGCTACATGGCCACGCTGCACCGCGACCGCAAAGGCCACGCCTGCATCCACGTCAAGGGCGCCCCCGAGGCGGTGCTTGCACTCTGCGCCGACCAGCGCAGCGCCGACGGCAGCACGGAACCGCTGGACGTCGATCACTGGCACGCAGCGATCGAGGAGCTCGCTGCCGAGGGCCAGCGGGTGATCGCGGTCGCCACACGCGCGGTGTCTGCCGGCCACGCCGAGTTGGTGTCGGCTGACCTCGAGGGGCAGCTGACCCTCGTCGGCCTGATCGGCCTGATCGATCCCCCGCGGGCCGAGGCCATCGACGCCGTCGCCGACTGTCATACCGCGGGTATCCAAGTGAAGATGATCACCGGCGACCATGCCGCCACGGCGCGCGCCATCGCCGGAAGAATCGGGCTGAAGAACGCCGAGCGCGTTCTCACCGGAGCGGATATCGAGGCGATGGACGACGCCGAACTGGCCGACGCGGCCGTGAAGACCGACATCTTCGCGCGCACTTCTCCGGCCCACAAATTGCGGCTCGTAACGGCCCTGCAATCGCAGGGGCTGACCGTCGCCATGACCGGAGACGGGGTAAACGATGCACCGGCGCTCAAGCGCGCCGATGCCGGGATCGCCATGGGTCGGAAAGGCAGCGAGGCAGCCAAGGAGGCCGCCGAATTCGTACTCGCCGACGACAATTTCGCATCTATCGCCGCCGCAGTGCGCGAGGGCCGGACGGTCTATGACAATATCAAAAAGGTCATCAGCTGGACGCTACCCACCAATGCTGGCGAGGCAATGACGATCGTCGCAGCGCTCTTTGCCGGCATGACACTACCGATTTCGGCGGTGCAGATCCTCTGGGTCAACCTGATCACCGCCGTGACGCTGGGCGTCGCGCTCGCGTTCGAGCCGTCCGAGCCCGGCACCATGCGCCGCCCCCCTCGCCCGCGCGCCGCGCCGCTGCTGACGGGTCAACTGATCTGGCACATCGTGCTCGTCTCGTCGCTATTCCTGATGGCGGTTTTCGGGGTTTACTTCTACGCCACCGACCGGGGCTATTCACCGGTCCTCGCGCAGACGATGGCAATGAACACCTTGGTGGTACTCGAGATTTTCCATCTCTTCTTCATCCGCAACATCCACGGCACCTCACTCACCTGGGCGGCTGCCCGGGGAACGCCGATCATCTGGGTCTGCGTGCTCACCGTCATAGCCGCTCAGTTCGCGATCACCTACGTTCCCCCTTTGCAGAAGGTGTTCGGAACACAAGCGGTGCCATTCCCTGAAGGCGTATTGATCATCCTGATCGGCATCGTTTTCTTCGCCCTGATCGAGATCGAGAAGCAAATGCGGCTTGCACTTCGAAGCCTCACCGCCTGAAAAGAATCGGTTTGCTCAACTGCCCGGAAAGGGCTCTTTGATCCGGTCGGGTGACCTTAATGGAAAACCCCAGTCTCAAATGGTCCAGTTTTCACTGGGCGGAGCGATGGCACCGAAGTTCGCCCCCTTTTTTCGAACTCAATGCAACCACAAGTATGATATGCAACGGACTTCCCACCTCATCTGTAAGCCAAAAACGTTAATAAGAGCGGCTCAAGAAGCAAGTTGGAAGTGACCTAACCGAAGAAGTGCTCGACGATCGCGAACTGAGGATTATGGATTCTGCCCGGGCCCGGTTCAGGGCATGGACACGGGAGCTGGGCTGCCTGCATTGCGGTATTGTCGAAACCGGTATCGCGATTTGGCGGTCCAAGACCTGCGAATGAGCGAAGACCCGCAGCCCCGATACGGCTGCGCGGTGTCATGGCCACACCGCCTCGGCCGAGCTTCCATTTGTGCCAAAGGGGACAAGATTGCCTCCTTATTTACTCAATCATTTCCTGAAGCGCCTCGAGCGCTGGAATTTCGATGCAGCGGGCACTATGCATCCGAATTAACCCGTCCTTCTTCAGCCTGCTCAGGCCGCGGGAAACTGTCTCGAGGGTCAGACCAAGGTAGTCCGCGATATCGGAGCGGGTCATGGAAAGCTCCACGTGTTGCTGCCCTCCCTGACGGTTGGCCATATCGAGCAAGAACGATACAAGACGCTCGCACGCGTATTGCCGACCAAGAACCAGCTGTTGACTTTGCGCGGCGAGAAGGTGTGCCTTGAGTGCGCTCAGCCAAACTTCAGTCAGGGAATCCTGCACATCGTGAACGGCAACCGAGCTATCCTCGATCGCTTCCGCAAAGAATTCATAAGTTCCATGGACGGCGAAACCGAAGACCTCGCCCGGCATGCAGAAGGCCAGAATCTGGCGCCGGCCATCAGCGAACAGATGGTAGAGACGGACCATCCCGCCTTTCACCGTGAAAATTTTTCCGGCGTGGTCCCCCTGTCCAAAGATGAGGTCGCCCGCAGCATAATGGGTCACTGGGTTCGCCGGGGAGGTGGCAAACGTGCTCTTGTGGTTTCCGACCTTCGCGATCCGGGCCAGTGCGGCGAATTCGCGGTTGCTTTGAATGGTCATAGTGATCTCCCTGTCCTACGCAGAAAGATTCATCGCGCATTTCCATCTTTTGCGAAATTCGGAGATGTCCGTACGGGATTCTACTTAGAGCGGACCTTTGGATTGAGGCTGCCCGCGACTGCCTCGACAAGCCGTCCCCCAAGAAGTGGCTTCAGCAGGACGGTGCCGCTGAAGGTATCAGGCATCGTCCGTAGGCGGTCGGCCAAAAGAACGATTGGAACGGCAAAACCCCTGACCACGTGCCACCCATCTTCCTCTGAGGAGATGGCGTCTTCGTCGATCACCGCGCAGCCGATTTCTGCAGCCCCCGATACCTCTCGCATTGTCCGGAGACTGCTGGACGACATGACGAGCAATCCCTCAGCCTCAAGGGCAAAGGCTATGGATCGTCGCAACCCGTCATCCTGTGCAACGACGAAGATTGATCGCCTCATGTCCAGCTGTGCTCTCCTTGCTATAACGCAGAGATAGTTTCCCTTGCGTATGGCATTACTGCCGCAAACAAGCGCGTCCGGCGTTGAGGTAAGTCAATTTGAGAATGTCTGCGGGCGCCCGGCTATTGGCCGAGGAACCCCGCTGCGAGTGCCATGCGCACGAGTTCCGGGAGGCTTCCGGCAGCCATCTTGGACATCACCGCCGCCCGATGGACTTCGACTGTTCGGGGACTGATGTTGAGATCGTAGGCGATCGTCTTGTTCGGTAGGCCTGACACGACACCGGACAAGACTTCCTTCTCCCGTCCGCTCAGACGGTCGAGACGGCAGCGAATGGCATCGGTGTTCTCAGCTTCACCTTCTGCTTCCAACTCGGAGGCGATGCGGTTTATCGCCTCGATCAGGCTTTCTTCTTCGAAGGGTTTCTCGATGAAGTCGCGGGCGCCCGCTTTCATCGCTTCGACCGCCAATGGCACGTCGCCGTGGCCAGTCACCACGATCGCGGGAATTCGAACCCGAATGCGTTCCATCTCGCGAAGTAGCTCGACACCATCAATATCTGGCATCCTCAGGTCGGTCACGAGGCACGCTTGTTGGATCGTTGGCGCTGCAGCGAGAAAGTCGGTCGCAGACTGGTGCTGTCGTACTGTGAAACCAGCCATCGTGAGCATAAAGGCAAGTGACTTTCTGACCGCGTCCTCGTCGTCGACGAGGTGAACCATAAAATTATCTGGCAGCATTTGCTCTCTCATCTTCGTAGATTGGCAGGGTGAAACGGAAGGTCGCACCACCGTCGGCATTCTTCGACACTTCGATGGTGCCTCCATGGGACTCGATGATGCGCTTGGAGATCGAAAGCCCGATTCCCATACCTCCGGACTTCGTTGTCACGAACGGTTTGAAAAGTTGCGACGCGATTTCCGCAGATATCCCTGGCCCGGTATCGGAGACTTCCACGACCACTTGCTCAGGGCCATCTGCGAAAGTCCGTACGCTCAACCTTCTTGCATCACTGTTGCGCATAGCTTCGATCGCATTGCGCATCAGGTTGGTTAGCACCTGCTGTATCTGAACGCGATCGACCAACAGCGGGCCCACTGTGGGATCGAATTCGAAGTCTGACTGAACGCCCACGTCGTTCGTGCCCATCAGCGCGAGAGCGCTCGCTTCCTCGACAAGCTTGCGGAGATTCTCGACAGAATTCTGGCTGTCACCTCGAACAACGAGTTCCCTCAGGTGGCGGATGATCTGGCCCGCCCGAAGCGACTGTCGAGCCATTTCCTCGACCGCTTCCCGCATTCTCGCGGCAGTTGAGTCGGGGGCCTGTTGCAGCAGGCGAGTACACCCCTGCGCATAGTTGGCAATGGCTGACAACGGCTGGTTCAATTCGTGGGCCAGAGTGGAAGCCATCTCGCCCAGTTCGTTCAATCGTGCGAGGCGCGCCAACTCCGCCTCGACTTCTTGCAGCTGTGCGCGCGAGTTGGTGCGTTCGGTCAGGTCTTCTACGAAGCCGGCGAAGAAAATCTTCTCACCGTGGCGGATCTCTCCGACCGTCAGCTTCATGGGAAAGGTTGAACCGTCCTTGCGCCGCCCGACAACGATCCGGTCGATGCCGATAATGCGCTTCTGACCCGTAGTGAGGTAGCGCTGGATGTAACCGTCATGCTCGTCATGATAGGGCTCCGGCATCAGCATTTTGACGTTCTGCCCGACGACGTCGTCTTCCGGGTGGCCAAACTGTCTTTCGGCTGCCGCGTTGAAGGATGTCATGATTCCATTGGCATCGATGACGATCGTTGCATCCGGCGACGAGTTGAACAGCGTACGCAGATGTGCCTCGCGTTCCCGAAGCTCCTTCTCCGTATCATCCATCTGCCGACGCGTGCGATGGAGCATCTCGCCCATCCAGGCGATGACGAAAGCGACAACCACGAACACCGCATAAGGCAATAGAGGCGTCGCCTCGAGCCTATGTAGGCTGAACAACGCCGCACTTCCGATGACCGACAGTCCGATCGCGAGTAGAGCCGGACCTATTCCCCCGATCACCGAGGCGGTCAGGATTGCTGGAAGGAATATGATAAGGAGCGAGCCGTCGTTGAGCACGCCCCGAAGAGCGAGACCAATCAATGCAACGGTGGCCACCGCGACTGCTGCGATCGCATATCGAAAGAGGTTTCGCCGAAACAGCGCACCAGCGGCGGCGCGCTGCAGCCCCTTCCTACCTTTTCTTGCCTTCTGTGCCGTCACAGCTCAGCTCCCAGCCACCTGGCTCAAACCCAGCTCGCCGGCGACGTCATTATCGTCCTCGAACAGGTAATTACGCCCTATGAACCATGTCACTCGCAAGCCGCGGCAGCGCAAGACCCCGCATTTCCAAAAGGAGTATCTTCCGCATAGCTTTGTTTCTCAACCAATTTCGGCGATAGAAAACCGACAGTTCCTTGGTGCATTGACGACACCACGCGAACTCGCGCATTCATGCATCTTGCCTCGCAGCGCTTCTCAAAGCGGGAGACCGATGAGTCGGCCGGGCGCGTGCATGACTTCGGTCCTGCTCCCTTCTCTCCGTCAATATGCGACACGATAACGCTACCCGCGTGGGGCGAGCGGCTTATCCGCAACACTCAAACCGGACTACAAATTCATTGATGCAAATCAACGAATGCGTACGTAACATTGGCGTGAATACTGAGGTCCGTGCGAGGGAACTTCAGAAACGCGCCGAGGCAAACGCACGGACAGGGTGTCAGTTCAATTGCGTAAAGAGTGGCTTGTTCGACGTACGATTTCTATCGTCGCGTTTGCCTTGGGGAATGGGGATAAAGAATGTCGAATACACTACTCACCAATTTGAAACGCACCGTGGCGCCGGCCGCTTTGCTGCTGTGCCTCGGGGCTCCGGCTTGGTCGGGCACATTCGATGACGCGCCCGTCATCGACGTGACCGGCGATGGTCTCATCTTCTCCGATCCGGCGGAAGGCGTTGAACCGCCCGGCCTCAAGGCCGTGACGGGGGAGGTCAACGCCGACTTTGGCAACACGAACAACCCGCAAGGTATCACCAACTGCCTGATGGCGAATACGCCGGACTTTACCTGCACGGCCCCTCCCGGCTCGGGCAAGCGCGTGAAGACGCAACTGACCGGCCCGACGCCGATGGATATCATGCTCTCGACGCAATCGAGCGGCGACATCACGGAATACTTCACCTACGGCAAAACCTCGAACCTCACCGGCGCCCGCATTCTGGCCTTCAAGGTGCAGCTCGGTACCGGCTCGGGTGACAGCTTCACCCCCTTCGATACGGCCGATCCCAAGACTGCAGCGCTTTTCGATCCCGATTACAACTCGAAATTCAATCTGCCCGACGGGCTCTTCGGGGATGGCGGTCAGGAAGGAACAGGCATCGGCTTCTTCGACGGCACCTCAGCCGAGATGACCATTGCGAACACCGCCAACACGCTCGACGCGACGAACCTGTCGAACAGCGTTCTGGCCACCTATTTCGGCGAGTCGCTGATCGACAACAGCATGCTGCCTACAGCCTTCTTCTGGGACGCGACCGGCACCGACGTCGTCTCGGACGAGCCCGTGCTCATCGCGTGGCATAATCTGAGCGCCGACCAGTGGCAGTACGGCAATCTGGGCGTGAGTGGCACAGACTTGGACATTAAGCTGCAGGCGATGGCCGACTCGCTGGGCGTGACGGTCGCGGATCTCGGCTATACCGGCGGTGGCGCCGTGCCCGCCGATATCGTTGCGGCGATGCAGGCCAATGGCCTCTATACGCAGGACGTGGTCGAGGATCTTCGTAACCTCAACCTGAACTACATCATCGATCTCGGCGATGTCGCGGGCAGCAACGTCACGATGCGCATCGCGCCGATCTTCGCGCCGATCGTCGAGCAGACGGCGACCCCCTACCAGTTCGCGACCGCCGGTCGTCTCGATGCGGCCGCAAATATTCCCTATCTGGATATCGGGAATGCGGCGACCTATCAGACCGCGATCAGCGACATCATGGCGATCACGGACCCGGTCGCGCGCAACGACATGCTCGAGACGACGGGCTACAGCTTCCTGCCCGCCTTCGGCGCTGTCGGCTTCGAGTT
>NZ_MPZQ01000033.1:0-9086 GCF_002020045.1 Thioclava sp. F28-4 | reverse complement strand
TGACCACCATCGTTAGGTTGCCATCGAGTATCTACTTGAGGGCATTGGCGACAACGGGCGATTCCTCTTTGCCGGTCAGATGTTCCACCGTTTGGACGATGAAGCTTATGACCGCACGATGTGCTAGTGCCCAATTGACGACAAGCGGGTGCTGAGCGGGATTATCTTCATCAACCGCAATGGCTTGCGCTGGTGCGACGCTCCTGCTGCTAATGGCCCTCACAAAACGCTCTAGAGCCGATGGAAGCGTTGGAGCGAAAAGGGCATCTTCGCGCGAATGATGTCCGCGCTGGTGTCGGAACACGGCGGAGATAAGGCCGTGATGATCGACGCGACAGACCTAAAGGCCCACCGAACGGTGACCCGCATGGCCGCCAAAAAAGGTGCGTGGTCGTCTAATTGGTCGGACCCGAGGCGGCATTGACCTGCCTCCGAGGTCGCCCCGGGCTATTTCGATCCGCTGGCCGTCGATCCCGAACAGGCCCGCGACGTGGCCCGTTGGCGCAAGGCCGAACGCGCCCGCCTGTGCGCTGCGCGTCTGGCCTTGTCGGTTGCAGAGCGCAAGGAGATCGGCGAGGCGCTGGCCGGGCATCTGCAAAAGGTGTTGAAAGACCGCTTCGGCGGGGCACCGGGCAAGGTCTTTTCCGCCTACTGGCCGATCAAGGGTGAACCCGACCTGCGCCCGCTGATGGCGGAGCGTCACAAGGCCGGTATAACCGTCGCCCTGCCACTGGTCGAAACCAAGGCGGCTCCGGCTCACCTTTCGCCGCTGGACGCCCGAAAGCCGCATGGTGTGCGGCGACTGGAACATTCCTGTCCCGCCCCCGGACGCGCGGCTCGCCACACCCGACATCGCACTTGCGCCGCTCCTCGGCTGGACCACAGAAGGCTATCGCCTCGGATATGGCGGGGGCTATTTCGACCGAACTTTAGCGGCGCTGGAACCGAAACCCTTTGTCGCCGGTGTCGGGTTTCAAGAGGCGCGCCTTCAGACCATCTTCCCGCAACCTCATGACATCCCGCTCGATCTCATCGTGACCGAGAAAGGGATGCAGACCGTGAGAGACGTGGTCTGAGCCCCATCCAGGTTCCAGGCACCCCGGTCAGGCGGAGCCGGCGCGCGCCGCGCTCCGGGACAGCGCCGCTACGAGGTCGGTCCGGGTGACGATGCCGACGATCTTGCCGTATTCAAGGACCGGAACGGCATCTGTATCTCCCTCGGCCATCATCGGCAGCAAAGCCCCGATCGGGGTGTCGCCGGTGGCGCGGGGGCTGGCGACACTCATGATATCAGCGGCGGTCATCGGTCTTTCCCGGTCCCGATCCAACAACCTGCGGAACGCTGCCCGAAAGCCGCGATCAAGGCGCAGGGCATCGTCGCGGGCCTGGCTGATGAGATGCATCTGGAAGATCACGCCCAGAAAGGTTTGATCCACACCAACGACCGGAAGCGATGTGAAGTGATGCTGCCGGAACAGATCCGCGATCTCGCCCAATGGGGCGTTCGACGTGACGGTGACGAGATTGCGCGACATGATGTCTTGCGCAGTCAACGGGCCCGACGAATGCGCCGCCGCCTGCAGTTCGGCGGCCCCGATCAGTCGGGCCAGGTCTTCGACGCCGAGGTTGAACGACTGACGATAGCGTTCGAGAATCCCCGTCAGCTCCTCTTCCGAAAGCCCAAGTCGCTCGATCGGATTGCGATCTGCGGTTCCATGAATATTGGGATCCTCGAATTGCCGGAAGGGATAGTGGCGTCCCGTCAGCCGCGCATAGAGGGTTGCCAGCAGAACCAGTGCGATGGTTCCGAACGCAATTGGCGTCAGGGCGAACCAAAACCCCAGATGCGCGATGGCGTCCGGGGACATGGCCGCGGTCATGGCGACGGCACCAGCGGGCGGATGGACTGCGCGGCACAGGATGGTTGCGGTGATGGCAAGCCCGACGGCGAGCGCGATGCGCAAGGCGGGGTCCGTCACAAAAAGGCAAACCGCAACCCCGACAAAGGCCGCGACGGTATTGCCCACGATCGCCGACCAGGGCTGCGCCAAGGGGCTGTTCGGAACGGCGAAGAGCAGAACCGAGGACGCCCCAAAGGGCGCGACGAGATAAAGACCGAGGTCCAGATCGACGGTCGGCGACAACAGGAACAATCCGGTTAGCGCCAATCCGATCAGCGCGCCAAGCCCCGCGCGCAGCGCCTCCTTGGTTGGAACACGGGCCACAGCCGGGCCAAGTGATTTCAAAATGTGCAACGCGACGCCTCAACATCAGCTGTCGCCGAAAGTTTCACCGGTTTGACGAAAGATCAACCTGCGGGGCGCATAAAGAAGGCAACGGTCATGATCAAGCCGATTGCGATAATGAACAGACGCAGCACGGCCGTGTTCCTAACCCGCCGCGCCAGAACCGCGCCGATGTATCCGCCCATGGCGCAGGACAGGCCGACGATCAGCAAGTTGCCCCAGTCGATCAGGCCCGCAATGGCATATGTCGCGACCGAGACCACCGACAGGATCACGGACATCAAGTTCTTCAACCCATTCATCCGGTGCAGGTCGGTCATGCCGATGACGCCGAAAGCCGCGAGCAGCATGATGCCGAGGCCACCGTTGAAATAGCCGCCATAGACCGAGACCACGAACACAAGAGCAAGTGCGGTGGGGCTGGGCGTCTCGCGCCCGGACTTCGCGAGATACCGAACGAAGGACGGTCCGGTGGCAAAGGCCAAGGTCGCCATCAACAAGAGCCAGGGCACCACGCCCGAGAACAGCTCTTCCGGCGTGACCAGCAGCAGACTAGCGCCAGCGAGCCCCCCGACGATCGCCGTGCCGAAAAGATGGGCGAGAGGAGGCTTCCCGCCGCGCTCGATATCTGTGCGATAGGCCCAGGCGCTGCCCACATAGCCCGGAAGGGCGGCAAAGGTCGCGGTCGCATTCGCCATGATGGGCGGAACACCGGCCCAGACGAGTGCGGGAAACGTCAGAAAGGTGCCACCACCCGCGATTGCATTGAGCGCACCGGCGCCCAAGCCGGCCAGCACGAGTATTATACCTGTCAGCATGTTCGTTCTCCTTCAAACCGCGCCGCTGTTGCATGATGCCGGATTGGTCTGCAAATTGGTCTGTATCGGGGTGCAAATGACCACGAAGCGAACTCGAAAGGTTGTGGAAGCGCTGCGCGACTATTGCGCGGCGGCCGCCATCGCGCCGGGCGGACAGCTGCCGCCGGAGCGGGATCTGGCGCGTCGGTTGGGGTGCAGCCGTGAGACGCTGCGCAATGCCTTGGCCGAGCTGGAGCTCGCTGGCGATCTCTGGCGGCATGTCGGGCAAGGCACGTTCCTTGGCCCCCGCCCGCGGGGCCACCCTGTGCGCGAGACCATTCTAGTGCAAGGCGCTTCACCGCTTCAGCTGATGCAGGCGCGCCTGACCCTCGAGCCCTCCGTCGCCGCCGAGGCCGCTGCGCTCGCGACCCCTGCCGAGATCGCCTATCTTTCCGATCTGGTCAACCGGGGCCGCCGTGCCGCAACCCGGGCCGACTGCGAACGGCTCGATGCCGCCTTTCATCGTGGTATCGCAGAGGTAACAGGCAATCCCATCCTGCTTGGCCTACTCGACTATCTCGCGGGCGCGCGCCGCCATGCCGCCTGGCAGCGCGAATGGGAAGTCACTTACCGAAAACTCGGTGTCGCCGAATTCACCGAACGTCACAGCCTACAGCATGAGGAGTTGGTCGCGTGCATTCAACGGGGCGCGGCCGACGCCGCCGCGGATGCCATGCGCAGGCACCTGCAGACGATCTTCGCGGCCATGTGCGGGTCCGGTCTGCCGCCCTGACAGCGGTGCCGCTCCGCCCGGGTCCTGCGCCTTCAGAACACTGCCACCAACCAATCTCGAAACATCCACAGGCGGGGGAGAGCTGCCGGTTGTCAGGATAAAGGATGGAAACCGGCGAGAGTGACGGCGGAAAATCGGTCAGAACCTCGACGAACTCGCGGGCGGTCAGAGCCGCCTCGGCATGGTAACGCGGCATCTGGACAAGACCAAAGCCAAGACGCGGCGGCTTTGTCCGCAATGTGGACCTCTGCCGGAACCGGTTTGCTGCGCAAGGGGCGGAGGACCGGTTCGGTGACGCTGCGCCGCAGCGGTGCGCCTTGGGATCAAGGGCCGCAATGGGCCGAAGGCCAACGTTTTCTTCCCTGCCTGAACTTCTGATCTCTGTGGACCCGCCAAGCCGCACTGAGCTGAGCATTCCCGTTGCTGTGCGTGGCGCCGAAATCGGCTACACCCCAGCAGGTTTCTCAAAGTTAGGTGTTGACCTAACTTTATTACGGCCACATGCTTAGGCGCATGCCTAACTCAAAGCG
Source organism: Thioclava sp. F28-4 (assembly GCF_002020045.1). Classification (NCBI taxonomy): domain Bacteria; kingdom Pseudomonadati; phylum Pseudomonadota; class Alphaproteobacteria; order Rhodobacterales; family Paracoccaceae; genus Thioclava; species Thioclava sp. F28-4. Next base: position 4,720 of record NZ_MPZQ01000033.1, on the reverse strand, counting down.
CTCCATAGAACAGGTCTTCATCGCATTGTCCGATCCGACGCGGCGGGCAGTCGTTCAGAAGCTTAGCGAAGGGTCGGCCACCGTCTCACAACTGGCCCAGCCTTTCGACATGGCGCTGCCGTCCTTCACACAGCATCTCGGGGTTCTGGAAAACGCCGGCCTTATCATGTCGCAACGACAGGGGCGAAGCCGTGTCTGCACTTTGAACCCGTTGGCTTTGAAGGCTGCGGAAGATTGGATGGCCTCCCACCGCAAGCAATGGGAGAGCCGCTTGGATCGCTTTGAGACCCACCTCGAGAAAATAAAGGAGGAGAAATCCAGTGACTGATGGAGCCGCCGAAATCGTCTCTGCATGGGCCGAGTGGCCTTTGGAAAAGGAAATTGTCATCGCTCGTGTCGTCGACGCTGAACGTGAGACCGCCTTCGAAGCGTGGACCGATCCAGCACAAATCGTGCATTGGTTCGGGCCTGAGGGCTTCCAGATCGAGTCCCATGAGGCCGACATCCGGGCAGGTGGCGTTTGGCGGTTCGACATGATTGCTCCGGACGGCACGCGGTTCTCGAACCGTATGGATTTTCTGCGGGTCGAGGCACCAAGCCTGATCGAGGCCGATCATGGTCAGGATATCGATGATGACCCCGACCGCTTCCGGCTTCTCGTCACCTTCGACACGCAGGATAATGGGAAAACCGTTGTCACCTTGCGCCAGATGCATCCGACGCCAGAACGCCGCGCAGCGGTTATCGGGTTCGGGGCTGTCGAATTTGGCGCTCAAACGCTTGGCAAACTGGCTGTTCATGTTGCCGGCGAGACCGGCGATGCTGCAGCGCGCGGCTGAATTTTCACAGGTTTGATCGAAGGGAAACACGATTATGAAGCGTTTCACGGGCGGTTGTATGTGCGGCGATGTTCGAATTGTGGCTTCGGGCCGCCCCTATCGGGTCGGCATATGTCACTGCCTCGACTGTCGCAAACATCATGGCGCCCTATTCTACGCGGCCGCCGTTTTCCCTGAAGACGCGGTGAACATCGACGGCGACACGCGTGACTATGCCGGGAGGAATTTTTGTCCACGCTGCGGATCGTCCGTTTTCGCGCGAAGTGGCGATGAGGTCGAACTGCATCTCGGTTGCCTCGATGCGCCCGACCAATTGAAACCAACCTATGAGAATTGGGTCGTTCGTCGCGAAGCCTGGCTACCGGAATTTCCGGACATGAAAAGATATGAACGTGATCGCGACGAGACCAACCACCGCAACGACTAAAGTGAGCACCATCTCTTGGCGAAGCATCATTCGTCTACAAGACGTGAACGACGGCTGCACGATGCGCGAATGGCGGGTTCGATCAAGCAGCATTTGCGCAGACCCGCCAGCTTCAATGTCCAACTCAGGGCTGAGAGCGACGATCTTTGCTCACTGAGAGCGCCCAGCCGCGCCGCGACGCCGCAAGCCCGCTTCGAGCCCCTTTTTGACCGTGATCCAACACGCGGATACAAGGAGGAAATGAAAATGCATTCGACTGGCGACAGGGGCTTGTCTCTCGAGAGGAGTGTGAATGGACGACAATCAGGCCATAGGACAATGCCTGTGCGGCGCTGTGAAATTCCGCATATCGGGAGAATTCGAGAGCTTTTTCCTGTGCCACTGCGCCCGCTGCCGCAAGGGCAGCGGTTCGGCCCATTCGGCAAACCTGTTTTCGTCCACGGCCAAAATTAAATGGATGTCAGGTGAGGAAAACATCAAGACGTTCCGGCTCGCCGGTTCACGCCATGTTAAGGGCTTTTGCTCCGACTGCGGGGCCGCGCTGCCTGTTTCTCAACCGGAGATTGGTTTGCTTGTCGTGCCAGCGGGGTCGCTTGACAGCCGGATCGACATACGACCCAACGCGCATATCTGCTGTTCCAGTCGCGCGACCTGGGACAACGACCTGGTCGCCATCGAAAGGATCGACGGGCTTCCCGGCTGAACGGTCGCGCCGATAATGCATCTAGGCTCAGGACTCATAGCCAGTAGATGACCGTGGCGGCGAGAGCGATGGCCGAGAGGAAGACCTTCGGGCACCTATCGTATCGCGTGGCTACCCGCCGCCAGTCCTTGAGTCTGCCGAACATAATCTCGATCCGGTTGCGGCGTTTATAGCGGCGCTTGTCATACTTCACCGGTGTCTTCCGCTGCTTACGGCCCGGGATGCAGGCGCGTATCCCCTTGTCTTTCAACGCTTCGCGGAACCAGTCGGCGTCGTAACCGCGATCCCCGAGCAGCCAGTCGACATCCGGAAGACTGTCGCAAAGCGCCCGGGCACCGATGTAATCGCTGACCTGTCCTGCCGTTACGAACAGGTTGAGAGGGCGTCCCTGGCTGTCGCAGATGGCATGCAGTTTCGTGTTCATCCCGCCCTTGGTCCGTCCGATCAGGCGGCCGCGCCCCCCTTTTTGACGCCCAGACTGGACGCCGTGCGGTGGGCCTTCAGGTAAGTGGCGTCAATCATCACGGTCTTCTTCTCGCCATGCCCGGCAGCCAGTCCGGCCATCATCTTCGCGAAGATGCCTTTGTCGCTCCAACGCTTCCAACGGTTATAGAGCGTCTTGTGGGGGCCATACTCCTTCGGCGCATCTCGCCATCGCAACCCATTACGATTGATGAAGATAATACCGCTCAGGACGCGCCGATCATCGACGCGCGGCTTACCATGGGACTTCGGAAAGTAGGGCTCCAGACGCGCCATCTGCGCATCGCTCAGCCAGAATAGATCAGACATGTCACCGCTCTGTTTTCGTGCGGTGAATCATGCCCTTCTGCTGAAATCAATGGGTCCTGACCCTAGCGCGCTCCTCCCCAAACAATGCATCCATGTGAGATTTAACAGACGGGTTGGAGATACCCGCGTTGATGCGGTTGTAGTTAAAAAAGAAGACGCAGTCGCAACCCCAATCCTTGATCACCCCATTGACCAAGCGTAATGACAAGCCCTTGTAGCCGAAGGGATCGAAGAAAGTGAAAGCGGGAATGATTTGAGTTTCCGAGAAATACTCTTCAGCGTCCTTCCCGACCTCGTTGCAATTCACGACAGGCGGGTATTTGAGAGTTTCGATACCAGGTAACTTGGCTATTTCCTGCTTGAGAGTGTTAGAGTTGTTTTCATCAACATCGTTAAACAGTGCAACTAGGGCGTCTCGAATGCGCTCGTTTTCAATTGCTTTCTCCAGCACCATCAAGGGCGTCGAAGCAGCGCCATCTTTGTATCGCCCTGGTCCAGCGTAGAGGTCGATATAGGCGATTTTTCCCTCACCCCACCTCTTCGCAGTTCCAACTACGATGTTTGCCCACGCTACAAAGTATTTTTGGATAATACGGGCCTTAACGACTGATTGATCGCCGCGCTCTTCAAAAAATTTTTTTGCCATACATGCACCAAGTTCAATGTCTTGTTGCACGTCATAGTAGATCGACTGTTCCATACCAAACAGTAGAACAAAATGCGAACAAATGGAAGGCCCGAGAGTGCTGACGATAGATGGCCTTTTCGCGATCTACCACCCCGCATCCTTGGGGCCGACAAATTCGAACAAGGGCATAGATACTGGCGCGCGATTTCCAGGCACAACTTCGCCATAACTTCCGCCACCGGGCGCAGTCTTTTCTGTGCTCGATCCCGCGCTTCCGCCCGTCCTGACCTTCAGCGAGGAGCGGGCCTGTGTTCCCGACTGTATGTCCGCGTCCTGACACCGGAAGGGGTGCCTTCGGCCTCGCTGTGAACGACTGCTCTCCGCCCAGACCTACGGACCCGTCGCGAACGGCCCAATCCCGACCTTCGCTAGGTTCGGCTTTGCCGCGGCGCAGCTTCCCCAAACCGGCCATCGGTGCCTCATGCGGCATGGTTTGGCGTGCCAAGGTCGGCAATGCGGACAAAGCGACCATTTGGTCGAATACGCATTGCCTTCTCGCGCCGCCAGCAATATCAGGCCTTCATGATCAGTCAGCACATCCAGCTTGCTCAAGGCACCTATTACCGCCGCTCCTGAGGCGGTGGATAGTGTTGCTGATCCAAACCGCCGTGATTGGGCGGTTTGCTTCTTCGGACATCCCCGGTCGCGGCTCTTTCAATGGAGCTAAAATGACGACCAAACAGCTTTGCATCGACTATCTAAAAGCCCTGAACGAGGGAAATCTCGCGGATGTGCGCGCCCTCTTCAGCGACAACGCGAAGGTTGTATCCCCGCTCTATGGGGTGCTAGATGCCTTTGAGTTCTATGCCGATCTTTTCAAAGATACGAACAGATCAGAAACCTCGTTACTGAATGTGTTCGACACGTCTGAAATGTCGAAATCGGTTGCCCTTCACTTCCGATACGAATGGACCTTGGCTGACGGTAAGCTGGTGTCGTTTGAATGTGTTGATGTGTTTGAACTGAACGACGCGCGAGATCGGTTCGAGAAACTGACGATCATCTATGACACCGCCCCGCTTCGGCAGGACTTCGACAATCTCAGACGCACGTAAGCAAACCGCGTGGCCCGAGTGTGAATGGATGCGCTCGGGCCTCAATGGCGGAAACGGGCTCATTCCGGACCTTCGTCGCGGTTGTCAGCAATGTCGGCTGTGGGCCGAGGCTGTGTGGAAACCCGTCGACGAGGGCTTCCTGATGCAAGTTTTCCGCACGGCTCGTTTTTCGCGGCCTTCGACCATTCCTTCGCGCGCATCGCGGCCTGGTGAGCC
>NZ_MPZQ01000032.1:0-9120 GCF_002020045.1 Thioclava sp. F28-4 | reverse complement strand
ACCGGCTGATCGCCGCAACCGCCGTAGTGGGGAATTTTACTTCGGCACTTTTGGGGAAAATTAACACGGCGTTGACATGTGACACGTAAACATGCGGTAGGGACCCTTCTTCGTTGCCGAAACGTCTTTGCAATGTCGGTTCAAGAACCTCAACCAGTGGCTGCGGGTACAGGTTTGATCTGCCTTCGAGCAGTAGGCGGCCTCCAACCTTTTGCGCAGGACGCGCCACTGGTCTTGCCCCACACCCCGCAAGACGACCGTGGCTGGTGATGTCGGATGAGGGCGCTGCGGTGCTGACGAAGTATCAGGCGGCTGTCATGCGTAATGCAAAATCCGGTGTCTGGGACGGCACGACGGCGAAGGCGATCTCGAGGGTCACGGTGGGACCAGATCCTGATTTGCTCTGCTTGTCATCTGAACAGATCCAGGCCGGGTTTGGCATCGCGCCTGATGGCCGGGTTTCGGTGCCGAGCATGACAGGCGCGCAGGGAAACGGAATGCTTAGCCCTCGCTGAACACCTCCTTCGCCGCAGTCAACCCGTCGGGCGCGGCGGGAAAGTCTGCAAATTGAATAGCCCCGCCTTTCTTGGCCTTCTTTGTGTTGCAGTATCTGCTGTCGTTCGAAGTCGAGGGGCGACAGCATTCCGTCTCGGGCGTGCTTGCGCTTCGGATTGAGGAGTATCTCGATGTAGTGGAATGCAAGCAGCTGGCCGCTACATCCTGTGTATTCTATCAAATGGATTTGAAGCTGTCAGCCGGTTGTGCGCCGGAGCGGGCGAGATGCTCGGCCGCACTCATCGCCGTCAGGGTATTCTTCGATAGCTCTTCGACGGGCATCATTTCAGACCCGCTTCGCGCATGAGAGTCTCAATCGGCTCAATGAGCTCTTCCACCATTCCTCGACAAGCCTCGTGAGACTCGTCAGCGGTAAGTTCCTCAATCAGGACGATTTTCTCACGAATGTCGCGCATCAAGCTTGCGCTCGCCGCGGAGGCAAGCGCGCTGGAGATTCCGGGTTTGTAAAGCGCTTCGCACACGTAGTCGTCGAGCCTATCTGTCCGCGTGATGACCGCCTCGATCCTGCGGCGCATATGATTTGATACCTGCATGTTCTTCCCCTGGTAAGTGTGAGGCGGCTTTTCGTCCCCGTTTAATTGGATATATTTTTAAGACGTGGCATATACAAAAAAGGCTGACGAATTTGTTCAGAACAATTTCCATGCAACTGAAAATCAAAAACTTTTGGGGGTGTCCGCAAAGCGTGTTGGCTCGCTTCGTCTGCTAAGATTTCGGCCAATATATCTCCGCCTTTCAAGCGGAGGATGCCATTGCGACACCAAGATTTTCGCCACTTTCTCGATGCCCTCAACGAGCTGAACCCAGCACAGATCGAAGATGCTCAGACGAGAATTCGCGATCTCCGGAGAAAAACCGAAGCGATCTCGGAGATCGAAGCACGAACAAGCCCCGAAGCCAAGTGCCCGTTCTGCGGAGAGGAACGTCGTCAGAAGTGGGGGCGAACGCGAACCAAGATCCAGCGCTATCGTTGCGGCGGCTGCCAGAAAACTTATTCGGGCCGAACGGGAAGCGCTATCGGACGCATCCATCGTCCTGAACTGTTCATGGTCGCCTTGCGAGATATGCTGCTTAGTCCCACACCTCTATCAGTGCGCAAGCTCGCAAAGAAGCTTGGGCTCAACAAATACACTGTTTGGCGCTGGCGAATGCTGGTCTTCTCGATCATCGAAAACGGTGTGACGCCAGCCTTCTCCGGGATTATCGAGGCGGATGAGACTTATCAACGCGAGTCCCGGAAGGGATCTCGGGAATGGGTGCGGCACGCTGCCGATCCGCTGAATGTCCCGGCGCCGCCGCGTCCCAGGTGGGCGGATTTCACCACCCAGGGGTTGAAGATGATGCGCGGGCTCTCGAGGTGGCAGCTTCCCATCCTCACAGTTGCCGACAGGGGCGGCGCAAAGCTCTTCCAGCGCCTGGCGAGCCACGCAGGCGTGACGCTGCAAGATGCGATGACGCCCTTGGTGCCTCGAGATGCAGTGCTCTGCACGGACGGGGCCGATGGCTATTCCAAGATCGCATCGGCAGGCGGTATCGAGCACGTTGTGCTGGGCAGCAAACCGGGAACGCGTGTCGCCGCAGACTGTTATCACATCCAGAACGTGAACTCGCTTCACGCCCGCTACAAGAGGTTCATCAAGCCTTTCTGCGGACCGGCTTCGAAGCATCTCAACGGGTATATCCGTTGGCTGGAACTGAGGTTGGCGGGCGCAAGGCCTGCAGACGTGATACGCGCGTCATGGAAAGAGATCGGTGTGGTCGGGTTGTCTGCTCTTAGCCAGACGCACCTCCTTCGGACGGAGAGCAATCTGTCATGACCTCCCAGTGATCGTTCTTTTGTTTCGCAGTTTCTTTCCAGCGAACTCGTCCCGGAGTAAGATTGGATCGAGTGCAGAATATCTCGGTCATAAGAACAGCGGCGATGTAAGTTGCATGTTCAGACAGAGAAGGCGCTTGCAGCGCGAGAACAAATCCGCCCGGATCTACTCCCCCAACAACCCAACCCTCAAACGTTTCACCAAGAAGTCTGCCATCAAACTTATCTCCTTGGCGCGGAGGGTCATAGATAGGAAAACGAGCTTGGAAGGTTGAATAGACATATTCTATGTCAACTGATCCGTCGGCAAGGAGTGGAACTTGCACCGTATCTGCGCATGCAGGTAATGCGGCGAACATCAGAGCTGAAAGGTAAGAAATAATTTTCACTTTATTTGCCAGTTTTTGAAACAGAGATCAGTATTTTAAGAAATATTTTATTGAGATGAAGCAGGGAACGTCAATGTCGCTTCGTCCTTCAAAACGGACCAACGCGATTTGCGGACACCTTCAAACTTTTTGCCAGTTCTTGCATCCGCTTCGAGGGGCCGATCAGCTTGACTTGGTGACGGCCTCCGCCGTTCATGCGCGCCATTTTGGCCGACGAAACGGTGCCGGTGCGGAGTTCGTGCTCATCCTTCGCTCGCGCAGCGACTTTTTCCGCTGCTCGCTGCTCGAAGGAGAACTTGTCGTTTTCATTCGTGTGCATGAACTGGTCCCATTTTGCTGGGGTTCGTAGCCCCGACATTTCATAATGTCCCGTGTCAGTTGATTTGGAACGCGACGACCTGATCGAGAACGGAGGGTCTGGCTTGTGCGAATTTCATTCTATGCCGCAGTTTAGCCATGCAGCAAGCAGCGTTTCTCGAAGGTATCGGCTTTGATCTGCTTTCGTCAGTTTAGGATTACTTCGTCCCTTAGGTGATATGCATCGGCCAGCGCGAGGTTGTGCGGTGTGATGGATGTAGTGCTCAATCTCTTCCCCGACCGCCTGTTCCAGAGCGCCAAGTAGGTGGTAGCTCTCATTCGAGATGCGGTTTTCATTTTCTGACGGCACCGCGCTCTGCGCAGGTTGATTGAAACCGCCAGGCTGGACGAGCGGCACGATGGGTGTGGTCTGACATTGCTCGGTGAAGTGATGAGCACTTCATGTCCAATGGGGCAGTACCTGTATTTGATCGTCAGGAAATGGATGTGATGCATTTTGGCAACTGAAGCTGAGAAGGCGGCCGGAGCGATAGAGTCGCGCAAGTCGGCTCGAACCACCTCTTGAAAAAGAGGATTCATCTATGTCGTTTCAGTCGAAACAAGCAGACTTTACGCTGCCTTCTCGCGAAGTCATGACTGAGCCAGAAGCCGCAGATTTTCTGCGGATTGGACTGACGAAGATCCGCGAGATGCGGCGTAAGAAAGAGATTCCGCACGTTCCTGGTAAGCCCGTCGTTTACATGCGCGCGTCACTAATAAGCTGGCTCTCGGGGCGCGAAGTCAAGCCTATCGCCATGGATGAGCAACAGGAACAAAAGGCCCTTCGTAAAGCACCGCGGCATGGCTCTGACAAAGCTGCTATCAGGGCCTTACTTCTTACTTGACGCGTTAGCATGCATCTGTACCCGTGCTTAAATATAGAAATCAACGGATTAAGATGCAAATGAAGACAATTGAACGTCTCGGCCCATTTTCGATCGCGCAAAATCGGAACACATTTCACGTTCGCTGGACCAACCGGAACAATGGAAAGCAGGAATCCCAGAGCTTCGGCCGCGATTTCGAGAGGGCTCGCGAGGCGGCGATCCGGCGACTTGCGGCGATGGCATCTCCAAATGATGTTGCTGAGAGACCGTCTGATCCGACTTTTGAAGAGCTCTGGTTCTTCTATCGTCGAGAGAAGAAGAAGACGCTCTCAGTCGGCAGGGCAAGGCGTCTCGACGAACTCTACAAGCTCTACTTCAAGTCATCGCTCGCAAGGGTTCCTGCATCGAAGCTTTCTCCAGCGATCCGCGCGATGTCAGAGCGAATGCTGGATGGATGGATCGGAGACGACCGCGACACAAGCCGCGGCGGTCGCCATCTGCCACTCAGTCCGAACACGATCGAAGACATCGTAAACATCGCACGCGCGACACTGAATTTTCTTCTCGACGAGCAGATCGTTTCTGGGCCTTCTCCGATCGCTCCGATCAGGATCCCAGGTCGAACGGCGCCGATCGACCGCGATCCGAAGGGCAGGCACGTTTCATTTGAAGAGATCGGTGCTCTCATCGATGCATGCGAATTTCCGCATCATCTGCACATGCTTCTGTTCGATCTCGGGTGCGCCGCAAGAAGTGGCGGGTTGATCGATATGACTACCGAGCAAATCCTATGGGATTTCGATGCGCTTGATATGCTTCCTATCGGTATGAAGCAGACGATGAAGTACCGCCCGATCGTGCCTGTAACTGGTCCGATGAGATGGGCCGTCGCCGAAGCTGCATCGACCGCGGGTCGTGATCGCAAGTTGATCCATTTCCGCGCTCAGGGGCTGACCGGGCGAAACGGCACTCAGATCATCCATCGGATAGCAAAACGTGCCCTCGGATCCCAAGCTGACAACGTGAACTGGTATTCGATCAGACACACACTGATCGACTTTCTCGAAATGCGAGTGCCGGCAAGATCACTGTCTGCGCTGGCCGGTCATGTAGCAGCACTCGACACACGCGAGCGTCGTCGACTTCGTCAGAACGACGGCAGCGAGACGACGCGCATCTACCTCAGAGCGAAGCTTGAGCACCTTGACCCGATCCGGCGGGCGCTCGAAAACGAGTGGTGGCGAGAGATACAGAAGCACTGCAAGACCGATCTCAGGCTTGAAGATCTTGCATCTGACCGGGCTTGGGCAGATGCAAAACAGCTGCAAGCGCAGTGTGATATGTTGAAAATAAATTGCACATAGCAACGTCCCCTATGTTGCGATCACTCGTGAATCGCCGAACTATCGGATCGGGTTAGGTACTTTATTGACTGAATAATATTGAGTCCGGGGCGCTAAATAGCCTCGGTCTTTATCTTGGAACGCATCGTGAGTTGCGCAGTAAGCGGCGTCTGCATCCCACCCCAGGTTCAGCTTGACGGCTTGAAGTTCCACGGGAGAAGTTCGTCGATGCGGCCTTGCGGATGGCCGGCGGCGATGGCCTTGAGATACGGTGCATCGCTGATACCAGCCGTATGCTCGCTTGCAACTTCGAGCGCACCGAACTCGCGCGTATCGATCGCAAATCGTCGCGCGACAAAAACTGCCTGCACACCCAGTCGATCGCTATCGAACATCTCGTGCCCAAACAGCACGTCCCACTTTCGCCCCGGAGTAGGATGATGTTTTTTCCAGCCAGCTATGTTCGACAGCTCGCCAATGGCATCAGTCCTTGCATCCTTCCCGCAAAGATTTTCGAACAACCCGGTCATGATGTACCTCAATTTCGCTCGAATACTCATGGGATGTGGTGCCTCAAAGATAGCCGGGGTGTATTGTGGCTGATTGCGATGGTTGCAGCCTTGCCGGATCGCGCATACCAATTGATGAGTAATTTTATTTCGAGGCTCTGCATGAGATCTCGCGACTGCAGGCCCCAAATGTTTGTCGCTCGGTTCTCCGGGCTCGGGGCGCTCTGCGGAAGAGCAGATTTCCGCCTCATGGAGGCAATGTTATGAAAGCGACCGACGCGAACCTTCTCTCCTTTATCGCGAAAGCCCCTCAGTTTGTCATACCAATTTACCAGCGGACCTATAGCTGGACGGAGACGGAGTGCCGACAGCTATGGGAGGATGTGCGCCGCGCAGGCCGCAGCGGCCATATCCCCGTCCATTTCTTGGGATCGGTCGTCTATGTCGAAGAGAGCCTGTCGAATAACAGTAGCCGGTCGCCTCAACTCGTGATCGATGGGCAGCAGCGCCTGACGTCGGTGCTGCTCCTTCTGACTGCCCTGTCTCGCGTCATAGGTGATGACGAGCCGGTTGATGGGTTTTCAGCCAAGAAAATTCGGAATCGCTATCTCATGGATCCCGATGAAAACGGTGAGAAGGCCTTCAAGCTCCTGTTGTCCAAGAATGATCGAACGACGCTGAATGCGATCGTCTCTGGATTTGAATTACCCGACTCCGGATCGATCCGGGTAAAGCAGAATTTCGATTTGTTCACTCGCTGGCTGGATCAGGACTCGTCTGCGGTTACGGAGATCTGCAACGGACTTAGCAAGCTGATGATCGTCGATGTGGCCTTGAGCCGCGAACACGACAATCCCCAGCTCATCTTCGAGAGTATGAATTCGACAGGCAAGGAGCTTTCCCAGGCCGACCTTATCCGCAATTTCGTACTTATGGGGCTCGAGCCGAAGCTTCAGACGCGCCTCTACGAACAATATTGGCTCCAGATGGAAGAAGGCTTCGGGCAAAGAGCTTATGTCACGCATTTCGATGGTTTCATGCGCCACTACCTGACAGTGGTCACGGGCTCAATTCCACGCCAGGGTGATGTCTACTCCGCCTATAAAGAGTATTCTCATGAGGAAACGGCGAGAGGTCGCGACGTAGAAGACCTGGTGAAAGAGGTGTGGGAGTTCTCAAGACACTACGGCGCGATGGCCCTCGGCCAGGAAGCAGATCCAAGTCTCAGCATGGCCTTCAAGGATCTGCGTGAGCTGAAGGTCGACGTGGCTTATCCGTTCCTGATGGAGACCTATCGAGACTACGATGCCGACATTATCTCCTCTCAAGAGTTTTTGGAGATTGTTCGGCTGGTCGAGGCTTACGTGTTCCGGCGCGCCATTTGCGCGGTGCCGACCAATTCGATGAATAAAACCTTCGCGAACCTGGCGCGCGAGATCAAGAGGGACAGATACGTTGAAAGCGTTAAGGCGCGTTTTCTCGCCATGCGATCCTATCGCCGCTTTCCGCGCGATGAGGAATTCATTGCCCGCATGCAAGACCGAGATCTGTATAACTTCCGCGGCCGTTCCTACTGGCTTCGAAAGTTCGAGAACCACGGTCGAAAAGAGCGTGTACATGTCGATGACTACACGATCGAGCATATCTTACCGCAGAACGAAAACCTTTCGAAGGCGTGGCAGAACGACCTTGGTGACGATTGGAGCGCGGTGCAGGAGAAGTGGCTCCACACGCTCGGGAACCTCACGCTGACAGGGTATAACTCCGAATACAGCGACCATCCCTTCCCGGAGAAACGAGACATGGAGGGTGGCTTCAAGCATAGCCCGCTGCGCGTAAACGAGGGACTTGGGCAAGTTGAGACTTGGAATGAGGCAGAGATCAAAAAGCGCGCGGACAGAATGGCACGACAAGCTGTGAGCGTCTGGGCAGCACCCGATCTTCCTCAAGATGTTCTCGATACCTATCGAGAGCAGACGACCGCTTCGAGCGAATATTCGATCGATGACCATCAATATCTCGCTGATGGCAAGGAGATGAGCCGGTTGTTCGAAGAGCTTCGCCGGGAAGTGCTGGCGCTTGACGAGTGTGTGACTGAGCAGTTCCTGAAGCTCTATGTAGCTTATAAGGCAGAAACGAACTTCGTCGACGTGGTGCCGCAGAAGAAGGCCCTGAGGCTGTCTTTGAACATCGAACCTCAGGACATCTACGACCCGCGGAACATGGTGAAGGATGTCACTGGACTTGGTCGATGGGGCAACGGGAATTCTGAGGTAAAATTTTCCGATCCGAATGACCTGCAGTATGTCATCGGGCTCGTGCGGCAGGCTCTCGAGGTGCAGCTTGGAGGAGTAGAGGCGGCCGAGTGACCGGTGAGGCGACCAGGGGGGGGGGAAGGTGATTTACTTGTGAGTTTCGCCATTTGTTGCGGGCGTCATCTCGGGTTCTGCAAAAACCGGCCATTGGGCGGCGCAAGAACCGGCCACTTCGGGGTTTGGGCGTAAGGCGCGCCATGAGGTCGCGGCCAGTCAGCCGCGCTTCCCAGATAGCAGGCGGTTGACTGGCCGCTTTGGCCCGTGAGGGCCAAGCCTTTTTCGGCTGGATCAGGCGGAGCCGGCGGACTTGCGCGCGCGGCTCTGTGCGAGCCGATAGCTGTCGCCGTTCATTTCGAGGATGTGGACATGATGGGTGAGCCTGTCGAGCAGAGCGCCGGTCAGGCGCTCCGAGCCGAAGGTTTCGGAGAAAGCTTAGGGAAAAGGTTCTGATCCATTCGGACCATGGCAGCCAATTCACCAGCATGGACTGGGCAGCGTTCCTTCGGGCCCACAATCTGGAGTGCTCAATGAGCCGCCGCGGAAACTGCCATGACGTAAGCGGCGGCTGCATCCCACCCCAGGTTCAGCTTGACGGCTTGAAGTTCCACGGGAGAAGTTCATCAATGCGGCCTTGCGGATGGCCGGCGGCGATGGCTTCGAGGGTGGCCTTGAGATAGGCGAAGGGCTCGACGCCGTTGATCTTTGCGGTCTCGATGAGCGACGCGATACGTTCCCAGGCGCGCCCGCCTTCGTCATGTCCGGCGAACAATGCGTTCTTCCTGTTCAGAGCGATGGGCCGGATCAGGTTCTCGACGCTGTTGGAGTCGATCTCGACCCGACCGTCGTGCAGGAAGGTCTGCAGCCCGTCCCAGTGACGATGAATGTAGGCGAGCTTCTCCCCCAGGCGCGATTTCGCGGAGATACGCAGACGTTGCTGTTGTAGCCATTCACCGAACTCGACCACGAGGGGCGCTGTGCGCGCCTGCCG
>NZ_MPZQ01000031.1:0-10139 GCF_002020045.1 Thioclava sp. F28-4 | reverse complement strand
TCTTGATAGCTGCGATGAACCAGAAATCCTCCGTTACGAAAACCTCAAATCTGTCCCATAGGCGCTGACGTCAGACAATAAGTGAATACAGTTGCTTGCGGCATCCCCTGTGCAATCTGTGTTCAGGGGGCGATCGTGCGTTGTCGCGCTCTAGCGGGTCTGGCGTTCCGTCTGGCGCCATACGTGCCGCATCCGGACAATCTGGATTGGGTCGAGATTATCGTTAATCAGGAAAGCCTCGACTATGAAGGCACGATGATCCTAGATTACCTGATGCCGCGATGGATGATCTAGGTGATCTATCTGTCCCCGATCATTCCGCCTCCAGCGGTTTCAACCTGTTTGCACATGCGATGATGCGCGTTGACGATTGTGGCAGTGGTCGATACCCTGTTCGTGCTTTATGCGTAGATTTTTTTTGCCTGCTTGCCGGTCTCAGGACCCAGCACCTCATCTACATCATCGCGCGCAAAAGGTGCGCGCGCGAATGTCCGATGCTCTTCGCTTGAACGCGTCTCAAACCGGCGGGCTGGCCCGGTCACCTTCAAATCCATGCCAATGTCTGGTCTACGGCCCGGGCAGGATTCCGGCCGCGAGCCCGATGAGCAGCGTGGCAAGCACGGTGACCACGACTGTTCCTTGGGTCAGAACTGCGCCCACCTCTGACGGGTGCTCTGTCGAAGAAGTTCGATACATCGGCACCATCAACCGCAGGTAAACTCCAAGTGCCAGCACCGAGTTCAGGACGCCGATGATCGCAAGCCACAGATACCCGGCCTCGACCGCTGCCGAGAGCAGATAAAATTTGCCCACGAAGCCGAAGAGCGGCGGGATGCCGGTCAGTGACAGCAGGAACACCACCATCGCCGCGCCGAGCCACGGACGGGTGCGCCCGAAGCCTTCGAGATCGCCCAGATCGCGCCCGGCCAGCAGGACAACCGCAAAGGCACCGAGGTTCATCGCCACGTAAGCGGCGGCAAAGACCAGAATGCCCGGAACGGCAAAGCCGCTGGCCCCGAGGGCCACGACGCCCATCAGGAAATATCCCGACTGTGCCACCGAGGAATAGGCGATCAGGCGCACAAGGTTGGTCTGCACCAGTGCGGCGAGGTAGCCATAGGTCATTGTCGCCGCCGCGATCACGGCCAGCGCCAGAGGCCAGCCACCGTCACGGGGCAGGTCGCGCAGGACCTGCGCGAACGCGAAAAAGGCGGCCGCCTTGGTGATGACGGACAGGTAGGCCGCGATCGACACGGGCGCCCCCTGATAAGCGTCCGGTGCCCAGAAATGAAACGGCACCAGCGATCCCTTGTAGCCCAGACCGACGATGATGGCGATCAACCCGGCGATGGTCACAAGTGTCTGGCCCTGCAACTGGCCCAGCTCCGAGAACAGGGTCGAGCCGGTGCCGCCGAACCAGAAGGTCAGCCCGTAGATCATCACCGATCCGGTGACCGCGCCGAAGACGAGGTATTTCATCGCTGCCTCGGTGGCCGCATCGTCGCGCGGCCAGGCCACAAGCGCGAAAGAGCCCAGTCCGGTCAGCACAACACCGATCACCACCACCATCATGTCGCCAGCCCCCGACAGCATCAGCGCGCCAAGGGTCACGAGCACGACGAGGGATTGAACGCTGCCTTCGCGCGGGCGACCGGTGATTTCGGCCCGGACGAGCAGCAGGGACAGAGCGGTGCCGGGCAGCAGGATCAGCTTGGCCCAGCCCGAAATCAGGTCTATCCGGTAAGTGCCGCCGAAGACGGTGGCGTCAACGCTCAGCATCGGCAGTGTCAGCAGGGTGGCCGCCGCAAGCCCGGCCAGACCGATGGCCAGCACCAGCCGCGCCGCGCGGAACATCTCGGCGACGATCATCAGCATCGCCGCGGCGGCAAGCGTAAGCTCCGGCGCCAGAAGGGCAAGATCGCGGCCCATCTCCATCAGTTGCCGAGGCCCGTCATGGTGGTGTGGATCATGTCAATCAGCCAGCCGGGTGCGACACCGATCAGAACGGTCAGGACGAGAAGCGGCAGGACCACCAGCTTTTCGCGCCGGTCCAGATCGGGCATGTCGGCCCATTTGTCGTTCATCTCGCCCAGAAACACGCCCGCGATGGCCCGCAGATACAGCGCCGCCGTGACAACGATGGCGAGGATCGCGATCAACCCCCAGGGCATGCCGTTCAGCGTGGCAAGGAAAATCTGGAACTCGGCCGGGAAGTGCGCCAGGCCCGGCAATCCGAGAGAGGCGAAAGCCGACAGGATGAAGGCCCAGCCAAGCCACGGCACACGGCCCAGCAGCCCGCCGAAATCGCCGATTCCGCGGGTATGGGCCCGGTCCTGCAACATGCCCACAAGGAAGAAGAGGGCGCCCGTGACCAGCCCGTGGCTGACCATCTGGAGGGTCGCGCCATCCAAAGCTATGGTCCGGATGCGCGGCTCTGTCGCCAGTGCAGCAATGGCGACGCCCATCACCACGTACCCCATGTGGTTAACGGACGTGTAGGCGATCATCTTCTTTAGGTCGCTCTGCGCCAGTGCCGCGAAGGCCCCGTAAAGCGCGCTGACCACCCCGAAGGCGAGGATCACCTGTCCGGCCTGCGCGAAGGCCTCGGGCGTCATCTGGTAGGCAAAGCGCACCAGCCCGTATGTGCCGAATTTCAGCATCACGCCGGCGAGGATCAAGCTGCCCGCCGTGGGCGCCTGCACATGCGCCGCCGGAAGCCAGGTGTGGACCGGGAAGGCCGGGATCTTGACCGCGAAGGTCACGAGCATTGCAATCAGCGCCAGCATGGCGGGAAGCCCGCCCAGTGTGGTACCTTCGACCCAGACACGCATGTCGAAGGTACCTGAGCCGAGGTAAAGCCCGATGATCGCCAGCAGGAGGGGCAACGAGCCCACAAGCGTATAGAGGAAGAACATGAGCGCAGCCCGTTGCCGCTCTTCATAGCCCCAGCCTGCGATCATGAAATACATGCCCACCAGTGAGACCTCGAAGAAGACATAGAAGAGCAGGCCGTCAAGCGCCATGAAGGTGCCGAGCGACGCGGTTTCCAGCATCAGCATCAGCACCACATAGGAGGCCGCCCGCTCCCCGATCCGCGCCGAATACAACGCCGACAGAAGAAACAGAAGCGAGGTCAGCAGCACAAGCGGCAGGCTCAACCCGTCCACGCCCAGTCGGTAGGCTGCGCCAATGGCCGGGATCCAGGCGATTTCCTCGACCTGGGCAAAATCTCCGGCCACGATGCCCCGCGCCCAGATCCCCAGCGTGATGAGGAAGACGGCCCCCGTCGCGGCGATGGACACCGTGTGTGCCTTTTTCGTGGAGCGGTCGGGCAGCGCCATAAGCGCGAGACCGGCAAGGATGGGCAGGAAGGTGGCAATGGTCAGAAGCGGCATGAGCGCGATCCTCAGAAGAAAAGCGGGGCGGCGAGGAGTACGCCGGTGACAAGGGCGATTCCGGCGACGGTCATCGCCATTTCGCGGTGGATAAGGCCGCTTTGCAGGCGGCGGGCGCGGGTGCCGAGGGCGACTGTGCGATCGACAAGGCCAAAGATTGCGCGGTCGATGGTGTCACGGTCGGTGCGCAGGCTGATCTGTCCGAGAGACAGGTTCAGCCTGCCAACCGCGTTGACCAGCGCCAGAAGCCAGTATTCGGCGCGCTCGATCCGGTGTGACAGCGCTTGTGCGCCTGTGACGATGCCGCCCAGCACGACACGGCGGATGATCCAGCTATCCAGACGGTCGCACAGCCGCGCCAGGGCCAGCGCCGGGCGGACCACGAGGGCGTCCAAACCCCCTGCAATTGGAAACCCATCCCGCGCAGGTGCAAGCAGCGGACCCAGAAGGCGGGCGGGGGCCAGCAGCCAGCCAAGCGCCAGCCCGGCCAGACCCACCGCCAGCCCCATGGCCGGGACGATCCAGCCGGGCTCGGCCAGATGCGCGCCCAGCATCGCCTCCAGCGGTTTGAAAACAAGGCCGAGCGTGGCGGCGAGTGCCACGAGAACGCCCATGCCGACGGCCATAAGCGGCACTGGATCGTGGGGCTTCTCCGGCGTGCCGGACCACAGCACCTTCAATGCCCGGCCCATATAAGCCCCGGTCAGCACCGACCCGGCAAGGGCCAGCAGCAGCAACCACGCGGCAGAGGGGCTATCGAGAGCCGCGGCGAGTATTGCGTCCTTGGAATAGAAGGCAGCGAGCGGTGGCAGCCCGGCCAGCGCCAGAGCTGCCACGGCAAAGCCCGCAAAGATGCCGGGCCGGGTGCGACCTGCGCCCGCAAGCGTGTCAAGATCCGTGCTCTCGCGGTCGTGCTGGAAGACGCCGGCGCCAAGGAACAGCGCCGACTTGATCGCCGCATGGGCGATCAGGTGCAGAAGGGCGGCGATGGGAACCCCGGCCCCCACCGCGATCAGCATCAGCCCGTACTGGCTGGCGGTTGAGGCGGCGAGCAGACGCTTGAGGTCCGTTGCGGCCAGTGCCATTAGCCCGGCAATCACCGCCGTCGCCCCGCCGACAATCCCGATTGCCAGAAGCGCGCCGCCAGGCAACATCGGTGCGGTCCGGATCAGCAGGATCGCCCCCGCCGCTACCAGCGTGGCCGAGTGGAGCAGGGCAGACACCGGCGTTGGTCCCGCCATCGCCCGCATCAGCCAGTCCTGCATCGGCACCTGCGCCGACTTGCCCATCGCCGCGAACAAGAGCAGCAGGCCCGCGATCAGCGCCGGGGTGCCGGTGGTGGCAAGCGTGGCCGATATCTCGGAGGTTCCGGCGATACCGATCAGCAGGAAGGCCGCGAGGTAGAGGCCCAGATCGGCCGTCCGGGTATAGAGGAACGCCCTCATGGCCGCCCCGGGCACTCCGTTGCGTCCGTGCCAAAACCCGATCAGAAGGTAAGAGGCGAAACCGATCATTTCCCACGCCGCCAGAAGTGTGATCCAGTCGCCCGACAGCACCAGAAGTTGCATCGCGGCCACGAACATCAGCATGGTGCCGAAAAAGCGGGGGCGTTCCGGATCCTGCGCCATGTAGCCCGCCGCATAGGTCAGGACCATGGCCGCGACGGTCGCGACGACCAGCGCCAGCGTTGCCGTCAGCGGGCTGGCCACCAACCGGATCGGCAGGTCCGGCAGGAAAGGCAGACTGGCCGTGATATCCGTACCGCCCGCCACCCCGGCGAACAGCGCAATTGCCCCGGCAAGGCCCAGGGCTGCGCCGATTAGCGCAATCG
The DNA here is from genome assembly GCF_002020045.1 of Thioclava sp. F28-4. Taxonomy (NCBI): domain Bacteria; kingdom Pseudomonadati; phylum Pseudomonadota; class Alphaproteobacteria; order Rhodobacterales; family Paracoccaceae; genus Thioclava; species Thioclava sp. F28-4. The sequence continues at coordinate 4,913 of NZ_MPZQ01000031.1, read as the reverse complement.
CCTCCGGCGCCCGCCGCAGCGCAAGGGCCGTCAGGCCCGCGCCCAGGGGCGCGAGGATCGTCAGCGCCAGCCAGATCACCCCTTGAGCTCCCGCGCTTCTTCCATCTCGACCGACCCGCGCGAGCGGAACCGCGCGATGGCGATGCCGAAACCCACGGCCATCTCGACCGCCATCACCGCCATGACAATTAGCACGAACATCTTCGCCGCGGTCACATCGGGGTGCAGATAGCGCCAGAACGCCACGAGATTGAGCAGTGCCGCGGCAAGGATCAGCTCGACCCCCATGATGATCATGACAAGGTTGGTCTGGCTGAGCGCGCCATAGAGACCAACGCCGAAAAGCGCCGCACCGACGCTGAGCGCGATCATGAGCTCGGGGATCATGGGGTGTCCTCCTCTTGCGGGGCGATGGCGACCATGGTCGCGGCGATCATCGCGGTCAGGATCATCAGCGCCGCGCTTTCAAAGATGAACATCGAGCGTCCGAGGATTTCGCGTCCCAGCAAGCGCGCCTGTTCATCGGCCCCGGGCACGTCGGGCACGGGGCCTTGCCAGCCGGCGGTCCAGATCACCACAAGCGCGGCAACCAAGCCAATCCCGCCTGCCCAGAGCGACAGGCGTTTCTGGTGTGTCATGTCCATCTTGCCCATGCCGCCGGGGTCCATCATGAACATGACCATGAAGATCGCCATGACGCTCATCTCGGTGGCCATCATCATGATCTGGAGCACGCCCAGGAACTCGGCTTGCATGACAAGGAACATCGCCCCGATGGCGGTCTGACTGAAGAGGAGCGCGATGGCCGAACGCACCATGGAATGCGTGCGAAAGACGACGATCCCGAACCAGATCGCGGCAACACCGAAAAACGCGAGAAACAGGGCGGTGGCAAGGCTCATATCGGCACCACGAGGGCGATGACGCCCACAAGGAAGATATTGGCCAGCGCCAGGGTGATGCCGAGCTTCCAGCTCAGTTCAAGATACTTCGCCTCGCGCAGGCGCGGCAGTCTGGATCCGAGCGCAAGCATCCCTGCTGCCACGGCGAGCGTCTTGAGCGCAGTCCAAACCCAGCCCGGCAGCCACGGGCCAAGCCAGCCTCCGAGGTAGAAAGTGACGGTTGCGCTGGCCAGTGCGACGATGATCACAAGCCGTGCCAGCCGCAGGACGGCCAGCCGCGCGCCGGTGTATTCGGCCTCGACTCCACCCGCCAGATCGCCGCCGCCGGTGGGCAGGTCGATGGGCGGCAGCCAGGCGACACCCATCGCCGCGATGACGAACAGGACGAAGCCGATGGGCTGATAGGCGACGTTCCACAGCGCCGCCTGAGACAGGACGATCTGGGTGGTGGAGAGCGACTCCGCCCGCATCGCCACTGCCGTTATGGGCATCACGATCAGCATGGCATAGGCGATGAACTGGCCCAGAAAGCGCCAGCCGCCGATCATCCCATAAGCTCCGTTTGGCCCCCAGCCCGCCATGATAAGGGCAACCAGTACATAGGCCAGCGCGGCGTTCAGAAACAACGCGCCAATGGCCAGATCGGTAATGATCAGCCCCGGCGCCAGCGGGATCACCGCCACCGACAGCAATCCCGCGACCAGCAGTAGGACCGGGCCGGATTCGAAGAAGAGCCGGTCGGGCGTGCGGGGCATGATCTGTTCACGGCCCAAAAGAGCAAGTGCCGAAGTCGCCGGGCGTGTCAGGCTCAGGCGTCCGTGAACCGCCCAGCTTTCCAGAACGGCCACTGCGTAGCAGCCGACAGCAAGCGCCAAAAGGATCATCGCGATACTCATTGTGACGCGCTCCAGGGATCAAGATCGAGCGAGGCGATTGCGGTCAGTGCGTCGGCAAGTTCCATCTGCTTTATCAGGTCGGGCACATGCGCAGCGAGTGCCGCGAAAGGTGTGGTCAGATGGGTCGAGGAAACCATGCCACCCTTCAATGTCAGGTGCAGGGTTGCCGGTCCGCGCGGTGTTTCCAGTGTGGCCATGCCATGGCCGTCGCCTTTTGCACGCGGCATCACTGGTATCGCAATCGCGCCCGCCTCGGCTATCAGATCAAGGCTTTGCGCAATCTCCGCACAGCGTTGGCGTAGCCGCGCCATCGCGTCGCCTTCATCCTGCGTGATCGGTTCGAAACCTAATTCGTCGTAGACCCCGTCGCCGTGTCTGGCATCGGACGCATGGCCCGCCGCACGTGCCACAGGACCTTCCGATGCTCCCTGAAGCGTCCCGATCCCGGTCAGTTTTGGTCCCATAAGTGATCGGTTGAGTGCAACGTGCAGAAGGCTCGTTATAGAGGTTGCTTGCTCTGCCACCTCATCCGCTTTAGCCGTCCGGACGCGGTGTTCCATGGCCGCCGCCCGGCGCCCCAGCGGTGCAAGGCCCGCTTGTCGAGCCAACCCGGCAAGCCAGTTGAGATGGCTTGCGATCCTTTCGCGTTCAACCGCCGCGGCGCGCGCCGTCAGCACGTCTTTCGGCGCGGTCTGCCCTGTTGCAGCTTCGGCAGCGCGGCAGGCCAGTTCGCGCATCGCCACAAGTGACAGGGGCACCGCGTCTGCAAGACTTGCAGCAAAGTCTTCGAGAGCAACGCCTGATGGCAGCGCTGCCGCCTCCATCCCTCTGATCTCGGCGCCCGCGACGCTGTCTCCATCGAGGGTCAGAACCATATGCAGTCCGCTTGGCAGACCCGGGAAGAATGGGCCGAATGGAGCGTCTATCCATTCCATCACCAACCCGTCGGGGCTGACCGGTTTGCCTTCCGTCAGCTCGACCATGGACATGAAATGTGGCTCGATCCCCGGGATGTCGGGCGCTGCGCCGTGGCCTGCGTGGCCATGATGCTCGCTATGCGCATCCTGCTGCCCGTGTGCGCCATGCGCAGCGTGCCCCCCTTGGCCCTCTTGGGCTGGCGTGTGCGCGTGGTGCTTGTGACTGCCATGTCCACTGTGCGCGTGGCCTCCGGCCTCGGCCTGCGGAACGAGGTCCATGCCGCATTTGGGGCAGGAACCCGGTGTCTCGGAGGTCACCTCGGGGTGCATCGGGCAGGTGTAGGGGCCTGTCGGCTCCGAGGCCGGTTTGGCGTGATGGCCGTGGCCGTGATGCGCATGATGACCTTGGTGCGCGTGCTCTCCGGCCTCGGCCTGAGGGACGAGGTCCATGCCGCATTTGGGGCAGGAGCCGGGCGTGTCGGAGGTGACCTCTGGGTGCATGGGGCAAACATAGGAAGTGGACGCCTCGGCGCTGGTCACAGCATCCGCGTGATGATGGGCCTTTTCTGCTTGCGTAGAACCCGTGGACGATTTCTCATGGTCCTCATGGTCCTCATGGTCCTCATGGTCCTCATGGTCCTCATGGTCCTCATGGTCCTCATGGTCCTCATGGTCCTCATGGTCCTCATGGTCCTCATGGTCCTCATGGCCCTCATGGCCCTCATGGCCGTGCGACGCCGCGCCGGAAACGCGGCGTTCCACAAGGAACATCCCGCATTTCGGGCATTTGCCGGGTTCGTCCGAAACGACTTCGGGATGCATGGGGCAGGTGTATTCGATCCGCTCCGACAGGGCAGGCGCATCAAACTCCGTGATGTCTGGTGCAAAAGCCCCATTGCGGAGCAGTTTGCGCAGATCCTCCAGTCCGGAGATCAGGCCCGCCTGCGACATCTCCGCCGTCACGTCGGCAGTGGGCAGAGGGCCAAGATCGACCTCACCAAGCGCCAGAATGCACCGGGGTCGCGGCATCTGGGCCCAGACGACGCTGGCCGCATCGGCCAGCGCAGTGGGCAAGGGCCCCGCGATCAGCAAGACGTTCGCGTGGCGCGGCGTCACCGCGCGGATCAGCCCTGCGGCGTCCAGATCGAGACCACGGGCATTTGCGATATCCTCACCGGGAACAACGAACGCGCGCAAGTCCCGCGCCATGGCCCCGGCGACCAACCCGCGGAAACCGCGCAACAGACCCTGACGTGCTCCGGACAAATCCATCATTGCCGCCTCAGCGCGCCCTGGCTCCATCCATAGAGCAGGCCGAGAAACAGGATTGCGAGAAAGACACCCATGTCGAGCAGGGCAACCAGCCCCTCTTCACGGTAGACGACCGCCCAAGGGTACATGAACGCCATCTCCATATCGAAGGCCAGAAACAATAGCGCATAGCCGTAATACTTGGCGTGGTATCGGACCCAGACCGGATCGCGGGCCAGCGTGCCGGCGGTTGCGGGCACGTCCTTGGCGGGTTCGGCACGGGCCCGCCCGATCGCACGGGCGAGGGCATAGATGCTCAGGACCAGCCCGACCGTGCCGAACGTCAGGCCGAGCAGAATGGCGTATTGCGTCAGTTCACTCATGTCCGCACTGGCTCCTGTCGTGCTTGGCCTTTTTTGCCAGATCTGGTACCGCGCACGAAAAAGCCGTGCGTAGTCCTTTCCATCCACGTTAAGGCAAGGACGCTCAAAAAGAAAAACGATTACGAAAAATTACTTCCCCAACCTGACGACGCGACTTGAAGCAATGAGATTTTGAAAGTCGCGGCGCCTTTGTCAGCAGCAACCATGCGGATAAATTTCATCGGCACGATGGATTGCTGATTTCAAAATCACTAACATTGGTGCGGCGCGACAAACAAGTTGAGACTCAGCGTCAATCAGGATGGGACGCGGTGTTGGGCCTGTGACAGAAGGAGGGCGTAGCCCGACTGGAGGAACAGGCCCAACACCGCGTGCGCTTCGAATTTGCGTCTGCGATCGCGGCCGGACCGATATGCTGGTGGTTTTCAGGAATGGGAACCACCTTTGTGCCGGGCCGCCATGTAACCGATCAACAGACGAGGCTTTTTGTGCGTCGTCAGATAATTTGGGACATTTGAGCGGTTTTCCGTTTGGAGGCTCTGGCTCATCCTTGATTGAGTTTAT
>NZ_MPZQ01000030.1:0-10782 GCF_002020045.1 Thioclava sp. F28-4 | reverse complement strand
TTCCACTCCTCTTCCAGCCAAGGAAGCGTAGCGGAAAACTCCAGCTTCAAACGGTCCAGTTTCCGGGGATCAGATCAGTAGCTCAATGTCTCGGATGACCGGTTTGGGGAAGCTGCGCCGCCGCGATGACCCGGCTGGCTAATGTCAGAATTGGGCCGATACTGACGAGTCAGGTGGTTCGGGCGGGAAGCGGTCCTTCGCTGCAGTCGCGAAGGCAGATATGGCGCCCTGAGGAAGCTGACCTTCATGCGGCAAGCCGAGCCTGAATCATCAAGGTTTGCACGAAGAACGTAGAACTGCCCTTGGCTTTGGAAAATCTTAGATGCTCCCGGTAAGCTTGTTTGGTAGTTCGCCCGGTTGCGATGATCGCGGTTGGGAGTGTTTTTCAGAAACAGGGCGCTTGAACCGTCGCTGGCCCGCTTGTCTTGATGTGCGCCTTTAAGCGCACCGCGCGCCCTTCGTCAGGCCGCTGACGGAGGCGGCCAGTGCCTCGCGGTCGATGCGGAAATGCCGGTAAAGATCGCCGACGGTGCCGGTTTGCCCGAAATGCTCGACCCCATGCGAGATGGTCCGGTGACCTGCAACCGCGCCGAGCCATCCAAGCGTCGCCGGGTGGCCGTCGATCACCGTTACCAAGGCGCAATGCCGTGGCAGGGGCGCCAGAAGCTGCTCGACATGGGAGCGCGCCGCACCGTTGCCATGGGCCCGTTCGCGTTGCGCCGCCGTCCAGCCCGCATTCAGCCGGTCGGCCGAGGTCACGGCCAGCACGCCGACGTCCCGGCACGCTTCCGCGATGATGCCCGCCGCGGCGATGGCTTCATCGGCGACGGCGCCCTGATAGGCGATGACCACCTCGCAATTTGGCCCCGGCGGACGCAGCCAGTAGGCCCCGTCAATGGCACCCTGCCGGAAGGCGTCGTCATGCCGCTTGCCGGGCTGCTCCAGCGGTTTCGTCGTCAGACGCAGATAGACCGATCCACCGGTCTCGTCGCGGAGCCAGGTCCGCTCGTCGGGGTCTCCCTCGCCATCGCGCTGGAGATAGTCGAAGGCCCATCCCATAATGACCGCCAGCTCGTCCGCGAAAGCGGGCTCGAAGCTCGCCAGCCCGTCCTGCGCCATCCCGGTGAGCGGCGTGCCGATCGACTGATGTGCCCCGCCTTCGGGTGCCAAAGTCACGCCCGAGGGGGTGCCGACGATTAGGAACCGCGCGTCCTGATAACAGGCGTAGTTCAGCGCATCGAGGCCGCGATGGATGAAGGGGTCGTAGACCGTTCCAATCGGGATCATGCGCTTGCCGAACAGGCTGTGCGACAGGCCCGCGGCCCCCAGCAGCAGAAACAGGTTCATCTCGGCGATGCCAAGCTCGACGTGCTGACCCTGCGGGGTAAATTCCCATTTCGCGGTCGAGGGGATGCGATGCTCGATGAAAGTATCCTCCCGCGCGGCGCGGGCGAAGAGCTTGCGCCGGTTGACCCAGGGCCCGAGCGAGGTGGTGCCGGTGACGTCCGGCGAGGTGGTCACGATCCGTTCGGCCAGTGCGCTGTCGCCCTTGGCGAGATCGTCGAGGATCTTGCCGAAAGCAGCCTGCGTCGAGATCTCCCGATCGGTCGCGACCGAGAGCGCGGGCGCGGGCAGCGTCGCATCGCTGTAGCGACGCGCGCCCTCGGCGAAGAACGGGACGCGATCGAGGAAGGCGCGCAAGCCCTCGACATCGGCGACCGTCGCGAAGGGCTCCCATTCCTGCCCCTCGGGCACGTTCATATGGCGCTGCCATTCGGCCATTTGCGCCTTGGTCATTAACCCGCCGTGGTTGTCCTTGTGTCCCGCGATGGGCGTGCCCCAGCCCTTGATCGTATAGGCCAGGAAACAGGTCGGCCGGTCATGGTCGATGGACGCGAACGTCTCTGCCATGGTCTCGACGCAGTTGCCGCCGAGGTTTTCCATCAGGGCCGCCAGTTCCGCATCCGAGCGCCGCTCGATCAATGCCGTCACATCGCCCTGATCGCCCAGATCATCCATCAGCCGTTTGCGCCAGACCGCGCCGCCCATATAGGTCAGCGCCGAGTAGTCCGCGTTCGGGCAGGCGTCGATCCAGTCGCGCAGGGCCGCGCCGCCGGGTTCCTCGAAGGCCGCGCGTTGCAACGCACCGTATTTCACCCGCACCACGTCCCAGCCGAAGGCTTCGAAGATCTTCTCGACTCGTCCGAACAGCCCCTCGCGCACGATCCCGTCGAGCGACTGGCGGTTGTAGTCGATGATCCACCAGCAATTGCGCAGTTCGTTCTTCCAGCCCTCTTGCAGAGCTTCGTAGACATTGCCCTCGTCCAGCTCGGCATCGCCGACCAGCGCCACCATGCGCCCGAGCGGCAGATCAGCGCCCCAGTCCTTGGCCGCGACATAATCCTGCACCAGCGATGCAAAGGCGGTGATCGCGACGCCAAGCCCGACCGAACCGGTGGAGAAATCCACGTCATCGACATCCTTGGTGCGGCTCGGGTAGCTCTGCACACCGCCGAGGCCCCGGAACGCCTCCATCTTCTCACGGGTCTGATGGCCCATGAGATACTGGATCGCATGAAAGACCGGCGACGCGTGCGGCTTGACCGCCACGCGATCCTCGGGCCGCAGCGCCGAGAAATAGAGCGCCGTCATGATCGACACCATCGACGCGGAAGAGGCCTGGTGTCCGCCGATCTTGATGCCATCCACCTTGGGACGGATATGGTTGGCGTGGTGGATCATCCAGTGCGACAGCCAAAGGAGCCGCTGCTCGAGGATCTTCAGGTGCTGTGCGTCGGAGCTCATCCTAACCTCACAAATCTCAAGCGCTGCGCATGACGCGCGCAGGCGCAAGGGCGCCATCCAGATCATCGAGGATATCCGACACGTCTTCCAGCCCGACCGAGAGCCGGATCAGCCCGTCGCTGATGCCATGCGCCGCCCGTTCCTCGGGGGTGTAGGTGGAATGGGTCATCGAGGCGGGGTGCTGGATCAGGGTTTCCGCATCGCCCAGCGACACCGCCCGCGCGATCATGCGCAGCCCGTTCATCATCCGCCGCCCGGCCTCCAGCCCGCCCTTCAGTTCGAAGGCGATCATCGCCCCCGCCTGCGCCATCTGACGGCTGGCGAGGTCATGCTGGCCGAAGCTCTTGAGCCCCGGATAATGCACCGCGGCCACCTCGGGATGGTTCTCCAGCCACTCGGCCACCACCTGCGCGCTGGTGCAGTGACGCTCCATCCGCAGGGCAAGGGTTTTCAGGCCGCGCAGGATCAGCATCGCGTTGAAGGGCGCCATCACCGCCCCGGTCATGTCTTTCATGCCGACCAGACGGATCTCGGTGATCGCCTCGGCCCGTCCGACCACGACGCCTGCGACCAGATCGCCATGGCCGCCCAGATATTTGGTGGCCGAATGCGCTACCAGATCGGCTCCGAGCGCGATCGGCCGCGTCAGATAGGGGGTCGCATAGGTGTTGTCGACCACGACCTGCGCGCCTCCCGAATGGGCGATGGCGGCGACCGTCGCGATATCGACCAGACGCATGTTCGGGTTCGCCGGCGTCTCGAAATAGACCACGCGGGTGCGCTCGGTCATGGCGGCACTCAGGTTCGCCGGATCGGTCAGGTCGACATGGGTGACCGTGATCCCGAACTTGGTCAGCCCGTGATGCATGAAAGCGAAAGTGCAGCCGTAAAGCGTCTTGTCGACGATCACCTCATCGCCCGGCGACAGAAGCGTCCAGAGGACGGAGGTGATCGCGCCCATGCCGGAGGCGAGCGCAAGCCCCGCCTCGGCCCCCTCCAAATCCGCCACCCGGCGCTCGAGCAAATCGAGCGTGGGGTTCGAGATGCGCGAATAGATATAGCCCGCGCGGTCCCCGGCAAAGGTCTCGCCCCCGGCCTCGGCGGTCTCGAAGGCGAAGGTCGAGGTCAGATGCAGGGGCGGCGTGAGGGCGCCCTCGTGCTCCAGCGGATCGTAGCCGAGGTGAATGGCGCGGGTGGCGAAACCTTGAGATTGGGACATGTGCGACCTCCTGTTTGCAGCAGAATATCGCGGTCTCGCATCTCGTGGATTGCGTTATTGACCCCCATTTGGCATCAGATTGGCATAATCTGCTAATTGGAAGCCGAAAGATGGACGAAAAAGATCGCCAGATCATCCGCGCCCTGCAACAGGACGGGCGCATGTCGAACCAGGATCTGGCCGCTGCGGTCAATCTCTCGCCCTCACCCTGTCTGCGCCGATTGCGCAACCTCGAAAAGGAAGGCGTGATCCGCGGCTACGCGGCGCGGGTAGACGCCCGCGCCTATGGGCTGCCGATCACCGCGTTCGTCCGCATCCGCCTCGAGCGGCACGACGAAGCCACCGTCCAGACCTTCGAACGCGAGGTCGGTCGCATGGACGAGGTTCTGGAATGCCATGTGATGACCGGCCAGACCGATTACCAGCTGCGTGTCGTCGTCGACTCGCTCGATGACTACGAGCGTTTCATCCGAGCTCGGCTGCACCGCGTCGGAGGGATCGGGTCGATCGACACGAGTTTCGCCTACGGCACAGTGAAGGAAAGCATGGTGTTTCCGATGAGGTGATAGCGCAGACCGACGCGACTTTCTCTTGACCTGTCTATAGCTTCACACCTTAGCACCGCCTTTAGTGATGAGAATCGGTGTGAGCGGATAGGGCGACTGATGTATCGGATTTCGGAACTGGCGGAGAGCGTGGGCGTATCGCGCGCGACGCTGCTTTATTACGAGAAGCTCGGCCTGCTGCACGGCCAGCGGCAGGCTAATGGCTATCGCGTCTACACCGACGCCGACCGGCAGCGGCTGCGTCTGATGCAGCAGCTCCAGGCAGGCGGCCTTAGCTTGAAAGAGTCTCAGGCCTGCCTCGATGGAAAGCTCGACCGAGAGATGCTGAACCATCGGCTTGAGACACTGGAGCACGACATCGCGGAGAAGACGCGGTCGCGCGACCTGCTCGCAGCACTTCTTGGGCGCGGCAGCCTGAAGGATTGGCACGAGAAAGTCGAGCGGGTCGCGCCCGACCTGCACCGCGCTTGGCTGATGACACAGGGTTTTTCCAGCGGGGAGGCCGCGCTTGTGGCGTGGCTGTCGAAGGATATGAACGCACACGACGATTACATGGCACGATTTATGGAGGTCTTCTCCGAGCTCGACCGGTGGGGGCCAGGAACCGAAGCGGCGACGCTGAAGGCACTGGCGGCGCTGCCCTTCGCTCCCGAAACGATCCTCGAGATCGGCTGCGGCCCCGGCATGGCGACGATGACGCTGGCCGGCGCGACTGCGGCGCGGATCACGGCCACCGACACCGCCGAGGTCGCGCTCGATAAGCTCAGGGCGCGGATCGCGGCGCGCGGGCTCAATGACCGGATCGAGGTGCAGACCGTCGACATGGCCGCAATCCCGACCCCAACGCGTCCCTGGGATGTGATCTGGTCCGAGGGCAGCGCCTATATCCTCGGCGTGGAAAAGGCGCTTGCGGACTGGCGGGCGCTTCTGCGCCCCGGCGGCGTCCTCGTGGTCTCCGACATGGTCTGGCGGACTGACAAACCCGAAGACGAGGTCGTCGCCTTCTGGGCCGCGGAATACCCCGCGATGGCGACGCCCGCGAGCCGCGTCGCACAGGCGAAGCGCGCGGGCTACCGCGTCCTCGGACATTTCGACATGGGGCGCGAGGCGATGGACACCTACTACCGCCCGCTCACCGCGCGGCTCGAGGCCCTGGAACCGGATCTCGCGGGAGCGCGCGTTCTCGACGACCTGCACCGCGAGATCGCCGTGAATCAGGCCGGATGCGGGCAGTTCGGATACGAGATGTTCGTGCTGGAGCGGGTCTGACCCCACCAGGCACCCGAGAGGATCGAGACATGGACTATTCAACGGACTACACCCCCCACGCCGAAGCGATTGCGGAGCTGTTCAGAGCGACCTTCACCGCCTCCGAGGGCGCAGAGGAAGGCGCGCTGATCGGCGCCCTTGTGCGCCGGTTGATCACGGAGACGCCCGCCGAGGATCTGCGCGTCTTCACCGCTTGGGAGGACGGCACGCTCCTCGGCGGCATCTTCTTCACGCGCCTCGCCTATGCGAGTGATCCGCGCACGGTCTTCATGATGGCCCCCGTGGCTGTGGCGACAGCGCATCAAGGCAAGGGCATCGGGCAGCGGCTGATCGCCCACGGCCTCGACGTGCTCCGGCGGGAAGGCATGGACATCGCCGTGACCTATGGCGACCCGGCCTTCTACGGTCGCGTGGGCTTCGAGCCCGTCTCGGAGGCCGACCTGCGGGCGCCGCAGCCACTCCAGCATCCACAGGGCTGGATCGCCCAGTCCCTGACCGACGCGCCGCTGACCCCCCTGCGCGGCACCGCCCGCTGTGTCGCCGCCTTCGACGACCCGGCGCTCTGGTAGGCAGGCACATGGTTCGAGACTACTCCGCCTTCCTGCCCGGAGGCACGCCAAATCGGCGCGCGCCCTCTGCGCTTGAGCGGCTGGGCTGGGGCCCGGCCTTCGCACGGCAGATCGACGTTGATACGCTGACCGCGACACCGCCGGTGCGTGTGGTCGCCGTGCATCGCAGCGGGTTGCAGGTAGCGGGCGACGGCATAGACCAGACAATCCCGCCGGGACCGGACGCCACGGTCGGCGACTGGTTGCTGCTCGACCGCGCGCGCCCGAAGTCGAGCCGCGTGCTGGAGCGCAAGAGCCTGATCAAGCGTCGTGCGCCGGGCACGGGCAGCGAGGTGCAGCTGATCGCGGCGAACATCGACACCGTCTTCGTCGTCACCTCCTGCAACGCGGATTTCAACGTGGCGCGGCTGGAGCGCTACGTCGCGCTGACCTTCGAAGCCGGGATCGACCCCGTGATCGTCCTGACCAAGGCGGATCTGACCGACGACACCGCGTCCTTTGTCGAAGCGGCGAGAGCGGTGTCGGAGCGGGTGCCGGTCGTGGCGCTGGACGCTCGCAGCGCCGCGCCCATCGAGGCGCTGGCCGACTGGTGCAAGCCCGCCCGCACAGTTGCTTTCCTCGGCTCATCCGGCGTGGGCAAATCCACCTTGACGAACGCGCTCCTCGGCACGCAGGCCATCGCCACACAAGGCATCCGCGAGGACGATGCCAAAGGCCGGCACACCACGACCCGGCGCGAGCTGCACGGCACGCCCAGCGGCTGCCTCGTTCTCGACACGCCGGGCATGCGCGAAGTGCAGCTGACCGACGCTGCCGCAGGCATCGCCGACGTGTTCGAAGATATCGAGGCGCTGGCTGCAAGTTGCCGCTTTACCGACTGCCGACACGAGACCGAGCCCGGCTGCGCTGTCCGATCCGCTATCGAGGACGGCAGCCTTGACGCCTCGCGGCTCGCGCGCTGGCGCAAGCTCCAGGCGGAGGAGACCTTCAACTCCGCCACCCTTGCGGAGCGCCGCCAAAAGGACCGCGCCTTTGGCAAGTTGGTGCGCAGCGTGATCAAGGCGAAAACCGATCGAGAGCGATAGGTCCGAGCCCTACCAATCCGGTTCAATTTGGGCTTGATCCTGGCATTCGCTTCAATCGCACCCTGATGTGCTAAGCTTAGGCGCCAACGTCGGGTTGTGATCAGGTGGGCGTGGTGGACTGGGAGAACACCCGTGCAAACTGAAAACCTACCTTTCATTCGTGCCCTCCGTCCCGCTTGGAACAAGGGGCGCACCGTCGGGCAGAAGCGACCACTTCTGCCAAAGCATGTCTGGGCGATCCGCGTGGGGCTGGAAATCGCCAAAAAGGTGCGCAACCTGGCGCTCTTCGATCTCGCCATCGAAATTAAGCTCCGGGGATGTGATCTCGTGACATTGAAAGTCGCCGATGTCTTCGCCGCTGGTCAGGTGAAAGAGCGAGCTTCGATCATCCAGAGCAAGACCCGAAAGCAGGTTTGGTTCGAAATCACCGAGGGCGCCTGCAATTCGCGCGCGGATTGGCTCGACAATCCGGCGATTGCTGGGTCAGAGTATCTTTGGCCTGAGCGTTTCGATGAGCGCCTTCGCCTCCAACGGCATGCGCGGGCTGATCGAGAGCACATGCGCGTTGTTGTCAAAGCTCAGCGGAGCGGCCGGCGATGCATTCTCTCTTTGCGAATATCTCAACCGCGCGGACGAACTTGCATAGGCTCTGCCGATGGCAATGTCGATGCTGTGCCTGCGCGGCCTGGCGCGCAAGCAGCCGATCAGACAATTTGCGAAAACCAAACCCTAACCCCGCCCGCCGTTTCCGCGCGGCGAGGCGTTCCATGTCTTCTACAAATGTGAGGCTCTTGCCTCGTGACGGTGATACCAGACAGCCGCCCCTGTCCGGTTACTCACGCCGAGCTTGTTGATAATCCGATGCGTATGGATCTTCGCAGTGTGCTCTGAGACCTGAAGGCGATCCGCGATGTTCTTGTTCTGCTGCCCGGATGCCAGAAGTTGTAAGACCTCCCGTTCGCGCCGCGTCAGCGTGTCCATCACGTCCGGCGTCGGCTCCAGGTCGAGGCCCGGCTCGGCAAGCTTTCTCGAGGCCGCTTTCGACACAGTCAATCCGGTTTCAAGAAGCGCCGGCGGGACAACGTGCCCCCCCGACAGGATGATGCGCAATGTCAGCATCCAAGTCGTGATATTGATGTTCATCGGCAGGAAGCTCACCTGATTGAGCAGAGCGCCCGATCGAAGGAAATCCATTGCTTCGCTGTCAGGCCTGTCCTCGCTGTAGGCAATCGCGAAGCGCATGCGCGAAAGAGAAAGTGCTTCTCCCCGCGCCGCGATGAACGCTTTCAGTCCCGCGGCGTTGCCTTCCTCCACGATCAAAGCGCAAATCCTGTCGCCATTCGCAAAGCGGGCATTCTCATCGCGGCGTTGAGGGATTTCCTCCAGGTAGTCTACGCGGACCACCGGGATATCCGGCACCTCGCTCTCGAGCGTCCGAACGATCACATCGCTGAAAATCTCCCGCGGCCCCACGAAACAAATGCACGCATCACTCCTACGCCGCGGCGCAGCTCGAGACACCCCGCTTAAACCCTCCTTGTTGAGCGTATTCATATCCCCTCCGACTTTCAGCCTCCCCAGGCCTTAATGGAATAGGATAGCACAGGCGCGTGAGCGGGCTATCCGCCCAAATGATATATGGCACCTGAGGGAATGCGGAATACGCGCTGCGATAGCACTCAACGTGACAGGACGGACACGTCAGACTTCGCTCACCGAAGCTCCGTCCTCTTCATGAAGATCTGCTTCCATCTCAGCATCCGTCTCGTCTTTGCCCTTCAGGACACCGGTGCTCTTGAGATGTAAAGTGACGATCCGTCTCGAAGATCGGGAAGCGGGCGCCGCCAAGGGCAGGCATTTCGAGTGTGCCAAAGATTGCTCTCGGCGGCACTGACGAACTTTAGCGCCTCCTGTTCACCGGCATATTGCTCGTAGGGTGGATCGGTATGAAGTGACCAGACTCCGCAACGGGCTTTGGAAGGCTGTCGTGTCTTCTTCACCTTCACCAAATAGGACGGCTTTGGCGCAGGCGACCTGTGCCAAGTTTTCATCGGCCGTCTGACACTGCATATGGCCGGGCGCGTGCATGACTTCGGTTCTGCACCCTTCTCTCCGTCAATATGCGGCACGATAATGCCACCCCCCCCCCGCGGGGCGAGCGACTTATCCGCAACACTCAAACAGGACTACAAATTCATTGATGCAAATCAACGAATACGTGCGAGGGCAACATTAGCGTGATTACCGAAGTCCGTGCGAGGGAACTTCAGAAACGCGCCGAGGCAAACGCACGGACATGTCGTCAGTACGATCGAGTGAAGAGTCGTTTGGTTCGCGCGCAGATTTTGTCGTGGCGATGGCCTTGGGGAATGGGGATAAAGAATGTCGAATACACTGCTTACCAATTTGAAACGCACCGTAGCGCCGGCCGCTTTGCTGCTGTGCCTCGGGAATCCGGCCTGGTCGGGCACATTTGATGACGCACCTGTCATCAGCGTGACCGGCGATGGGCTTATCTTCTCCGATCCGTCGGAAGGCGTTGAACCGCCCGGGCTCAAGGCCGTGACGGGGCAGGTCAACGCGGATTTTTCGAACACGAGCAACCCGCAAGGTATCACCAACTGCCTGATGGCGAATACGCCGGATTTTACCTGCACGGCCCCTCCCGGCTCGGGCAAACGGGTGAAGACGCAGCTGACCGGCCCGACGCCAATGGATATCATGCTCTCGACGCAATCGAGCGGCGGCATCACCGAGTACTACACCTACGGCAAGACCTCGAACCTCACCGGCGCCCGTATTCTGGCCTTCAAGGTACAGCTCGGCACCGGCTCGGGTGACAGCTTCACCCCCTTCGATACGGCCGCCCCCGAGTACGCGGCACTCTTCGATCCTGATTACAACTCGAAGTTCAACCTGCCCGACGGGCTCTTCGGCGATGGCGGTCAGGAAGAGGCAGGCATCGGCTTCTTCGACAGCACCTCCGCCGAGATGACCATCGCGAACAACGCCAACACGCTCGACGCGACCGACCTGTCGAATAGCGTCCTGGCCAACTATTTCGGCAACTCGCTGATCGACAACAGCATGCTGCCGAAAGCCTTCTTCTGGGACGCAACCGGCACGCCTGTCGCCTCGGACGAGGACCAGCTCATCGCGTGGTACAACCTGAGCGCTGGCCAATGGCAGTATGGCAATCTGGGCGTCGACAGCTCGACCTATCTGAATGACAAGCTGCAGGCGATGGCCGACTCGCTGGGCGTGACGGT